>CAZIVE010000061.1:0-13110 GCA_964542435.1 uncultured Parabacteroides sp.
CATTTTTTGTGTTCTTATTCATTCTTTATATATACTATAATATATATATATTATATATAATAATAATATATAGAATAAATAATAGGGAAGCACGCACAAAGTTCAGTATATAAAGAATAGAACAAAAAAGAAAAGGAAAAAGAAAAAAAAAACAAATGAAAGGAATGACGAAACAGAAACCAGAGCACAAAAACAAAATACACGCTTGGCACTATTGACACTTTGACACTTTGGCACTTTGACACTTTCGCTTCAAAAAAAAGAGAAGAAGAACACATGAGCCATGCCGAAAGCGGATCGCAAATGCAGAAAACACAGGTGACACTATTGACACTTTGACACTTTGACACTTTCGCTTCAGAAAAAAGAGAAGAAGAACACAAGAGCCATGCCGAAAACGGATCGCAAATGCAGAAAACACAGGTGGCACTATTGACACTTTGACACTTTGACACTTTCGCTTCAGAAAAAGATGAAGAAGGAATCAAACCATGGCGAAAGTTCAAAGAGAATCTTGGGAAGGAAATATGTCGTCAGGAGTTTTGCCAAGTTCGATTAGGGGACACAAAAAAGCCTTGGATCCGAAAACCCAAGGCTTTAAACATTTATATCAGAAAATCTCTATTTTACAAACGGAGCTTTCAGCAGATACTTAGCGCTTTCCTCACAACCAACAAACTGCGTACGACCGTCAGGCATGTTCTCCAATTCTACGAAGTAGTGCTTGATACCATTTGCGTACATCTGTTTGAAGATCTGTTCGAAGTTCATCATACCGCTCTGTCCAAGAACGGAACGGTCCTTGATGTGCAACGCTTTGATACGAGTCGGATTCTTCTTCATGTATTCAACAGGATCGTTCTGTCCCATGACAGTCCAATAAACGTCCATTTCGAAGAATAATTTTGAAGGATCTGTTCCGGCAAGGAGAAGGTCATAAATCTGATCTCCTACTTTCATGAACGGATTGCCGCTCTTTGCCTTTTCAGCATCTTCCGGTTTAACGACACGCTGGAATTCCATGTTGTGGTTATGATAACCGAAGCCCATAGGAATACCGGCTGCTTTAACAACGTCACCAACCTGGTTGAATACGTCGCAGACAACAGCTGCATCTTCATGGCTCTTGATCGTAGGCATCATAGGCTGAACGAGCATCGTGCAACCTAACTTTGCATGATCGTCTGCTGTTTTCTTCCAAAACTCCAAAGCTCCAGGAATCATGTCTTTTGTATAGACATTATCAAAGAAGTTTTTAGCAGCTGGATTTACATAGCTGACATGTGAGCTGACAATCTTCAAGCCGGCAGCTTCTGCCATCTTCTTGAACTCCATCAAATCTGTCTGACCGATCTTTCCGTTGTTGTAACCAGCAAGTTCAAGATCTGTATAACCGATAGCTTTCACCTTCTTCAGAACGGCAGCGATATCACCGGAAAATTCTTTTCCCAATGAATAGGTCTGGAGACCGATGATCTTAGATGCTGTTGGAGCTGGAGCCATTTCTGAAACAGAGTTGGCAGCACTGGCAGATCCGGCTTTGCCAACCAGTAAACCAGCGGCAGCAGCCATAGACATGTTTTTTAAAAAATCTCTTCTTGTACTCATTTCTTTACTATAAAATGATTAATTATCTTTTTTCACAATAGGGAAGTGTATAAGATCCACGATACTTATACCAATACAGACGATGGTTGCGAGCTTCGTTATCATCACCGAATGACAAAGTAGCAGGATTCCATTTAACCGGACGGCCGAGCTCATTGGCGATGTTGCTGATGCTGCAAAGAACTGCAGTGCTGCAACCAACCTCAACCGGAGCGATCGGATTCTTGCGAGAACGAACACAGTCGATGAAGTTCTGCATGTGAGGAGCATTGGTCTCATAATTACCAGCCATTCCACCCTTCGGATTCTTGCTGCGAGCTGCCTGCATCTTCATGAATTCTTCCATCTTCTTCTTCATCTCTTCCTTGCTCAATGGACGTTGACCAGCCAATTCAGCAGGAACCTTAGATGCATCTGAGCATGCCAGATAACCACGAGCTACTTCAATCCAACCCTTGTCACCAGTGAACTTGATGCCCTGAGCTGTATCGTTGTCTTCCAGGTAAGGCTGTTCTGTCATGACAATGCCGTTGGCATATTTCATGGTTGTATATTGTGTGCCATTGTATCCCTTAGGAATGAATTCAACAGGACCTGAACCGTCCATGCCGATAGCAGCCTGTGCAATATCAAACATGTGAGCACCCCAGTCAGCTGTATAACCGTTTCCGAGTTCGCGATACCAACGCCAAGCACCCCAAAGTTTCTCATTCTGTTCCGGATCAAGTGAGATAACCGGGCAGATATCAGAATTATAATGGATCTTCGGATCATTCAACGGACCCATCCAAAGATTGAAGTTCAAATTGTCTGGAATAGCCTGTTCGGGAAGTGTATAAGGCGTAGGAGCATCGCCGACCTTTGCAAAGATCTTCTCGATGTGTCCGATAGCACCGGTCTGGCAGAGTTCGATAGCTTTCTGGAACTCTTTGCTTGAACGCTGCTGACTGCCAACCTGCAGTACGCGATTGTTAGCGCGAACAGCATGAGCCATAGCCAAAGCTTCCGTTACGGTATATGACAAAGGTTTCTGGCAATAAACATCCTTACCTGCCTGGCAAGCATAGATGGTAGCCAATGCATGCCAATGGTCTGGAGTAGCTACTTCCACTGCATCGATATCCTTACGTTCGAGCAGATCTTCCATAAATTCATACTTGTCACAACGCTGTGTCATGCCTTTTGACTCTTGCCAAGCGGCAGCGCGACGTCTGAAACGTTCTGTCTTCATAGTATCCACATCACAGCATGCTGCAACCTGAACGCCGGGGCATCCTGCAAAACCTTTGAAATCGGAAAGTGCTTGTTGGCCTAATCCGATGAAGCCGAGTACAACTCGATCGCTTGGTGCGACTTTAACATCATCCATTTTCCAACTTGGCAGAATGGTCAAACTTGCCAATCCTAATGCGGAAAGGCCTAAAAACTCTCTACGGCTGATGCCGCTTTTAGTGTTTTCCTTCATGGTAGATATTTTTTATAATGAATATTGAATTAAAAAATTGGTCCTTAGAATACACATTGGCAAAATTAAAAAAACTTTTTATTCAATCTTTCAACTTTTTTAATAGAAAGAATGAGAATAACACTTTTTAAACATTCTTTCCAAAGATCGAACAATAAGAGCTTCATCGGGAGAAAAAAAAGACAAGATATTGCGAAAGGCAGATCATTTGCTATCGTTTCCCTTTTCCTCACCAAAGTTGCGCTTTTCGTCAATGATGTATTCGGGACGATTCTTAATCTCATCGAAAATGATACCGATGTATTGGCCCAATACGCCCACCGTTAAAAGCTGTACTCCACCGAAGAAGATGATCGAAGTCATGATGGAAGTCCATCCTGTCTCCGCATTGCTGAAACCATAGATCTTGCCCAGTGTAAACCAAGCAGCCAGCACGATGCCGACTATGACACAGAGGAATCCCATACTGATAGCCAGACGAAGCGGCTTGACAGAGAAATAGAGCATAGCCGTCGAAGCGAACTTGAGCATCTTACTGAATGGGTATTTTGTCTCACCTGCTGCACGCGCTTCGCGTTCGTAATAGAACGGGACCTGATTGAAACCGACCCAGCTGATGACACCACGGATGTACTTGCCATGTTCGTGGAAGCGGTCAAACTGATCCATCACCTTTCGATCCATCAATCTGAAATCTCCGGTATCCAACGGAAAGTGCACCTCGCTCATATAATTGAGCAGACGGTAGAACATCTTTGCCGTCAGTTTCTTGAAGAAACTCTCGCCACTGCGCGATTTCCGCACACAATAGACAACGTTGGCCCGCTCCTTCTCTGCCAATTCTATCATTTGAGGAATCAGCTCGGGAGGATCCTGCAGATCGGCATCCATGATGACAGAATAATCGGCATCGCAATAATTGATACCTGCTGTGACCGCCGGCTGATGCCCGAAATTGCGTGAAAAATGCAATACCTTGACATTGTCATGCTCGGCAGCGATCTTATCAAGCAGTTCTCGCGTCCTGTCGCTGCTGCCATCATTAATATAGATGATTTCGGCAGGATTAGGGAGAGAAGAAATGACCTCATACGTGCGGCGAAACGATTCTTCTATTACCGCTTCTTCATTGAAACAAGGGATGATGACGGAAACCTTTTTCATGATATTTCAAGCTTTAAAAGCATAGAACTTATTAAAGATAAAGTTAACAATCGTATAGAAGACCATACCAATCAGGTGATTGTAGTAATGGTCATAAAGGTTCTGTGTCATATGATTGAGGAAGAGCACCAAAGACCACTGCAGTGCGTAACAGATGCCAAAGGCGATCAGGAAACGGAGGGCGCTTTTGCCCCAATCTGTCTGATTCTCTCTGAATGTCCACTGTTTGTTCCAAAGAAAACTATTGATGATGCCGGCGATGTAGCCACTGATGTTGGACAATCCTTCACGACAGCCGAACACTTTCATCATCACCCAGATAACAGCCAGAGAAATGATCGTATTAAGAACGCCTACAATTCCGTATTTAATGACTTGATTTACTGTCCCCATTTTGTTGGATAGCTTTTTGAATCTCCTCTTCGGAATATTCTTTGATGTTTGTAATGGAATAAACTGGCGAAAGGAAATTACCATACTGATTGCATTCCGTGATCAGATGATCAAAAACCTCCTTGATTTCCGCTTTTACAGGAAGAAGAAAAACTGCTTCCACATAACCGTCTGCCAAATGAAGCTTTTCCAGTTCCCAACCGGCTTCCTTGAAAGCAAACGGCAGCTCCTGCTCGATCATCTTCGTCTGATACTCTTTAAAAGGCTGGTTGTCGGTAGAGAGCAGCAGCGCATAAAAACGTAGCTTGTCGTCTTTGCCTCCCAATCCTGTCGAGATATAGACCTGACGCTCGTCTGTAAACTCTGACTCCAAGGAGATGCGACTTTCCATCAAAGCCATATAGCCCCATGAAGCGACTTCCGGATCCGGCTCTTTCACATACTGTTCGAGCAGTCGATAGGCCTTCACATTCTTGGATGTGGCTAAAGTAGACAGCAGCGCCTTCTTTTCTTCTGCAGAGGTTGTCTCCAGCTTCAGAATCGCATAGTTCTGCAGGCATTGTTCATCATTCAAAGGACGAGGCGGATTGTTTTCCTTGCGAAGGTTTTCGGAGAACTTGAAATAGCTCATCTGCACTTCCACTGGAACACGTTGTTCCAGAATATGAAAATGCCCATTCGTCCGGCTGAACGAATCGTGGAATTTACGGAATACATCGTCTTCGTCTTTCATGTTTGTTCCTTTCTCTGCAAAAGTACTGTTTTTTTACTATAAAAAACGGCATGCTACAATGGAAATGACTGTAGCATGCCGCAATTCTATCGATTAATTCTTAAAGAATTATTTTCCTTTAGGCTTTTGCATCATATATTTCTCGAACAACGTGGAGAGATCAGCTGCTGACATCTTCGGAAGCAGACGATAATGCGTCCAGCTGCCATCGATGATCCAGTTGTTGTTTCCCTGAAGATCGGTTACACGGAAGGTTCCGCGTTCACCATCGAAATAGGGACGGATTCCTTTGACTGCAACCCAAAGTGCGGTAATGTCCCAACTCTGATGACCATTGGGCTCGCCTTCTGCCAGACAGGATTTGTAGATATCCTGAACAGGATTGTTCGTGGCATTCATGGCAGCCAGCTGTTTTCCGGTCAAAATCTTTGCTCCGATCTCAAAGCCGCTGAAGATGATCTCCGTGGGCCATTCATTGGTGACGTAACGAGCGGAACGTACATCGCTGTAAACATTGAACTCATGTCCTTTCGGCATCTGTCCAGCCATACAAACGAGGCGTTTTACCTTTTTTGCGATCAGCTCCTTACCAAACAGAGGACTGTACTGGTCGGAATCGGAATAAAGAAGATTGTATGTATTGGTGAAAAATCCAGTGGTGCAGATGGTGACGCTGCTGTCGGGAGCTGCTGCAAGAATCTTACGCATCAGACCCACAGCATCGGGAGCGTCGCTCGTCTTGGCTGTCGGATGCTGGTATTTCGCAGCGATCATTGCCGGCCATTTGGTCTTGTGATTATCGGTCAAAGAAACAGCGCCTTCACTCTTGACGGCTCCAACAGGAATATTGGGGCGGCCGTAATAAGCATTGATGGCCTCGATGCATGGAACGACATTCTCATCTGCATTGGACGCGGTAACGGCAAGGATATTAACCTGACCGCTGTCAGCCAAAGCATGCATAATGGCCATCGCACCGGCATCGTCATAATCCGGTCCCAGATCGGTATCGAAGATGAGATTCACAGGCTGCTTGAAATCAAGATCAGCTACATAGTCAGCCGCTGCCTGTTCTTTTTTACCACCACAAGCAGCCAAAAGAATTGAAAGACCAAATAACACAAAAGACTTTTTCATTGACATTATAATTTATGGTTCAACTTCCTTCGATTGTATAGCTGAGAAGGAAACGCCGAATCCTTTCCTATTCCCGATTCGCTCCTCATTGCGATAGCAAAGATATAGATTTTTCAGAACAAAAAGATTCTTGTCCTAGAAAAAGGAAGAAGGAAGATGATACATCGATAGCAAAGACTTATCTATCGTTAGAATGATTTCATGCTTTTCGTGGAATAAAACGATATTTATGACATTCAAAAGTCGTTGCAATTCTACAGGAAGCTTTCTACGTTGTATTTTCTAATGAACGATTTGGGTTAAGACATCTTCGTGATCGGAACCACAAACCAAAAGGTCGATCCTTTTCCAAAGACGGAATCGACGCCAATCTTTCCGCCCATCTGCTCAACGATACCCTGACAGATACTCAAGCCAAGACCAACACCGCTTGTGCCGCTTCCAAGCTGGACGTACTTATCGAAAATGGCATCTTTTTTATCTTCAGGGATTCCTTCGCCTGTATCTTCGACAAAGAAACGCACCGTATCATCCAGATTTTCATAACCGAAACGAATGCTTCCTTCCATCGTGTGCTTGACAGCATTGTTGAACAGATTCGTGATGACCTGCGTCAGACGGTTACGGTCTATTTCTATCGTTAGAGGTTTGCATTCTCGAAGTATCAGCTCCACATGCTCAGGCATCTGAAGTTTGAAGACAGAATGCAGTTCCGTCATCAAAGCCTGAAGATCACAAGGTTTGTTGAAGAAGGTCATGGAATGTGCCTCCAACTTCGAGACATCGAGCACTTCAGCAATCAATCGCTGCAGCATCTCATTGCTATTATGGATCACTTCATACTGCTGGCGACGCATTTCCGGATCATTCTCCTCTACAAGCAACTGAGAGAAGCCGTCGATGGCATTCAATGGCGTCCGGATCTCATGGTTCATATTGGCAAAGAAAGCCAGCTTGCGGCGAGATTCTTCCACTTCTCTTTTTTCCTGTTCTTCAGCCCTCCTCGCATTTTTCTTGTTTTGGCGGATCACGACAATCAGAATGATGATGACAAAAAGAAGAGAGACTGCGCCCCACATCATGTAAGTCACTTTGAGTGCAGCTTGTTTATTCTGAATCTCCAGTTGATTCAGTTCCAATTGCGACCGTAGTGTCACCAGATCTTTTTTATAGGAAGCATTATCGAGAGAATCGTGGACTTTAACATACTGATCATATTCCAAATAAGCCTCTTTGTATCGATTCAAATCAAAAAGAAGCCGGCTGCGTTTCTTTAAAATGACCTCCTGACGCGTAGCCTCTTTCCTCAGATCCGAGATTTTCAGCATGCTGTTACTGAGTTCCAATGCTTTCTCTTTGTGACCGGTTTGATCATAGTAGTCAAACAACTGCTCCTGCATCAGCAAATCCTGAGCAGCACGACCCGAATCAACTTTCACTAAATCATCCAATGCCGTTTTTGCCTCTTTATACATCTTATGAGGCATCAGGTATTCTGAAATCAAACTCCGATCGTACGTGTATTCTACATAAGCATAGCTGATGAGGTCGCTATAACGCTCTATATGCTTCTTTCTCATCTCAACTGCGAAACTTTTCAGCTTATGAAGATATTTCATCAGTTTCTCATCACTGCTTGCATTTCGCAAAAGTTCGCGGAGGACATTGATCTGATTCTCAGGTGAGGCGTTACGCGCTTCCATCTCTGCCAGAATATTCTCCAGCAGCTGAAAGCCTTCATCGTTCATTTTAATCGAGTTGTAATACAATGCCAGATTCAGTCGCGCAGCATCTTCATAATCCTTATTCTTCAGTTTCTTGGCCAAAGCCATGTCCTTGTCGATTTCAGCCTTTGCCTGCTTGACTTTCTGATCATGAATCAATTGAAAGATATACCAGTTTCGGATGAGATAATAGTCATCATAATTATTCTGCCGTAACACTGACGACTGCAATTGACCATAATAATGATAGAAACTATCGGGAATGCTAAAATAATAGTAACGCGAAAGATACATCAAAGCACGGATACGATACGGTTCGTTTTGGGAGACGCAAGACTCTTTATATAGCATCTGGGCCTCATCGATAAAATTTCTTGCATGTATATTCGCTAAAATATAATATCTCAGTTTTGCCATATATACCGTATCATTCTTCACAAGTGCAGAAGCCCATGGGAAGAAGGAAAACAGTAGTAACAGCAGCAAAACGTTTTTTTTCATGACGTCACATCTGCATTACCTTGAATAATCGGAACCACAAACCAGAAGGTCGAACCTTTCCCTAAAACAGAATCTACGCCGATCTTCCCACCCATCTGCTCTATGATGCCCTTGCAGATTGTCAATCCAAGTCCTACGCCGCTTGTGCCGCTTCCGAGCTGGACATACTGCGCAAAAACAGCATCCAGTTTATCGGCTGGAATTCCTTCTCCTGTATCCTGCACATAAAACTTTACATTCTCGCCCAGTGGTTCGTAGCCGAAGGTGATGCTTCCCACCTTTGTATGCTTGACGGCATTGTTGAAGAGGTTCGTGATGACCTGTGTCAGACGATTTCGATCGATGACCATCGTCAACGGAGCACACTCACAAAGAATCAGTTCCACGCCTTCCGGGACACGCATCTTGAAGAAGGATTCAAGCTCCTTCATAAGCGGAGGCATGTCGCAAGATTTATTGAAGAAGGTCATGGAATGTGCTTCCAGTTTCGAGACATCGAGCACTTCCGAGACAAGTCTCTGCAAAAGTTCGTTGCTGTTGTGAATGATTTCATAATACTGGTGGCGCGCTTCCTTCTCCTCTTCCTCTACGATCAGCTGCGAAAAACCGTCAATGGCATTCAGTGGCGTTCGGATCTCATGATTCATATTGGCATAGAAAGCCAGTTTGCGTTGCGTTTCCTCCTCCTCTCGTTTGCGCTCTTCGTTAACACGTTTCGTCTCCTTACGACTATAATGAACCAGATTGACCAGTATGATGATGACAAGAATCAGCGTAACGCCTGCCCACAGCATGTAATTGACATAGGCCTGAGAACGCGTAGCCTTCAGTTCCGCCTGTTTGTTCTCCACCTCCAGTTGATTCAATTCCAATTGAGAACGGAGCGTTGCAAGATCCTTGTTATAGGATTCACTGTTGAGCGAGTCGTGCAGTTCCACATATTGACGATAAGTCACGAATGCCTCCTTTGTCTTATCCATATCAAAAAGGAGATTGGCCCGTTTTTTCAAGATAACCGCCAAAGAACTTGCCTCCTTCCTGACATCTTTGGCATTCAGGATCATCTGATCGCTCATCGCCAGCGCATTCTTCTTATCGTCAATCAGAATGTAATAGTCATACCAGAGATTCATGATCTGCATATCGTTGGAAGCACGTTTGTAATCCGTCTTCATGATATCTTGAAGAGCCAACTCTGCCTCTTTGTATTTCTTCTGAGGAAACAGATATTTGCGGACGAGAATCCGGTCATAGAAAATCCGCATGTAAGAATAGGTCAAAAGAGGACTGTAACTCACGATGTGATTACTTTCCATGGTATCTATAAACCTCTTCAGTTTATTGAGATAAAGCAGAAGCTTGTCATTCTCTGAATAGTTCAGTATCTCGCGGATAAGATTGATCTGTTTTTCCGGAGATGCCTTACGCTTTTCCATCGAAGCCAGGACATTTTCAAGAAGAGTGAAACTCTCCTTCTCCATCTTGACAGATAGATAATAATGAGCCAAATTCTGAAGAGACGAATCCAGATAATCCTGATTCTTCAACGACTTAGCCATTTTGATTTCATCATTGATCACAGAAAGAGCCTCCTTGAGTTTCTGATCCTGTATCAACTGATAAATATACCAGCTCCGCGTGAGAAAATAATCATCATAGCTCTTCTGCTTCAATAAAAGCGGTTCCAGTTTCTGATAAAAATAGTAGAAACTGTCCGGATTCAGAATATAATAGTAACTAGCAAACGCTTTATAGGCGATGGCGCGGAAATGATCATCTTTCACGGCATTGGCCTCTTTGAGCAAGTCGACGGCTTCAACCGGATATTCCTTTGAAGAGGCAACGAGGAGAATCCTTTTAGACATTTCAGACATGCGTATCGTGTCGTTACTCATTGTAGTTGCCTGCAAAGTCAAGGCAAGAATTGAGAATATCAGAAAGATGATGGCTCTTCTCATTCAATAGTCTCCTTATATTTTGTCGGAATCACGAACCAGAAGGTAGAACCTTTGCCCAAAACGGAATCGACACCGATTTTTCCACCCATCTGCTTCACAATGCCTTTACAGATCGTCAATCCGAGACCTACTCCACTCGTGTTGCTGCCAAGCTGAACATACTGATTAAAGATGTCGTCCACCTTATCCGCCGGAATGCCTTCACCTGTGTCCTGCACATAAAACTTCACGTTCTCACCCGACAGATCGTAACCGAAGGTGATGCTTCCCAGCTTCGTGTGCTTGACAGCATTGTTGAAGAGATTGGTGATGACCTGCGTCAGACGATTGCGGTCGGTTACAAGCGTCAGCGGAGCACACTCTCGAAGGATCAATTCCACTCCTTCCGGAACATGCATCTTAAAGAAGGATTCAAGCTCCTTCATGAGCGAAGGAACGTCACAAGGTTTATTGAAGAAGGTCATGGAATGAGCTTCCAGCTTCGAGACGTCGAGCACTTCGGCAATCAGCCGCTGCAACATCTCATTACTATTATGAATCACTTCATACTGCTGGCGACGCATTTCCGGATCATTTTCCTCTACGAGCAACTGAGAGAAGCCGTCGATGGCATTCAAAGGAGTTCGAATCTCATGATTCATATCGGCAAAGAAAGCCAGTTTCTTTTGAGCCTCTTCATCCGCACGGAGTTTTTCCTCTTTCACTCGACGAGTCTCCTTCCTGCTGTAACGAACTATATTGACCAATATCAGAATAACCAGTATCAAGGTCACGCCACCCCACATCAGATAATTGATAAATGCATGTGAACGTGTCTGTTCCAACTCAACCTGTTTATTCTGCATTTCCAGTTTATCCAAATCCAACTGCGTACGCAAAGTTGCCAGATCCTTGTTATAGGAATCGCTGTTGAGGGAATCATGGACCTGAATAAAAAGCCGACTGGTCTCGTAAGCCTCTTTATTACGGCCCATTTTATAAAAGAGAGTAGCGCGTCTGTCTAGAATAGTCTCCGTAGCGATTGCCTCTTGTCTGCTCTTGGCGATCTCCAACATCTGATCATTCATCTCAAGCGCCTTCATGTTGTCTCCGACGGCAACATAGTAGTCGACCCAAATATCCTGAGACTGCAGATCGTGAGCGAAACGACTGGGATCTATCTTTACCAGATAGTCAAGAGCCTCTTTGGCCTCCTTATATCTTTTGTGAGGCATGAGATACCTATTGATATATACTCTGTAATAGTTGTATTCTACGAACTTTTGCGTCAGAAGATTACTATAACTCTCAATATGGTCTCTCCTCATTACATCAATGAAATTTTTCAATTTGGAGAGATAAAGCAACAGCTTGTCATCAGTAGGGCAGTTGTTAAGAATCTCCCGCAACATGTTGATCTGATCTTCTGCTTTGGCATGGCGTTTTTCCATAGAGGCAAGAATACTTTCGGATAGATTGAAACTCTCCTTATTCATCTTCAGCGCTTTGTAATAGTGCGCCAGATTCTGTAATGAACCGTCCAAGAAATCGGGCCTTTTCATTTCCTTGGCTCTTTTCGTATCTTCATTGATCACAGCCAAAGCCTGCTTCATCTTCTGATCGTGAATCAACTGATAGATATACCAACTTCTATAGCGGAAGAAGTTCTGATAATCTTTTACCTGCCAAACACTGGCTTCCAATCGATGATAATAGAGATAAAAGCTATCCGGAATCTTCATATAATAAAATCTCGTGATCGATTCCAATGCAAAAGTACGATAATGGGCATTGTCTGCAGCTACGGCCTCTCTCAATAACTGCTGGGAATCATCCAGGAAATTATCGGCCTGAATATTATCAGTTATCTTCTTTTCCATTTGTGCCATATGTAGAGTGTCACCCTTCACAGCAGCAGAAGCTGTGAATTTCAAGAATAACTGTAATATGAGCACAAACAGAAAAACTCTCGTCATATCTGTACGTTTTATCCTTTTATTGCGCGGGAATCGTAAACCAGAATGTCGAGCCTTCACCAAAAATTGAGTCCACTCCAATCGTTCCTCCCATCTGCTCAACAATTCCTTTGCAAATTGTAAGTCCGAGTCCGACACCGCTCGTTCCGCTTCCTAACTGTACGTATTGATCAAAAATAACGTCTATTTTGTCTTTAGGAATTCCTTCTCCAGTGTCTTTTACAAAGAAACGTATTTTATCGTCATTTTGATCATATCCAAAAGAAATTCTTCCCTTTATTGTATGTTTTGTAGCGTTATTGAAAAGATTGGTGATTACCTGAGTCAGACGATTTCTGTCGATCACGAGCGTCAGAGGCGGACAATCTTCCAAAGCCAATTCTACATTTTCAGGCATACGAAGTTTAAAGATACCATGCAACTCATTCATGAGCGAAGGAATATCACAAGGCTTGTTGAAGAAGGTCATGGC
>CAZIVE010000061.1:13210-16011 GCA_964542435.1 uncultured Parabacteroides sp.
TTGTCTCTTTCCGGCTGTGACCCACCAGAACGACCAGAATGAAAACGACCAGGATCAATGTCAAAGCGCCCCACATATAATAGTTAGCATACGCACGTGAGTGAGCAGCCTCCAACTCGGCCTGTTTGTTCTCAACCTCCAGTTTGTTGACTTTAAGCTGGGTCTGCAGCTTGGCAAGATCCTTCATGTAGCTCTCATTGTTGACGGAGTCCTTCAGGTGTTCATACAACAGCCTTGCTTCGTATGCTTCATCGGAACGATGCAGTTTATGCAGAATATTGCTATGATTATTAAGCGTGAGAATGATGGACGATATCTCTTTATTATTTTTATAATAGGCCATCATCAAGCTGGTTTCATCCAATGCTTTTTTGTAATCGCCCATTTTGACATACGTCTTCATTAGTAATTCATGCACC
Organism: uncultured Parabacteroides sp.; assembly: GCA_964542435.1. Lineage (GTDB taxonomy): Bacteria > Bacteroidota > Bacteroidia > Bacteroidales > Tannerellaceae > CAZIVE01. The sequence goes on from CAZIVE010000061.1 coordinate 13,630, forward strand.
AGCATATTACGGGCTGAAACGGAAGGATCGGAAGATTCGGCCTTAAAGAGCTCTTGTTTTGCTCTTTGAGGATCGTTTTTATTAACCAGATAGTAAGCACCCAGATTGCGATAATAGCAATACTGCAAGAAAGAGAGCGTCAACTGTTCGTCGTATCTTTCTTTATGCTGCTCTATCATGTTGTCGATAAAGAATTTGAGTTTATTCAAATAGTATATTTTCTTTTCACCCGTTTGAGAATCATCCAGCAATTCACGCAGAAGATTGAGCTGTGCGGACTTATCCGCATTGCGTTTTTCCATCTGGGCATACAGATCTTCCCTCAGCGCATAAGATTCTTTCTCCTTATGGATTTGTTTATAAAAATAGGCAAGCGTCTGCAACGCCATCTCATGATATCTCGGATTATTGAGACCTTTTGTTTCCTGGAGCATCTTATTGAGGCGGATGGATGCCTCTTTGATTCTCTTATCGGTAACCAGCTGATAGACATACCAGGCTTTTGCCCGATAAACATCCTCGTAATTTTTCAGTTTTTGCGCGGACATCTCATAAAGCGGACAATATTTGTAGAAACTGTCCGGATTGGCATGGTAATAGACACGAGCAAGGGATTTCAACGCCTCAAACTTGTATTTCTCATTGTGCGCCGCGAGAGCTTCATTATACAGTTGCAACGATTTTCCGGCATAATTCTTGGTTGCGGTCATGGCAATGATCTCTTTGACAAGTTGAGCCATATGCGTGGTATCCACAGATGAAGCCGATGCAGACGAAACGTTTGCAATTCCTAATATGACAAGCAGTATGTAGTAGAACCTTCTCATCTCTTTTGACTCTTTTGTCCTCATTTCATCGAAATCTTTCCGGGAATCTCAAACCAGAAGGTTGAGCCTTCGCCGGGAGTTGACATCACACCTATCTTTCCATTCAGCTTATCCACAATCATCTTGCAGATGCTGAGTCCCAAACCTGTTCCCTGTTTGAAGGGATCGATCTTTTCAAAACGTTCAAAAATATGAGCCATGGCCTTGACCTGCATTCCGATGCCTGTGTCCTTGACATATACGTAAACGCCGTCTGCACGCGGTTCATAGCCATAGGTTATACTGCCTTCCTCGGTGAACTTAGTGGCATTGGAAAGCAGATTGTTCAACAACTGTTTGAAATGAGGTCTGTCCGAAACGAAGATATAATCTTGATTTGGCAACGCGAGATTCAATTTCACGCCGGGTTCGACACGGAACAGATAGGCAGGAAGCAGATCCTCGAACAACTGGTTCATTGGGAAAGGCGCTTCTTCCAATTCAGCATTGCCTGATTCCAGTTGTGAGATGTTCAAAATGTCATCCACAATCCGCAATAGGAGCGTATTGTTTTTCTCGATGATCTTGGCGAAATCGCACCGTTGCTCTTCATCCGACGAATCGGCAAGTAGCTGCGAAAAGCCGATGATCGCATTCAGAGGCGTACGGATCTCATGACTCATATTGGCAATGAAAGCATCCTTCATGCGATTGCTCTCTTCAGCTAAACGACGGGCATTGAGATTCTCGATGTTCGTTTTCTCATTCGAAATGTCACGCATGATTCCTATAACGACACTCGGATTCCGCTGTTCATCCCATTTGTAGGTACGTCCATGGAAACTGTACCAATGGTATTTTCCATCCAAGTAACAGCAACGAAGTTCGAAATCACAAACGTCCGCAGTACCTTTATGCACCTTATCTGTCTCACGTAGGAATACATCAAAATCTTCAGGATGAATATAACGGTACAACTCATCACGCTTAAATTCTATAGAATAGCTGCCTTTATTGGAAGACGATTTAAAAGTCGTTATTTCATTTTTAACGTCATGTTTCCATGGTAAGATACCACTCATCTGACAAGCCATGGAAAGAGAAAGATTATCCATTCTCAGAGACTCCTCCTTTTCCAACAATTCGGTCAAATCGACGGACATTCCCAGCAACAACGGAGCTCCGTCCTTGCGTTTGATAGGTACTTTTACAGTGATATTAGTGTGGACATTGCCTTTGCTATCTTTTACCTTCTCAAAAAACTGCTTCTTCTGTTCATTTCGGATGATCTCTTGGTCCATATCCCGAAAGCGAAGCGCCATCTCCTTGTCGTCAAACAATTCCTGATCCGTATGACCGACAGGATTCTTCACTTTTTTCGAATACAATTCGTTGATTTTTTGACTGGAATAAATGTATTTCAAGTCATCTCCCGAATCCTTTACGAAAAGGTAAAGGGGAATGGAGCTGACAATATTTGACATAATATTCTGCAGATCATCATAGCTCAAATGAACCTGCTCTTCTTTACCCTTATCCGAACCATCTTCCATACAATAGCATTAAATTATGAGAC
>CAZIVE010000062.1:0-5889 GCA_964542435.1 uncultured Parabacteroides sp.
TGAACCTTTCCTTATCAATGCTCTCCTTCAGATAGATAATGAAGTTTGTCGCTTGATCTGTCCCTTTGTAGAAATTATTACTTCTGGATTTCTTCTTACTTAAGTAATAACTTTCAAACTGCTGAACTGTCATTTCGTCATCGAACAAAAGCATTGCTGAAATGATGTCTTTACAGCGCTTTAGCTCATTCTGTACTTCTAATGACGAAATCATGTCTTTAAGCTCATTGGGTCTGCACTTACCAAGTCCAATGAACTTACGACCTGTGCGACTCAAATAAATTTGGATTTCAACATAGCCAAATCCACATTTTTCAACTGTTTTTCTTCTGTTAAACACAACAGAAACTCTTTCGCGTACCATATTAAAGCGTTTTTATGCGGCTTTCGAGTTTATGGAAAAATGGAAAAACAGCGAGAAAGCTTGTATCACAATTTTTTGTATCACACACCTGTTTCTGTAACACATGTTGTATCACAAAACCTTCCCGAGAGGTCTTTTTTGTTCCCATTAATTCCCGTTAGCCGCGGGGTTAAACATTGGTATTAATCCCTCTAAACCAACGAATTGGAACGCAAGTGCATGTATAAGAACGAAAAAGAGGGACACCTTTCGGTATCCCTCTAAATCCGTGATTTGTGATCCGCTTGGGGCTCGAACCCAAGACCCCATCCTTAAAAGGGATGTGCTCTACCTGCTGAGCTAGCGGATCAGCATGCGGTTACTTTCGCAATGCGGGTGCAAATGTAATGCTTATTTTTGAGAATGCAAGCTTAAGAGCTATTTTTTATCTTTCTTTTTATCTCCTTCCTCCATTTTCTCCTCGATTGCCTCTTCCGGAGCGACATCATTGTGTTCGTTGAGGACGAATCTTTTATAATAGGAAAGGCAGAGTGTAGTGAGCGGCAGGGCGATGATCAGACCCACGAAGCCGAGCAAAGTGCCCCAGATGGAAAGCGATAGGAGGATGATGGCCGGATTAAGTCCCATCTGATGTCCCATGATTTTCGGAGTAAGGATCATATCCTGGATGACCTGTACGACGCAGAGCACGAGCAGCGAGAGTCCGAAGACGATCCAGAAGTTTTCGCCGGTCTCAGCCGATCGCACCCAGCTGAGCAGCGCCATAGGAATCAGTCCGATGGTTTGCAGATACGGGACGAGGTTAAGAACGCCGATGAAAAGTCCGAGGAGTATGGCGAGCGGGAAGCTGATGATCTTGAATCCGATGGCGAGCAGGATGCCCACGCAGAGTGCGATGAGCGACTGTCCGCGGAAGTAGCGGTTCATGCTATGTTCCACGTCGCCTGCGAGATCAGCAACGAAGGCGCGGTGTTTCTTCGGGATCAGATGGATCCATCCGTCGGCGATCTTCTCATAGTCGAGGAGGATGAAGAAGAAATAGAGGAAGATGATGAAGACGACGGTGATGCCGACGATGACGGAGACGGTGCCCGAGAGCAGCGACCAGGCTTTGGGCAGCACCTGTTTGGCGACGTTGACAACGTTATCGACGCTGAGATACGCCATGATCTTGTTCATGTCGAGATGCGACTGTATGAAGTTGATCCATTCCTGCGGAATGAAGGGAATGCTGCTGCCTTGGAACGAGTAGGTCTGCAAGATCTGGTAGAACCGTGCCGACTCTTCCGTTACAGAAGGAATGATGAGCGCGCAGATGCCGGCGATGACCAGAATCACGGAGATGAAGGAGGCGAGCATGGCGAGTATGCGCACGCGGAAATGGAGTTTATACTGGAAAAACTTCACCAGCGGCTGCATCATATAGGCCAGCAGCCAGGCGATGAGAAACGGGAGCAGCGCATTACGCAGGATCAATACAAGGTAAATGATGCCGCATGCGATGAGCAGTCCAACGATCAGACGGACTGTTCGGTCAAATGTATAGGGCTTATCAAATAACTGACTCATGATTTATTATTATCTTTGTTACATAAATGCATATAACGAAGATAGTCTGCGCCTCGGAATAATCAAAGTAAACTTTGCATCTCCACTCGGCTTGCACTATCTTTGTTGTAAACTTACGAAATTCGTCTTGAGTTTGCGGTCGTATCACCGTTCTGCTTAAGGCGACTTCGTTTCACAAAATTAGAAATAAAGCAATAAGGTTGTCAAAATGTTTAAAAAAATATATGGGCTGTTGATTCTCTGTTCTGTCTCGTTGACATTGGAAGCGCAAGTGCCGAAGGCTGTGAAGAACTTCGTTTCGCTGTCTTCCATGCGTGGTGCGTCGGCCAGTGTCGTAGTGAAGGAAATCACGTCGGGGCACGTGGTCTGCGATTATCAGCCCGAGCTGAAAATCGTCCCGGCATCGGTGGCAAAGACGGTGACGACGGCGACGATGCTGGAGCTTTTCGGCAGTGACTATCGTTATCCGACGGAGATCGAATATGATGGGACGTTGACCGATGGCGTTCTGGACGGCAATCTCTACATTCACGGTCATGGCGATCCCACGATCGGTTCGCATTATTTTTCTGAACGTCCGTACCTTGATGAATGGACTGCTTCGGTGGCTCGTGCAGGTATCAGGCAGGTCAAAGGGCGCGTCATCGCCGACGAGAGTCTGTTTGACGAAGAGGGCATCTCTTCACGCTGGATCAAGGAGGATCTTGGCAACTACTACGCTTCGGGATGTTACGGCGTCAATATCCACGACAATTCCTACACGATGTATGTAAACAGCACTGTTACAGGGCGTCGTCCGCAAATCGTCAGAGTGGAGCCGCAGATGTCGGGACTCCGTTTTCACAACTATCTGGTGACGACAAGCGACACGTCCGAAGAACCATACATTTTCGGCGCACCGTTTCTCGGCGACCGTTTCCTATACGGCGGCGTTCCTTACGGGCGTTCCAACTATAGCTTCAAAGGTGACATTCCCGATCCGCCGCTGTATGCTGCGGGACTGTTGAGCGAAGCCTTGAAGCACAAGGGTATTGAAGTGAGCGGAGAACCATCCACCTTCCGCATCGAGAGCGAGGAAAACCGCTGGAGCGACAAGTCGCGTACGGTGCTCACGACAACCTATTCGCCTGTCTTGTCGGAAATCGTGAAAGAGACCAACTACCGCAGCATCAATCTTTTTGCCGATGCGATGATGAAGAGCGTGGGCGTTGGATACAAGAAAAGAGTAGGAGAGGTGATCAGTTCGTTCGGCGAAGGCGTAGCGATGATGCGCCGTTATTGGAACGACAAAGGGCTGAATGCCGATGAGGCGGTGATGTACGACGGTTGCGGACTTTCGCCTGCCGACCGTCTCACGGGTGGATTTCTTGCCGACCTGCTGGTTTACATGGCCACGCAGTCGAAGGAGAAAGAGAGCTATATGCAATCGTTCCCGTTGGCAGGAAGCGAAGGTTCGGTGGTACGATTCCTACAGGGCACGCATCTGTCGGGAAAGGCGCGCATGAAGAGCGGAAGCATGAACGGCGTGAGATGTTTCGCCGGCTATGTGGAGGAAGGCAGCAAACGATATGCTGTGGTCTGCATGGTCAACAACTACACATGTAGCGGTAACGAGATCCGCTCTGAGATTGAGCGGATGCTGCTTTCATTGTTTGGGAAGTAAGGAACGTTCGGAGAGGAAGCTGTAGAACTGATCCTTGTAGTTGTCGGAGATGGGAATGTATTCTTTTCCGAAGACGATGCGTCCGCGTTCGATCACCTTGATCTTTTCCGGCTGTACAATAAAGGAGCGGTGGATACGTACGAAGCGGTCGTTGGGCAGCATTTCCTCCATCGATTTCATGCTCATCAGCGAGAGAATCGGATGCGGCTCGTCTTCGACATAGATCTTTACATAGTCCTTCAATCCTTCGATATAGAGAATTTTGGAAAGCTCCACCTGCACCAGCCGGTATTCAGTCTTGATGAAGATGCTTTCGATCTTGCCGTTCGTTTTCTCTTCGGCAGGAGCCGGCGCTGCGTCGGAACGATCCTTTTGAATGATCGAGAACCAGTTCATCGCCTTGTTGGCTGATTCAAGGAAATCCGCATAGCTGATGGGTTTGAGCAGATAATCCAGCGCATTCACTCTGTAGCTGTCCACAGCATATTGTTCGAAAGCGGTGGTAAAGATGATACGCGTCTTGTCTCCAATCATCTTGGAGAATTCGAGTCCGTTTAGCTCCGGCATCTGGATATCGAGGAAGAGCAGATCGACAGGCGTCTTGTTCAATCCGTCCATCGCCTTCAGCGCGCTCCCATATTTCCCTTCCAGTTGTAGAAATGGCGTTTTCTTAACATAGCTTTCAAGCAAGCTAACTGCCAACGGCTCATCATCGATAATAGCACACGTAATCATCATCATGAATGTTTAATTCAGTGGCAAATGTACGATAATTCTTCTTATAGATGTAAAGAGCGATATAAAAATAGGATCGACAGGCAGAAAGGAAGGGATGGATGATGCCGTATGTGAAGGTATGAGAGAAATCGGGTGGGATCATTTTCTACCATTAGATTCATTCCCTACCAATAGGCTCAGACTTAAAGGCCTGAAAGAAATGAGGGGAAACATAGACCCTTGGCAAATCACAGGCATGGCGCAGCCTTGCCACCTTGTAGCGACGATGAGCGTTTGAGGTCATTTCCTTTCTTTCCTCTTCCGTGTTTTTCCTATCCATGCTTTCGCTTCAAAGGATGAATCATTTGGCTAATCGCGCGATTTGCACTAACTTCGCGGCGAAAATAAACAAACGACAATGGAAAAAGTAGTAAGCGGAATCAGGCCGACGGGAAATCTGCACCTCGGCAATTATTTCGGAGCAGTGAAGAGTTTCCTGAAAATGCAGGATGAATACGATTGTTATTTCTTCATCGCAGACTGGCATTCACTGACCACGCATCCGCATCCCGATAACATTCAAAAGAGTGTACGTACAATCCTCGCCGAGTATCTTGCCTGTGGCATCGATCCGGAGAAATCCACCATCTATGTGCAGAGCGACGTGCCTGAAGTTGTCGAACTCTATCTCTACCTCAATATGAATGCGGGCATCGGCGAACTGATGCGCACGGCTTCCTTCAAGGATAAAGCACGCAAGCAGCTTCATATCAATGATGCCGGCTCTGACACGGATATGGAGAACCAGATCTTCAACGAAGACAATCGTCAGCCGGTCAGCGCAGGTCTTCTTACCTATCCGACGCTGATGGCCGCCGACATCATCATTCACAAAGCTGTGAAGGTGCCGGTGGGAAAAGATCAGGAGCAGAACATGGAGATGGCGCGCCGTTTCGCCCGCCGTTTCAATCAGACCTACGGTGTCGAGTTTTTCCCGGAACCGGCTTCCTATCATTTTTCGGCTCAGGCCGTGAAGGTGCCCGGATTGGACGGAAGCGGAAAGATGGGCAAGAGCGAAGGCAACGCCATCTATCTCGTCGATGATGAGAAGACCATCCGCAAGAAGGTGATGAAAGCGGTTACCGACGCCGGACCAACGGAACCGAACAGTGTCAAACCCGAACCGATTGCCAACCTCTTCACCATGATGGAGATCGTCTCTTCGAAAGAGACTTACGATTTCTTCAATGAGAAATACAACAACTGCGAGATTCGCTACGGCGATATGAAGAAGCAGCTGGCTGAGGACATCAACAACTTCTGCGCACCAATCCGCACGCGCATCCTCGAAATCTCCAACGATACCCAGCTGATGGACCATGTGGTTCGCCGCGGTGCCGAACGTTCACGCGAAGATGCCTTCAAGACGCTCAACGAGGTCCGTCAGATTATCGGTTTCAGAGCCTATTGATTTCGTCGTCTCGGCTTCCAACGAAGCGGGATCATTGAAAGAAAAATATTCAACCATGGTTAAAACTTTTTTTAACCGTGGTTGAACTTTCTTGGGACTATTGAT
>CAZIVE010000062.1:5989-15897 GCA_964542435.1 uncultured Parabacteroides sp.
TTTGCTTTTCCATAAATCTGCTATCTCCATGTGTTTTAAAGTATAATATTCTAAAATTTAATCTCTCTTTTAGAATAAGGTAGGTAATTTTGCGCATCGATATAAACAAAACAGCATGGCAATGAAACAAATTTTTATGACTCTTGTAGCGGGAGTGTTGTTGATTTCATGTAGTCCTACCAAAAACGAAGGTGTCGTTGGCAATACTACGGATAAACATGGTTGTCAAATAACAGCAGGCTATACATGGAGTGAGATAAGGAAAGATTGCATCCGCCTTTTTGAAGATGCACAATGCATCGGTTCAATTCGTGAGGGCAGTAGCCTGCTGAATGTATATGTCGTATTTTCTTCGGACAAATCAAAGGCTGAGTTGTTTTTCCCCAGTTCCAAGAACAATCCTATATTGATTATCGATGGTAATCAATGGAAGGGAAATGGATATGTCCTTTCCAAATCGGCTGACAAATACACCCTAACGAAAGACGGCAAAGAAATAAGCCTGCAATAAGACATTGGCTGTCCTGCTCTCAAAATGGGAATAAATCTCCTCTATGGGAATAAACAAAGCGTATGTACTCAGGCGGTTTGTGCGCTTCGTCTTTCATTTTGCAGTACATGCCCAATAGGCTGTAAGAAACAACGATGGATAATATGCTTATCATCTCTACGTTTCGATTCGTCCAAAAGGTTGAAATAAACGAGAAAAATGTTTGTTTATAAAATAAACTTCTTTAAATTTGCAAAGTCAACCTATAAATACGAAAGACAATGGAAGGTGCGAATTTTAACGAGAAAGAGAGTCTGAATCTGATAGCGAGTATGATTGCCAAGACGCAGGAGCGTTTTCAATCTAATGGCGTGACCTTTATCATCTCGGGTTACGTAACAGTCATCATCTCTCTGATTGTCTATTTTTCTCTTCGTGCAACGGGCGATCCCGACTACAATTTCCTTTGGTTCCTGATACCGGTTTGTGGATATTCGCTTTTCTATTTTCTGGAGTACCGTAAAGAGCGGGAGAAGCCGGTGCATACCTTCATCGATTCCATGGTGGCGAAGATCTGGATCGTCTTTGGAGTTGTCGTGATGCTGTTGATGTTCACCTCGTTTATCACGTCTCTTCCCATTCTCTTCATCATCTCTTTGCTGATCAGTGCCGGAACGGCGTTGACAGGATTGGTGATCCGTTATCCGCTGATCGCGACTGTCGGATTCATCGGCACATTCCTTTCTCTGGCTTGTCTGTTCGTGCCCGATTATCTGATGCAGATTCTGGTCTTTGCCCTCATCTTTCTGATCATCCATGTGATTCCGGGACATGTCCTGTATTCCAGATATAAAAAATCTACCCGTTGATCATGCTGCAACCCTTGAATCCCATCATCCATTCCGAGCTTCGACTTTCCGTCATGTCGTTGCTGCTGGGCGTTGAAAAGGCCGATTTCACATGGCTTCGGCAGCAAACCGACGCCACGTCAGGCAATATGAGTGTGCAGATCGAGAAGCTCCGCGAAGCTGGATATATTAAGGTGAAGAAGACCTACCGCGGGAAAATGCCCTGTACTATCTGCAGCATTACGCAGAAAGGCCGTGATGCCTTTGCTGAATATGTGGAAGCCTTGAAAAGCTATATCGCCCTGCCGCAGGGAGATCAACCGAAAGAGAAGTAGATTCGCTGTTTCCTCCAGTTGCTGCTCCACTGCCATTTATTCCATTTTCTCAGAATTTTGACAACGGGATTTCCGTTTCAAAATCTTCAAAACCGAAGTCGATTTCACCCGATTTCGTCTTTTTTATATGCTCTTTTCCCGATTTTGACAAGGGAATGTCCGTTGTCAAAAAACGATGTTTTGAATGCGACCTTGCCAAGGTTATGCGGATAAGGAATCCAATCCATGGTTGCCTAATCCAAATAGGGGATGTTTTTTATTTCTGTAAAACCGCGATGATTTTCCGGTCGGCGGCGGCAAAATCCAAGGCGGACAGGTCGGCCAGCTTCATCCAGCGATAACTCTCGTGTTCTTTTAAAAGAAAATGAGGATCGGCAAGCCGGCATTGATAGGCGGCGAGCGTGATGGAAAAATCGGGATAATCGTGATGAACCGTACAGATCTTTCTGTCGATCACCACATCCATGTCGAGCTCTTCGTGCAGTTCGCGCTGCAACGCCTGCGGTTCTGTCTCTCCCGGTTCTATTTTTCCGCCCGGAAACTCAAACTTTTCGGATGTATAGGCGAAACGCGTCCGTGCGCGTTGCGTACAGAAATAACGCTCTCCGTCGGTGACAACGGCAGCCACAACCTCATAATGCGGGTTTACACACATATCAGATAGGTGACGTAGGCGATGTAGCTGATGATGAGGATGACGCCTTCGGGACGCGTGATGGTGCGTTCTTTATAGATCAGACTGAACAGATAGAGCAGAACGCTGGAACCGATGAGCGTAAGCATATCGACATTGGAGATGACGGAAGCGTTGAGCGGACTGATGGTCGCACTGCATCCGAGGATCAAGAAAATGTTGAAGATGTTCGATCCGATGACATTTCCGATTGCCATATCCGGATTGTTCTTCCGAGCTGCTACAATGGACGTGGCCAGTTCGGGAAGCGATGTTCCTCCGGCTACGATCGTCAGACCGATGATCGCGTCGCTCACACCCAAGCTTCGGGCAATGGCGGACGCTCCGTTCACGAAGATCTCGCCGCCGAAGATCAAGGCAGCCAATCCTCCCACGATCCATACGATCGATTTCCAAGTCTTCATCTCTTTCACTTCCGTTTCTGATTCCTCGTTGTGCTTATGTGCAATAGCAAAAGTATAACTGAGGAAGATGGCGAAGAAGCAGAGCAGTACCAAACCGTCGCTTCTCGTCAGCAGATCGGCATGGCCGTTTCCGAATAGGATATCATAGGAGAAGATGAAGAGTACGACGGACGCAAGGATGGAAAGCGGGATCTCATGACTCATCGTACCTTTTGTGACTCTGATAGGAGCGATCACAGCGGTACAGCCGACAATCATCAGGGCATTGAAGATATTGCTTCCGACGATGTTGCCGACAGCGATGCCGTCACTTCCCTTCAAAGCGGAGATGACGCTAACGACCAGTTCCGGTGTGGAGGTGCCGAAAGCCACGATTGTCAAGCCGATGACCAGTGATGAGATGTTGAAACGGCGTGCTACTGCTGAAGCACCGTCAGTAAGACAGTTGGCGCCCAGCAGGATCAGTGCAAGCCCAACGAGGAGAAATAGGATGGCCATTAGAAGGGCAGATCGTCAGATGAACCGGTTTCTGTGCCGGGTGCGGCAGGAGCTGCGTTTCCAAGATTGGATGCTACGGAAGAAGCGTAAGCCATTGGATCGGCAGGCGCAGCGGCTTGTTGTGTCGTCTGATTACCGCGATCCACTTTCCATGCGCTGATGGTGTTGAACCAGCGTCCATTGTATTCGTGAGCGTCGATATCTATAGAAACAGTGACCTCTTCACCCTCTTTGATGGCTGCATTGGCGATACGGTCTGCTCCGAAAAGCTGGAAACAGATCTTCTTGGGAAATTGCTCATGTGTCTCTAAAACATATTCCTGCTTTTTCCATTCTTTTCCACTACTCTTGCTCATTCCTCCCTGTTCCGGAAGTACAGTTACTATCTTTCCTACTATGTCCATGAGATATTATTTTATTCTTTTCGAATGCGAATGTAAGGCTTTTAATTGAAATGGGATCTTTTCTTCTCTTAAATTATTCTTTACTGCAATTCTATTGGTGCAAAATGAGCCTATAGCTGAATTTGTTTCGTATATTTGCATGGAGTAAAAATTAAACCCTTTTTTGAGATGAAAACCATGAAGTTGTTTTTGATGATCTCTATCCTTTTTAGTTGTGGAGCTGTCGTTGCACAGACCGCAAAGCCTGACACGTTGTCCGGAATTTTACGTACAGCGGACCAAAAAGTTGCCAAGCGCATTCCTGTTACCTTAGGTAAAGTGACCAAAAAGACCAGTAGCAACGGTGTGTTTGAATTCCCTAATGCCAATCTGCAGGACACGCTCAAGGTGTGGTCTGCAAAAGAAAAGAAACAGTATGCCATTCCTGTCAATGGCTATAACTATCTCACCGTCACGCTGAAGAATGGAGCCTTCGATACGAAGGGCGGCGAAGCTCCTGATCCGGAATTGCAGAAGATCTTGGAACGCGAACATTCGAAGATGATCAGTTCGGACAAGATGGATCGTGCACAGATTCAGAAGCTGCATTGCGAGGATCTCTATTGTGTGCTGCAGCACATGAGTGGCGTACATGTCAACGGAACGGCCGTGAATATCCGTGCGAGCATGTCGTTCAATAGTGGTACGGATCCGCTGATCGTCGTGGATGGCATTCCGATGCAGGATATCAGCATCCTTGGGGCATTGCCCATTCAGACCATCGAAGAGGTGACTGTGCTGAAGGATGGTGCCGAATATGGTGCTCGTGGTGCAAACGGCGTAATCAAGATTAAGACGGCCAAATAGCTTTGTCGAAGTGGAAATGTAGATGATGAAGAGGTATGTAAAAGCGATTGGGATCGTAATTCTTATTCCGTTTGCCATTGTTATTCTTTCGGCAATAGCTCTTTACATACCTTTTGTACAGCAGGCCGCTGTCAACTGGCTCACGGCTTCTGCGGGTAAAGCCACTGGAATGAAGGTCCGTATCGGTGCAGTGCGTCTCGCTTTTCCTCTTTCCTTATCGCTTCATGATGTAGAAGCGATCCGGCTTCCCAAGGATACCTTGCTCGAGTTGGACCGCCTTATCCTCGATGTGCAGCTGCGTCCGCTTTTCGACAAACAGGTCAAGACGAATGCCCTCGAAGTGAAGGGCGCGCAGATCAACACCTTCGATATGATCGACGGAATGATCCTCAAGGGATACGTTGGAAGTCTTTCTGCCAAGGTGGAGAATGCCGATCTGAACAGACAGCTGGCGTGGCTGAAGAATGGCAAGCTGAGCGATGCCAACGTCACCTTGCAGATGATCGATACGACCATCGTGGATACTTCCAAGACCATCATCCAATGGAAGATCGCTCTCGACAAACTGCAACTCAACAACTCTTCGATGCTGGTCGCCATGCCTTCGGATTCCATCTGGTTCCGGGCGCGTATCGGAAATGGAAAGGTGACCGATCTGAATGCAGATCTCTTTACCAACAGCTATAAGATCGACAAAATCAGACTGGACCAATCGGCCATTCAATATGACGGCAGTCTGAGTCGTCCCACGAAAGGGATCGATCCTTCGCATATCCGCATCATGAACATCATGGCGGAGGTGAACCGCTTCTTTTATAACGAGAAACTGATGTATGGAACGCTCCAGTCGTTCGACGGTGTGGAACGAAGCGGACTTCATATCACGTCGATCACTGGTTCCTTCCAGGATGACAGTGTCCGTTTCTCTCTGCCCGATCTCAAGCTGACGACGCCCTATTCCAAGGCGGCTCTTTCTCTTGACATGCCTTGGCATTCGATCGATGAGGACAATTCGGTGGAGCAGTTGGCTGTCGCTTTCAATGCTTCGCTGGGAAAGAACGATCTGCTGACGGCTCTTGGTCCTATGGCGAAGGATTTCCGTGTGGCGTTCCCAACAAAGCCGGTGACCTTGTCCGCGCAGGTCAGAGGTAATATGAAATCACTCACGTTGAACCGTATCTATGGCGATCTGCCCGGCGTGGTCCGCATGGAATTGTCCGGACAGATGACCAATGTGGCGGATAGCGTACGACGTGCGGGTTCTTTCCGATTCTTTGCCGAAGCAGGTGAGCTTAACTTCTTGCTCGATATGCTGCCGAAAGAGGATCGCGGCATGTATCATATTCCTTATGGCATGAAACTGACCGGCACGGCTGCCATGAAGAATCAGGATTATACTACCGATATGACGCTCGCGGAAGGAAGTGGCAGGGCACAGTTGAAAGGACATTACAACTCCAAATCGGTGGATTACTCAGCAGACTTGAAGGTGGACAGTCTCGAACCGGTCCATTTCATGCCGAAGGATTCGCTCTATTGGCTTGCTGCCACCGTCAAGGTGGATGGCCACGGCACCGATTTTTATTCTCCGAGGACACAGATCCATTTTGATGGAAAGGTGGACAACGTACGCTACGGCACTTCGTCGTTGTCGGATATCTCTTTGAAGGGTTCTCTGGAGAAAAACCATCTGCTGGTTGATTTCAGCAGCAGTTATCCTTTGGCGGATATGGTGGCGTCACTCGATGCAACTGTCACAAGAAAGAAATTCGACGGCTTCATGACCGCCGATGTGAAGAAACTGGATCTCTTTGGACTTCATTTCACGGAGAGTCCGTTCTCGACAGGTTTCCAACTCTATGCGGAAGCCAAGAGCGATATGAAGGAAAATCACGATGTGGATATGACTCTGGGTAACTGGGAACTGACCATCGGAGAAGAAAATTACGAACCGAAGACGCTGACGTTGCTGGCTCGCAGTCATCGTGACACGACACGCGTCTCCTTCCATGTGGGCGACTTGGGTATCGAACTGACAGGCAATGAAGCGTTACCGGTGCTTTCGAATAAGCTTCTGAAGGTGTCGGACGAGGTGATGACGGAACTGCAGCGCGACACGATGATCAATGTCTCTGCCATTCGTCCGCTGCTTCCGGACATGGACTTGGCCGTTTCTATCGGAAAGGATAATCCGCTTTACAATACGCTTCGCGAATATGGCATCGACTACAGCAGCTTTGCCATGACAGGATCTACCTCTTCCGAGACCGGCATCACGCTCAACGCCCATCTTTACGATATGGTTCGCGATACGTTGCGGTTGGATTCCATCACGGCCAATATCTGGCAGGATTCTACACACATGCACTACATGGCGGAGGTCAAGAAGAACTGGTATCGACGACAGACGCCTTTCCATGCGGGTATCGAAGGAAATATCATGGATAACTACATCGATGCGCGCGTCCATTACGACGATTGGCAGGAACGTCCCGGCATCGACATCGGAGCGGTGATCCGAAAGGTTCCCGGCGGATTCCATATCCATTTCACGCCCGATGAACCTGTGCTTGCCTTCCGCAAGTTCAAGATTAATGCGGACAACTATCTGATGTATCGGAATCTGAAGGACATCGAGGGCAATGTCTTGATGAAGGGAAATAACAATGTCTCGGTCTGGCTCCATTCGATGCAGGAGGAGGGAAGCAAATATCCGGTGCTTCACGCCGAGTTCAACCAGGTGGACTTGGGACGACTGTCGGCTTCATTCAATACCTATCTGCCACAGATGAACGGTATTTTGAGTGCCGATCTGCAATATGCACCCGACGAGAAGAGTTTTATGTTCGTCGCGGATATGAACGTGGACAATCTGATTTACGAAGGTGGACGCGTGGGCGAGATGATGCTCAATGCCGTCTATTTGCCTCTTGGCAACGGACAGCATCAGGCCGATATCCACATGTCGCGCGACCGGAAGGAAATTCTGGCAGCTACGGCTCTCTATACCGAAGGCAAGCAGGATAAACTGGAAGGCTCGATGGACGTGGATCACATGCCTCTCGAGATGCTGAATCCGTTCATCCCGGATAACATGGCGGCTCTTCACGGTTCGCTGCATGGCGATGTGACCTTGACCGGAAGCACGGAGAAACCGGTGGTCAACGGTTCGTTGCACATGGATACTACATCTATATATGTCTCCTCACTCGGCTCTACCTTCAGTGTGGACGATAAAAAGGTGGATGTGAAGAACAACAAGCTGACTTTCGAAGGCTATCATATCCATGCGGTAGGCAAGAATCCGTTTGTCATCGATGGATCGATCGACCTCAGCGACCCGCGGATGATGACGAATCTGACCATGCGTGCCGACAATATGCAGGTGATGGATTCCAAACGCACCTCGTTGAGTCTTGCCTATGGAAAACTCTTCGTCGATTTGCGTTCTACGTTGAAAGGTCCGCTTTTCTCTCTGAAGATGCGAGGCGATCTTCGTGTGCTGGGCAATACGAATGTCACCTATGTGCTGAAGGATTCTCCGCTGACGGTGGAAGATCGGTTGGCGGATCTCGTCACGTTCACCTCGTTTGAAGATACCACTCGTTATCGCCGGAACCAGCAGCAACCGGCTCCGCTCGGCGGACTCGACATGCTGATGACCATCTACATCGAACCGGCTGTTCAGGTCGGCGTCGATTTGAGTGATGACGAGAGTAGCCATATCAATTTGGAAGGCGGTGGCGATCTGTCGTTCCAATATACGCCACAAGGCAATATGTTCCTTAACGGGCGTTATACGCTGTCCGGCGGAACCATCAAATACGCACTGCCTGTCATTCCTTTGAAGGAATTCACCGTTGCCAACGGCAGCTATGTGGAATGGAGCGGCGATCCGATGAATCCGTTGCTCAATCTGGCCGCTACCGAACGAATGCGTGCGACTGTCAATGGCGATGATAATACACCGCGAAAGGTGAATTTCGATGTGGGCATTTCTCTGAAGGAACATCTCGACAATATGGCGCTGCAGTTCACAATTGCTTCGCCTGAAGATGCCACCGTACAGGACGAACTCAATGCGATGGGAGCGGAGGAACGCGCCAAGCAGGCGGTCAGCATGATGGTCACAGGACTTTATCTGGCCAACAACAGCGGCAAGGTGAATCTGAACATGGGAACCGCCTTGAACAGTTTCCTGCAAAGCGAGATCAACAATATTGCCGGCACGGCTCTCAGCTCGGTGGATATCTCCTTCGGTATGGATACCTACGATCAGACGCCGGGAAGTTCGGGCGGACAACGCACCGATTATTCCTTCCGTTTCTCGAAACGCTTCTATAACGATCGGATCCGCATCGTCCTTGGTGGTCGTATCTCAACGGGTGAGAACGTCAGCAACGGCGAGCAGACCTTCATTGATGATATCACCGTGGAATACCGTCTCGATCGTACCGGTACGCGTTATGTGAAACTATTCCACGACAAGAACTATCAGAGTCTGCTCGAAGGGGAGATTACGGAAACCGGAGCCGGTATCGTGCTGCGCAGAAAGATGCGTTTCATGCGCGATCTGTTTAATTTTAAGAAGACTAAGACAACCGTCGTCGAGGAAGAACCGGCTGATGACGATGAAAATAAAGAATTTAAGGAGCCTGAAGATGAACATCAACATGAAGAATAAGTGGCTACCGCTCTTGCTGACAGCCTGCCTCGCATCCTGTTCTACTACGAAGAACCTTCCCGAAGGGGAAGTGCTTTATACGGGTATCAAACAGATCAAGGCAGAACAGACCGATAATTCGGTAGCTGGGAAACTGGCTCAGGATGAGGTTGAGGCAGCGTTGGAATATGCGCCCAACAATGCACTGCTCGGCAGCTCTTCTATTCGTACACCTATTCCTTTCGGGCTTTGGGTTTACAATTCGTTTGTCAACAGCAAAGGCGGTCTGGGAAAATGGATCTTCGACAAACTGGCTTCGAAACCGGTCCTCATTAGTACCGTCAATCCTTCGGTCCGCGCAAAGGTGGCGAAGAACTCGCTGCGCGAGAACGGCTATTTCGCTGGCGAGACCACCTATGAAGTGATTACTGAGAAGAAGAATCCGAGGAAAGCCAAAGTCAGCTATACCTATCGGATGAATGATCCTTATACGATCGACAGCATCCGCTACGTGCGCTTCCGTCATCGTACCGATTCCATCTTGCGCCAGCATCTGAGCGAAAGTGTTTTGCATGTGGGCGACAATTTTACCGCCTCCAATCTCGAACTGGAGCAGGAACGTATCTCCGCCCTGATGCGTAACAACGGCTTCTACTATTATCGTCCGGAGTTTACCACTTTCCAGGCGGATACCTTCATGCATCCCGGAAAGGTGTCGCTGCGCGT
>CAZIVE010000063.1:0-3886 GCA_964542435.1 uncultured Parabacteroides sp.
TTGGGGCACTTTTTCTCTGCGGGACCCTTTTCGGATTCCGTTTGAGGCACTTTTTGTCTGTGGGGCCCTTTTCGGATTCCGTTTGGGATCATTCTTTCGAAAAAAGAAATCGTCGGAAACTTGCGGCACCGAAATCAGGGAGAATCTTTATATTTGTGATGTGAAACAGATCCAAAAGAAAAAAGAAGACGCCCTCATGAAGTTTTCGCTTCAGCTGAGGCTGTACGGAAAAGAGATCCGTTCGCTATTGAGCGTGGCGGCCGAAGTGATGATTCTGTTTGCTTCGCTGGCCACCATCTTCGTCCTTACTTACCAGATCGGCTTCGAACATTCCTACGAGCGTTCCGTCCTGCTTCATCACTCGCACATCTATCTGCTGCTGGTCTTCTTCTGGTCCATCACGCTTCGCTATGCGCTTCATTTCAGAGAGATCATCAAGGCCAAGCTGATCTATCTCGACATCTCGATCTATCTGCTGCTTTTCGCGGTACTTGCCTACAAGGTCTTCTTCACGAAGGAGATGAACGAGACGCTGCCGTATCTTTCCTTCCTCTCCCATTCGTTTTTCGAATATTTTCTGCTCATCATACTGACCGTAAACCATCTCTCGAGACAGGTTTTCATGCTGCTCAGAAGCCGATTCAAGCCATCGCTGCTTTTCGTAACGAGCTTCACGCTGTTCATCCTCGTCGGAACCGGTCTGCTTTTGCTGCCTAACGCCACCTTCGGAAAAATTTCATTTACCGATGCCCTGTTCACTTCGGCAGCATCCGTCTGCGTGACGGGACTTGACACGGTCGGCGTTGCCAACACCTTCACGCTGTTCGGAAAAACGATCATCCTGATTCTGATCCAGATCGGCGGCATCGGTGTCATGACCTTCACCAGCTTCTTCGCACTTTCGTTCGTAGGCAATGCATCTGTCAACAGCAAGATGCTGCTCAAGGATATGCTCAATGCCGACCGCGCAAGTGGGTTATTTCACGTTCTGGTAAACATCATCTGCGTGACGCTGCTCTTCGAGGCATGCGGCGCCTATTTCATCTACGAAGATATCAAAGGCAGTTTTCCCGGAGGCACTTCCGACGAGATATTCTTCTCCATCTTCCACTCCATCAGCGCCTACTGCAATGCGGGCATCTCCACGGAAGACGGAGGACTCTGCAATCCGCTGATCGCCGGCAATCTCAATCTTCATCTTTGCATCGGCATCCTTGTCGTCCTCGGCGGATTAGGCTTTCCCATTCTGTTCAACTACCTCAAGCTGCTTCGACACATCGGCGTAAACAGCGTGAAAGTACTGCTCAAACTTCAGAAAAGCTATACGCATACACCGCGCATCATCAACATCAACTCCTATATCGTGATGATCAGCACCATCGCGCTCATCGTCATCGGTACAGTGATCTATTACCTCAACGAATCGGGAAACACGCTCAGCGGAATGTCGGAAAGCAGCAAATGGATCGAATCGTTCTTCGGAGCAGTCACGCCTCGTACGGCAGGGTTTCTGCCCGTTGACATTCACGCGCTCTCCGTGCCGACGTTATTCTTCCTGCTTGTATTCATGACCATCGGCGCGGCACCGATGTCAACGGGCGGCGGACTGAAGGTGACCACGGTTTATGTGGCCATGCTCTCTGCCCTGAACGCAGTCCGAGGAAAGGAGAAGATCGAAGTGCGTCGTCGCGAGATCACTTCCGCTGCGCGAAACAAAGCCTTCTCCACCTTCACCTTCTACTTTATCTGGATCGGCATCGCCATCTGGCTGCTGAGTCTTACCGAGAAAGGAGCTGATCCGTTCGCCATTGTCTTCGAAGTGTTCTCTGCACTGAGCACCTCCGGATTCAGTCTCGGTCTGACATCTCATCTCTCTGCTGCCGGGAAATGCATTCTGATCGTCACTATGCTCGTAGGCCGCATCGGCATCTTTACCTTCATCATGAGCTTCTGCCGGACGGCGGCAAAGAAAAGATACACCTATCCGCAAGAAAATATATTAATGTAAAGAATCAAAAACAGTACCATCATGAAATATCTGATCATAGGACTTGGAAATCTGGGACGCGCTCTGGCAAGAGACTTGACGAGCGCGGGGAACGAAGTCATCGGTGTGGATCGCGACGAACAGGTTGTAGAAGAGATGAAGCAAAGCGTCAGCAGTGTCGTAGCTCTCGATTCGACAGATATCAATTCGCTCAATTCACTCCCGCTAAGCGACATGGATGCCATCATCGTCACCTTCGAGAAGGATTTCGGAACTTCGGTAAAGACCGTTGCACAGCTCAAAAGCGTCGGAGCGAAGAAGCTTATCGTTCGTTCCATCTCGCCCGTGCATGAGACGGTGGTTCGCGCCATCGGCGTGGACAGTCTGATCAAGCCCGAAGAGGATTACGCCGCTACTTTTGCCGCTCAGCTGATGATGGGCGACACTTTCGAGCAATGGTACCGCCTAAGCGAATCCCATCACATCTGCAAAATCAAGCTGCCTCAAGAACTGATCGGACAAAGACTCATAGACATAGATTGGGAGAAACAGTTCGGCGTGAAATTCATAGCCGTCGAATCGCCAACTATAAAGAAGAACCTCATCGGGAACTCGCAAACCGTGTATCACGTCATCGAACATCCGGCCGACGATTTCACCCTGCAGGAAAACGACCGGATCATCCTGTTCGGTAAAGTCGATATGCTGCGCAAATTCGCCCTCACATGACGCTCAAGTAAAAAACCTTGAGAAAAATGATTGCTCAATTAAAAGAATGAACTACTTTTGCGTGTCAAAAATAAAAGTTGTAACAATGCTCGATAAAATCAAAACTCTACTGGCTGAAGTAGAGAACATGAAGGCGTCAAACGCTGAAGAACTGGAAGCTTTAAGAATCAAATATCTCAGTAAGAAGGGTGAAATCCCCGCTCTGATGAACGAATTCCGCAATGTAGCAGCTGACCAGAAACGTGAAGTCGGACAGTTCCTCAATGAATTGAAGACTACCACACAGCAGAAGATCAACGACCTGAGAGAAAGTTTCGATAATGTCAAGAGCAATGACGAAGACATCGATCTTACCCGCAGCGCCTATCCTATCGAGTTGGGACGCCGCCATCCAATCTCCATCGTCAAGCAACAGATCTGCGACATCTTCGGTCGCCTCGGCTTCAGCATCGCCGAAGGTCCGGAAGTGGAAGATGACTGGCACGTTTTCTCCTCATTGAACTTTGCCGAAGACCATCCTGCCCGTGATATGCAGGACACCTTCTTCATCCAGCATAGTCCCGACATCCTGCTTCGTACGCATACCTCATCGGTACAGACACGCGTCATGGAGGTTCAGAAACCGCCGATCCGCATCATTTGCCCGGGCCGCGTCTATCGTAACGAAGCCATCTCTTACCGTGCACATTGCTTCTTCCATCAGATTGAAGGACTTTATGTGGACAAGAACGTATCTTTTGCCGATCTGAAGCAGGCACTGCTCTATTTCGCCAGAGAGATGTTCAGTGCAGACACCAAGATTCGTCTGCGTCCATCTTACTTCCCGTTCACGGAGCCTTCAGCAGAAATGGATATCTCGTGCAACATCTGTGGCGGCAAAGGCTGCGGATTCTGCAAATATACAGGCTGGGTTGAAATCCTCGGCTGCGGCATGGTGGATCCGAATGTCCTCGAGAATTGCGGTATCGACAGCAAAGTCTATACGGGATACGCATTCGGTATGGGAATAGAAAGAATTACAAATCTGAAATACCAAGTGAAAGACTTGCGCATGTTCTCGGAAAACGACAAACGTTTCCTGGACGAGTTCGAGTCAGCCAATTAAATTGAGAACCTAAAATCAAATCCTCCCCGGACTCCTAACCAAGGTCCGGGGAAAACACACAGTTG
>CAZIVE010000063.1:3986-15425 GCA_964542435.1 uncultured Parabacteroides sp.
TTATCTTCGCATATCTAAACATTAAGACAATGAGAAAATCAGAACGATATAAAGGGGTGATCGGATGGTTTAAGGAAAACGTGCCGGTGGCTCAGACGGAACTGCATTACCATGATCCGTTTCAGCTGCTGGTGGCAGTAATCCTGTCGGCACAATGCACAGACAAAAGGGTGAACATGATTACACCGGCGCTGTTCGAAGCGTTTCCTACGGCTGAAGTCATGGCAGCGGCAACGCCTGACGCGGTACTAGAATTTGTACACAGCGTCTCCTATCCGAACAGCAAGGCGAAGCATCTCGTCGGAATGGCTCAGAAACTAATGAGCGACTTCAAAGGCATCGTTCCCTCTGATGTGGACGAACTGATGACGCTGCCCGGCGTCGGACGAAAAACAGCCAACGTCATCGCCTCGGTCGTGTTCAACGAACCGAAAATGGCTGTCGATACCCACGTCTTCCGCGTCGCCAACCGCATCGGACTGACAAACAACAGCAAGACGCCCAGAGAAACCGAACTGGAACTGACCAAAAACATTCCCGTTGAGGATATTCCCATCGCTCACCATTGGCTTATTCTGCACGGCCGCTATACCTGCATCGCCCGCAAACCCAAATGCGAGGAATGTGGACTCAAACCTTGGTGTAAACACTACTTGGAACAGTTTGCTAAGGAGAAGAATGAGGATTGACACGCGAAGTTTTCAGCTTCAGGCTTGGCTATTCCGATTTTTATTTAGTACTTTGCGCACATATTAGTTAAAAATGTGCAATCAATAAACCGATGACAGTATCCAAGACAAGAGAAATGCTCATTAAGGTAGCTAAAGAGCTGTTCGCACGCCACGGTGTGGACGGTACTACGATGAATGACATTGCTCTGGCATCAGGGAAAGGAAGACGCACACTCTACACCTATTTCAAAAGCAAAAATGAGATCTATCAGGCTGCGGTGGAGTCGGAACTCAACCAGCTTTACAACATGCTTACGGACATTTCCCGAAAAGAGCTGCCCGCCAATGAGAAACTCATCACGTTCTTCTATACAAGACTTGAAGCTCTCAAATCGCTAGTGATACGCAACGGTTCCTTACGTGCAAACTTCTTCCGCGACATCTGGCGTGTGGAGAAAATTCGCAAGAACTTCGACCTGCGCGAGACGGAACTGATCCAGAACATCCTTGAAGCCGGTGTGAAAGAGGGGATATTCGTTATACCCAACGTTTCTGTGACTGCCATGATCCTGCATTACAGTCTGAAGGGACTTGAAGTTCCTTTCATCCGTGGCTCAATGGGCGATGAGGCAGCGCAGAAGGAGGTCCGCCGTGAGAATGTAGTCAATCTGATTATGAACGGACTTATGGTCAAGAAATAATTATACATTTATATACAATAGAAAATCATGAAATTACTTGAAGGTAAAGTAGCCCTGATCACAGGAGCTGCAAGAGGAATAGGCAAAGCCATCGCCCTGAAATTCGCTTCAGAAGGAGCTGACATCGCATTCACCGATCTCGTCATCGATGACAACGGACTGGCAACCCAAAACGAAATCGCCGCTCTCGGAGTGAAGGCCAAAGGATACGCTTCCAACGCTGCCAACTTCGACGATACGGCCAAGGTGGTTGAGGCTGTCGCACAGGATTTCGGCAGAATCGATATTCTGGTCAACAACGCCGGAATCACCAAAGATGGACTGATGATGCGAATGACCGAACAACAATGGGACGCAGTCATAGCCGTCAACCTGAAGTCTGCATTCAACTTCATTCATGCCTGCACACCGTTCATGATGAAGCAGAGAGCCGGCAGTATCATCAATATGTCGTCTGTAGTGGGCGTTCACGGCAATGCCGGACAATGCAACTACGCCGCTTCGAAAGCCGGACTGATCGCTCTCGCAAAGAGCATCGCACAGGAGATGGGATCACGCGGCATCCGCGCCAACGCCATCGCCCCGGGATTCATCGAGACAGCCATGACAGCTGCGCTTCCTGAAGAGATCCGCAAGGAATGGATCAAGAAGATTCCGCTCCGCAGAGGCGGTACGGTAGAAGACATCGCCAATGTGGCTACATTCCTTGCTTCCGATATGTCATCTTACGTATCAGGCCAGGTGATCCAGATCGACGGCGGCATGAACATGTAATCATGGAAGTTATCTACGAAGACAATCACATCATTGCCGTCAACAAGACGTGCAGTGAGATCGTCCAGGGCGACAAGACGGGCGACAAGCCTCTCTCTGAAATGCTGAAGGAATGGATCAAGGAGAAGTATTGCAAACCCGGGAACATCTTTGTCGGCGTGACGCATCGTCTGGATCGTCCGGTTAGCGGCGTCGTGCTGTTTGCCAAGACCAGCAAGGCGCTGACACGGCTCAACGACATGTTTCGCGACGGTGAAGTGAAGAAGACCTATTGGGCCATCGTCAAGAATTGTCCTCCGAAAGAGGAAGATGATCTGGTGAACTGGCTCGTCAGGAATGAAAAGCAGAACAAGAGCTATGCGTACGACGAAGAACGTCCCGACTCCAAAAGAGCAGAACTGCACTACCGTGTGATTGCCCATTCCGACCGCTATTTTCTGCTCGAAATCCATCTCAAGACAGGTCGTCATCATCAGATACGCTGTCAGCTGGCGAAGATCGGCTGCCCCATCAAGGGCGACCTGAAATATGGCTTCGACCGCTCCAACAAAGACGGCGGCATCTGCCTGCACGCCCGCAGCGCTGAATTCATCCATCCCGTATCCCTGAAGGAGATCAAGATTGTCGCTCCCGTTCCGGACGATAACCTTTGGAAGGCGATGGAACAGGCCGTCACAGAGTAGATATCTCTCATTTATCAAATAAAACAGGAAGGAAGCCGTCGTGTTTCCTTCCTGTTTTTGTTATATGCCCTCATAATATTCCGTTCCAAGATGAAACTGGGGATTGCACCCTTGCAAATGAGGTGAACGAAGCGCCTCGCGTTTTTCCACCCACAAAAAGGTAGTTAAGCAGCAAACGGATACTCCGCTTAACCACTTAACTACAGCAATTCACATAATGGAATCAGTCTTCCATAGGGTTTTGGTCTGAGAGAGGGGAAACAGACTTCACAGCTTGCTTCCCCTGCAAACACAAAACAATCAACAAAAAAACTACTGTTTTATACTATTATTATCTGATGAACAGAAGTTCGCGATACTTGGGAAGCGTCCAGAGCTGGTCGTCAACCACCAGTTCGAGCTTGTCGATGTGATAACGGATGGCTTCCATGGCCGGAACGATCTGATCATGATAGGCGATTGCCTTTTCACGCAGATCCTCGATCTTGTTGTCCACTTTACGAGCCTCAATCATCTCATCCACCTTCTCCTTGATAAAGATCGTACGGTTGGCGATGTCTTCGATGATCTCCATGTTCTTGGCGGACATGCCGGCAGCTTTGTCAGCCGGGAAAAGGTCGCGGAGTTTATAGACATTGTCGATCAGCTGCGTCTGATATTTCGTAGCCATCGGGATGATATGATTCATCGCGAGGTCACCCAGCACACGCGCTTCGATCTGGATCTTTTTCGTATAGGTTTCCCATTTTACCTGGTTACGTGCCTCCAGTTCCTTGCGGGAAAGCACGCCGGTACGCTCGAACATCTCGACGCTATCCTCTTTCAGATAATTGTCGAAGATCACCGGAACACTCGTTTCGCAGTCCAGTCCGCGCTTTGCAGCCTCTTCCTTCCATTCATCGCTGTAACCGTTGCCTTCAAAATGAATCGGCTTGCAGATCTTGATGTCCTTACGAAGAACTTCGACGATGGCGGCAAACTTGTCCTTACCGGCAGCGATCTTAGCGTCAACCTCAACCTTGAAGGCATTCAGCTGATCAGCCACGGCAGCATTCAGAACCAGCATGGCAGATGCACAGTTGGCGGATGAGCCTACGGCACGGAACTCGAAGCGGTTGCCCGTAAATGCGAAGGGCGACGTACGGTTACGGTCGGTATTATCGATGAGCAGTTCGGGGATGCGTGCGATGTCGAGCTTCAGGCCCTGTTTTCCAGCGAGGTCGAAAGTCTCATCATCGCTCTTCTCGAGATGGTCGAGCAGGTGAGTCAGCTGTGCGCCGAGGAAGCTGGAGATGATAGCTGGCGGTGCCTCATTCGCTCCCAAACGATGGGCGTTGGTTGCGGAAGAGATACTGGCTTTCAGCAGACCGTTGTGTTTGTAAACGGCCATCAGCACATTGACGATGAAGGTAACGAAACGCAGGTTAGCTTCCGGCGTTTTACCTGGACCCATCAGCAGGATACCCGTATCCGTGCCGAGTGACCAGTTGTTGTGCTTTCCGGAACCGTTGATTCCCTTGAAAGGTTTTTCATGCAACAGCACACGGAAGCCATGCTTGCGGGAGATCTTGCGCATCAAGGCCATGAGCAGCAGGTTGTGGTCGTTGGCCAGGTTGCATTCCTCAAAGATCGGAGCCAACTCAAACTGGTTCGGAGCGACCTCGTTATGACGCGTCTTGCATGGAATTCCAAGCTTGAGTGACTCAATCTCCAAATCCTTCATAAAAGCCTGTACACGTGTCGGAATGGCACCAAAGTAGTGATCCTCGAGCTGCTGATTCTTGCTGCTCTCGTGTCCCATCAGCGTACGGCCTGTCATCAACAGGTCAGGACGAGCGGCATAGAGGCCTTCGTCAACGAGGAAATATTCCTGTTCCCAACCCAGGTAAGCATAAACCTTCTTGACGTCGGGATTGAAGTAATGACAGACACCTACGGCGGCTTTGTTGACAGCCTCGAGAGCTTTCAGCAGCGGAGCCTTATAGTCGAGCGATTCGCCCGTATAGGAGATGAAGACGGTAGGAATACAGAGCGTATCGTCTTCGATGAATGCAGGAGATGAAGGATCCCAGGCGCTATAGCCGCGGGCCTCGAAAGTGTTGCGGAGTCCGCCGTTGGGGAAGCTCGAAGCATCGGGTTCCTGCTGGATCAGCAGCTTGCCTTCGAAGAGTTCGATCATGCCGCCTTTGCCATTCGGCTCGATAAAGGCGTCGTGCTTCTCAGCCGTGCCCTCTGTGAGCGGATGAAACCAGTGCGTGTAATGCGTACAGCCCATTTCCATGGCCCACTGCTTCATGCCGGCAGCAACGCCGTCAGCCGTGTCACGATCCAATGGCATGGCATTGTCGATACAGTCGATGAGTTTGTTATAAATCTTTTCGGGAAGATATTTAAACATCTTCTCACGGTTGAACACCAGCTGTCCAAAATAATCCGCAGGCCTTTCGGCGGGGATATTCACATCAGTCGCCTTCTTCTCGAAAGCCGACTCAACTACTTTGAATCTTAAATTTGACATAATACCTGATGATTGAATTTATAGTATGAAAATATTATTTGCTTTACACTGTTCTATCATTTCTTCCGGCCAGATCGAAGCCTGCACCTCGCCGATGTGAGCTTTCTTGAGGAAGTACATGCAGAGTCTGCTCTGTCCTATTCCACCACCTATGCTCTGCGGCAGTTTCCCGTCGAGCAGCATCTTGTGAAAAGCCAGACTCTTCCGTTCCGGACAACCGCACAGATCGAGCTGACGAATCATCGTCTCATTATCCACACGAATACCCATCGATGAGAGTTCGAAGGCACAGCCGAGGACATCATCCCAGAGAATGATATCGCCGTTGAGTCCTTTGAAGCCGTCCGCATTGAGCGAACTCCAGTCGTCATAGTCAGGAGCACGTCCGTCGTGTCTTTTGCCGTCGGAGAGCTGATCGCCGATTCCGATGATGAAGATGGCACCGAACTTCTCGGCTGCTTTCTTCTCTCTTTCGCGCGGATCACAGTCGGGATACATCTGAAGAAGCTCTTCGGAGTGGATGAAGGTGATGTTCTGCGGAAGACGCGGAGTGATATGCGGATAACGGTCGTAAACGAGCGCTTCAATCTCCTTGAGGAGAGAGTAAATGATGCGGACCACCTTACGCAGATAGTCGAGATTACGGTCCTGTTCGCGGATCGTCTGTTCCCAATCCCATTGATCCACATACAGGGAATGGAGATTGTCGAGATCCTCGTCAGGACGAATGGCATTCATGTCGGTGTAGAGTCCGTAGCCGGCCGGGATACGATAGGATCCGAGCTTCATGCGTTTCCACTTAGCCAGCGAATGAACCACCTCCACCTGACGATCGTTCATGCAGCGTACGGGAAATTTCACCGCACGTTCCACACCGTTCAAGTCGTCGTTGATACCGGTACCCGAGAGCACGAACAGCGGAGCCGTGACGCGTCGCAGGTTGAGTGCCTTGGAGAGTTTCTCCTGGAATGTTGCCTTCAGCAGCTGGATAGCCTGCTCGGTTGTCTCCGGGACCATCGTCTGCTTGTAATCTTCTGGAATGATCAGTTTCATTTTATTCTAATTTTAATGTGATTGTTTTGTATCTAAGTGAAGGATCCGTCGGCAGCCATCCTCCATCGAATGGTCTGCCTGCCGTTCCTTCTTTCATTCATATATTAGTTATAAGCCGTTTCACCATGTTCATAAATATCCAATCCCTCTTCCTCGATTCTCTTGTCCACGCGAAGTCCGTGAATGTACTTGATGCCCCAGAAGATAACGAAGCCGGCAGCTGCCGTCCAGATATCGATCGTAAGGATACCGAAGAACTGTGCGCCGAGGAATCCTGCACCGTGTCCATAGAGCAATCCCTCAGAGAGAGAGAACAGACCGGTAAGCAGCGTTCCAAGGATACCACAGACACCGTGTACGGAACTTGCACCAACGGGATCATCCACATGAAGTTTCTTGTCGATGAATTCGATGGAGAATACCAGTACAACACCACAGACAAGACCGATGATGATGGAACCCAGCGGAGAGACAGCGTCACATCCTGCCGTAATTCCTACCAATCCGGCCAGTATACCATTTAAGGTAAGGGACAGAGAAGGCTTGCCATATTTGATCCAGCTAGTGAAAAGTGTTGCCAAACCACCTGCAGCAGCAGCGAGGTTGGTTGTCAGGAACACGTGAGAGATAGCGACACGGTTGGCTTCACCTGAAGCAGCCAGCTGAGAACCTGGGTTGAATCCGAACCATCCCATCCAGAGAATGAAGACGCCGAGAGCGCCCAATGTCAAGCTGTGGCCGGGAATGGCATGACTCTTGCCGTTTTTGGAATATTTACCCAAACGAGGTCCCAATGCAATCGCTCCCAGGAAGGCAAGCACGCCGCCTACGGAATGCACGACCGCACTACCTGCGAAGTCATGGAACGATGCTCCGAATGTGGACATCATGAAGCCGCTGGGATCTGCATTGCAGAGCCATCCGCCGCCCCATGTCCAATGACCTTCGACAGGATATATGATCAGAGAGATAAAGAACGAATAAACCAGATACATGCTGAACTTGGTACGTTCAGCCATGGCACCGGAGACAATCGTAGCAGAAGTAGCACAGAAGACGATCTCGAACATCAGGAATCCCTCCGTAGGCAGACCGTTTGCATTGTGGTAGAACGACAGATCTCCGAAGTTCGGCATGCCGATAAATCCGGAACCGTCACCACCGAACATAAATCCGAATCCTACAAACCAGAACACCAGTGAGCCGATCATGTAATCGACGAAGTTCTTGAAAAGGATGTTGGTTGTATTCTTGCTTCTTGTAAAACCAGCCTCGCAGAAGGCGAATCCGGGTTGCATGAAGAAGACCAGTATGGCTGCAAGTAGCATCCACACGGTGTCGATCGAAGTCGCCAAATCTGCTGTTGTATATAATGTATCCATAATTCTATTGAGTTTGTTATTTGTTTGGTCCTAAATAATAAGTAGTAAAACTGTGAGAGGAGGATTGTTACTTCTCCTGCTCAGCGTTGTAGAGTGCGATGTCGCCGCGTTCACCTGTACGGATGCGAACAGCATCATCTACCGGAATGACGAAGATACGTCCGTCACCTATCTCCCCTGTCTGTGCCGCCTTCAATATGGCAGAGATCGTTCTCTCAACATTTTTGTCTCTGACAATGATGCTGAGCAGCGTTCTTTCAATGGAACTGGTGTCGTACATCACGCCACGGTAGATGCGCGCCTGGCGCGTCTTGCCGATTCCTCTCACATCGTAGTATGAGAACCATTCGATGTCAGCTTCGAGCAATGCCTCCTTGACATCATCGAATTTCGTCTTGCGTATGATAGCTTCAATCTTTTTCATTTTTACGATTCCTTTCTTTTTTTCTTAAAAAAGGCGGCATGGAGCAACCCCCGAGGCAGTCAGGAATATGGTTAAGTTTACGGTATAACATTCTATAAAATCAATATACTCGCAGGTCTTCCATACTCGCCTTTTATCTTCATTATATCTTTCCAATCTCTCTCACAATGTTGCGCCGAGAACGAGAAACACATTGTCGTGCTCCGGTGCAGCGATTACCTTGGCATAAAGAGGCAGCGAGAATGAATCGCTGATCTTGATCTGCTTGGTTGCCTTCACACTGATCTCATTCAGGCCGAAGCCGTCACTGTAAAGACCTTTCCAAGGTGAGATCCCTATGCCGGGAGAGATCTCTACTCCCATCAGATTGAAATGCGTTCCGAGTTCGGCATACGAACTATACTGTCGATCTCCATCCTCGTCCTTGTCACCGCCTGCAAACATCGTATGCCAGGCCAGATTCAAGGGGCATTTCTCACCAAAATCATAACTTACGGTCCCTTCAAAATAGTGGTCGGTTGCATACCGTCCGTAACGGGCACCTTCGCCGCTCCACCAATAATCTGTGACCGAAATACCGAACCCGCTGGTTCCGTATCCAACAGTGAGGTCGAATTCCTTGCTTCGCGTTTCATCGCCAGCGTTAGATAAATCCGTGCTTCCCCACGCTCCTAAAGAGAACCCGCCATATGTCATTGTCAATGCGGGCTGTATGGAGAATCCCGTCTGATACATGCCTCTCCATACATAGCTGCTTACTATATCAGCAGCCGGAACAATTTCAACTTTCGATTCCTGTGCAACGACAGAAACAGACGCCATTAGAGAGAATGCGGATATCATGACCCGCATGAGAGTTTGTCTTTTCATCTCTAGAATTTGTTATTTGTTTCACTTCTACGGTCTGTATCCTATCCTTGCGGAAAAAATCAGACCTTTACGTAAGCCACTTCTTCAGCCTGGCCACAGCCTCCAAAGTGTCATCCCTGTCTCCGAACGCCGTCAGTCGTAAATAACCTTCGCCGCTCGGTCCGAACCCCACGCCAGGGGTTCCCACAATGTTTACCTCATATAATAATCGGTCAAAAAACTTCCATGAACTGATGCCGTCCGGTGACTTCACCCAGAGATAGGGTGCATTGACACCGCCGAACACCTGCAGACCACATTCTGTCAGACCCTCTTTCAAGAGCGTGGCATTGGTCATATAATATCCTATCGTCTCCTTCACCTGACGCTTGCCTTCGGGCGAATAGATCGCTTCGGCAGCCCGTTGGGAGATGTAACTTGTGCCATTGTACTTCGTGCACTGACGACGATTCCAGTATCTGTTCAAAGCAACCCGTTCGCCATCCAGTGTGAAAGCGTTCAGCTCCTTCGGGACAACCGTGTAACCGCATCTCACGCCCGTGAATCCAGCCGTCTTGGAAAAACTGCGGAATTCGATAGCCACCTTCTTCGCTCCTTTGATCTCGTAGATGCTGTGAGGAATGGCCGGATCCTGAATGTAGGCTTCGTAAGCGGAGTCGTACATGATGATCGCGTCGTTGGCAAGCGCGTAGTTCACCCATTTCTTCAGTTCGTCCTTCGAGAGCGTCGTCCCTGTCGGATTATTGGGATAACACAGATATATGATGTCCACGCGACGGCTGGGCAGTTCGGGAACGAATCCGTTGGCTGACGTGCATGGAATATACACCACGTCGCTCCAACGTCCGTCCTCCAGATCGCCGGTCCTTCCGCTCATCACATTTGAGTCGAGATAAACGGGATAGACGGGATCCGTCACACCAATGCTATTGTCATGGCGCAACAGGTCGCCCATATTGCCACAATCGCTCTTGGCGCCGTCACTGATAAACACTTCATTTGAATCCAAAGTAACGCCACGGCTGATATAGTCATTCTTTATGACGGCATCGATCAGAAAGGGATAGCCCTGCTCCGGTCCGTAGCCGTGGAATGAATCTTTATTGCCCATTTCGTCCACTGCACGATGCATCGCCTCGATGACGGCAGGTGGCAAAGGTTGCGTCACATCACCTATTCCCATCCGGATTACCTTGTCCTTCGGATGAGTCACCTTAAAGCTGTTCACCCGCTTCGCGATGTCGCTGAAGAGGTAACTGCCTTGCAGTTTCAAAAAGTTTTCATTGATGAGTGCCATTTTGTTGTTGTTTTATGCTTTGTCTTGTTATTCTACCTCTATGGATCCTTCAAACACAAATTCCGCAGGTCCTGTCATCATCACGTGACGGCTCTCTGCATCCCATTCCACGACCAATCGCCCGCCGTCCATCGTCACGCCCACCTTTCGTCCACATCGTCCGGAGGTCACGCAAGCCACAGCCACGGCACACGAACCGGTACCACAGGCCATCGTGATGCCTGAACCTCGTTCCCAGACGCGGACGCGGACCTCATCATACCCATTGATCTCAACAAATTCGACGTTGGTTCCTTCCGGAAACTTCGCATCGTGCTCGATGACGGGACCGACTTCAGAAAGCGGGATCTTCTCCACCGCATCGGTGAAGATCACGAAATGGGGATTGCCCATCGACACTTTACTGCCACGGAATTTCTCACCTTTTGCCTCCACTGTTACGTCACGTTCGCCAACCATCGGTTCGCCCATATCCACCGTGACGCTGATAACCTTTTCATTCTCCACGTTCAGCTTCAGGATCTTGATTCCAGAAAGCGTCTCGAGGAGAATCTCTCTTTTTGCCGTGAGACCTTTTTCATACACATACTTGCCAATGCAACGGGATGCATTGCCGCACATCTCCGCTTCCGATCCATCTGCGTTATAGATGTGCATACTGAAATCACCAATCTCCGAATTCCCGATCAGAACAAGTCCGTCAGACCCGATTCCGAAATGTGGTTTACTTAGCTTGATGGCCAGTGCTGCCGCATCTTTGATCGCTTCGTGTCGCACATCTATATATATGTAGTCGTTGCCGGCACCCTGCATCTTCGTAAATGGGATCTTCTTTGTCATTTTTCTTGAGAATTCGTTAATCAATTGTTTTTTTGTCTATTTCTGATGCAAATGTAAAGCATTTTGAAATAGTCGAATGGGGAATTGGTTACATTTTGAATAATACAATGTTTGATGTAACGATTTATTCAATATTTAATGCAAATAATTGTATATCGAAAGCAAAATAAACAGAATTAACTTCAATCTGTCACAATAGATCCTCTGTTTTGTCTGCTCAAGAATA
>CAZIVE010000064.1:0-3324 GCA_964542435.1 uncultured Parabacteroides sp.
GGTGAAATGACTTTTTGAGGTCTTTTTAATCGTTTCACCCGGTGAAATGCATACACTTGTATAATCACTAATGACCGATTGGGGTCAAATGATATATGAAATGTTATCTTCAGAGTGCATCCTTGATATTCTCTATCCAAGAATTGATGCGGCCTTCTGTCTTGTCGCTTTCGTTGACATCGTCCAATGCAAGTCCGACGAATTTTCCATCTACGACGGATCTCGATGAGGAGAATGAATAGCCCTCTGAGCTCACTTGGCCAATAAACCGGCAGCCACTATTCTTTAGCTCGTCGTATAGATCAGCTATTCCTTCGCAGAATGTGTCGGAATAGGAGTCGGAATCACCACATCCGAAGAGAGCGACTGTTTTTCCCTGCAGATTCGAAGCCTTCAGAACTTTGAGCCCGTCGTACCAATCGTCCTGCAATTCTCCATCGCCCCACGTAGAGGTTCCGAGCAACAGATTGTCGTATTCGTTGACCTTCTCGGCCTTGATGCCGGAAGCGTTGAACAGATTGTCTGACCCAATGCCCAGTTTTGCTGCAATCGTTTCAGCGATGTTCTGACATGTCCCGGTTGATGAACCGTAAATGATAACCGTTTTTTTCATTTCTCTTTGATTTTATAAAACCTGTAAACCTGTTTTTTTCATTACATCTCAACCCATTCCTCTTCCAACTTGATGAAGTCCGGGAAGATAATGTTGTTCTCAATGTGGATGTGTTCGAAAAGTGCATCCACGAATTGTTCCAGTTTCTGCATGAGCAGATGATAACTTGCACAGCCGTCTTCCGGAGTGGTGAAGTTGTTTGTCAGAACGCGGATATGTTTGTACCGTTCGCCTTCGGCTTCGTGCTCCATCATCATCACACGAATCGGATTTTGGATTGTCCCGCAATGCATCTGTCCAGCCGGCTGTTTTGCTTCCGAAGCTTTATACAGATCGTAGAGATACGGGAATAAAACATTCTCTTCCTTCTGCAGATGCTTTTCCAGATCGTGGAACGACTCAAAGACGAGGTCGCTCAGCTCGAACAGTTCCGGATGATTGTCACCATGTACCTCTTTTACCTTGTCGAGAAGTTCCATCAGTTCCGGTCCATTTTGCCGGATGCCTCTGTGATGGATCTTCAGCACATAGTCGATCAGGAGATCCAAAGGCCACGAACCGAACGGAATTTTCACAGCACCTTCGCTTTGAACCGCGGGCTTTTGCAGCTCGCCGATCACTTTGTCTACGTCAACCTGCTGCTTTTCGCAAGCCGTACCCAGCTTTTCGCTCCCGTGGCAGCAGAAGTCGATTCCATATTTCTTGAAAATCTGTACCGTTGAGAAATCCTCTTTTACGATTTCTCCCACACTTTTGTTTTTAATGTCTGATGTGTTCATGTTCCTTTCTTTTTTATAAGAATCCTAATTACATGATCCCGAATTTTTTCAAGTCTTCGTCCACGGTCCCGATGCCGGCGATGCCGAAGTTCTCAACCAATACTTTTGCTACGTTGGGCGAAAGAAATGCAGGCAGTGACGGACCTAAATGAATGTTTTTCACGCCGAGGTAAAGCAGTGCCAGCAGGACGATCACAGCCTTCTGCTCGTACCATGCGATGTTGTAGGCGATCGGCAGTTCGTTGATGTCGTTGAGTTGGAATACCTCTTTCAGCTTCAGTGCAATGACGGCCAGTGAATAGCTGTCGTTGCATTGTCCGGCGTCGAGTACCCGCGGAATGCCGTTGATGTCGCCCAAATTCAGTTTGTTGTATTTATACTTGGCGCAACCGGCTGTCAGTATCACGCAATCCTGTGGAAGAGCCTTGGCGAAATCCGTGTAGTATTCGCGGCTTCTCATACGACCGTCGCAACCTGCCATGACCACGAACTTGCGGATTGCCCCCGATTTGACAGCTTCCACCACCTTGTCTGCAAGTGCCAGCACCTGATTGTGGGCAAATCCACCGACAATCTCACCCTTCTCCAATTCGGTAGGAACTGCACAATGTTTTGCCAATTCGATCGCTTCCGAATAGTCCTTGTGCCCTTTTTCGTCTGTCTCGATATATTTGCAACCCGGATAACCTGTAGAATTGCTGGTGAACATTCGCTCCTTGTAGGTGGCGCTGTTGAGTGGCGGAACGATACAGTTGGTCGTGAAGACGATCGGGCCGTTGAATGCCGTGAATTCCTCGCGCTGTTTCCACCAGGCGTTGCCATAGTTGCCCACGAAATGCTTGTATTTCTTGAAAGCGGGATAGTAATGAGCCGGCAGCATTTCGCCGTGCGTATAAAC
Source organism: uncultured Parabacteroides sp. (assembly GCA_964542435.1). Classification (GTDB taxonomy): domain Bacteria; phylum Bacteroidota; class Bacteroidia; order Bacteroidales; family Tannerellaceae; genus CAZIVE01. The sequence goes on from CAZIVE010000064.1 coordinate 2,291, forward strand.
ATCCACGCCTGTACCTTCCGTCTGTTTCAGCAGATCTTCCATGTCATGCAGATCGTGACCGCTGATGAGAATACCCGGATTCTTGCCAACGCCCAGGTTGACTTTCGTAATCTCCGGATTGCCGTAGCTCTCTGTGTTGGCTTTGTCGAGCAGAGCCATTGTCTGAACGCCGATCTCGCCGGTCTTCATCACCAAAGCAATCAGTTCGTCGGCACTCATCGGTTTCGTGGTCATCTGAGCCAAGGCCGACTGCATGAAAGTATGAATCGATTCGTCGTCATAGCCGAGACGCATCGCATGTTCCAGATAGGCTGCCATTCCTTTCAGACCATAAACGGTAAGCTCCTTCAGCGAACGGAGATCTTCATTTGGTTCTCTCAATACACCGACGCTCTTGGCCTTCTCCATGTAAACATCTCTCGAACCATTCCAAGTCGTTTCGTCCACTTGAGGAAGTGCAAGGCCTGCGTTCTGTGCCTGTGCCTTCAACTCGTCACGTAATTTCAGTCCGTTGTCCACGCGTTTGAGAATACTCTCGTCATCGAAGTTCGCATTGGTAATAGTTGAGAACAGGGCATCAATCACAAACCCGTTCACCTCTTTGTTCACTGTCTGTCCGTTTGTGCGCAGCGCATCTGCTACGATCGATACGCCTCTTACCACAAACAGCAGCAGATCCATTGCTGCCGATGTTGAACTGTTCTTACCGCAAACCCCTTTCAGCAGACATCCGATTCCTTTATTCGTCTCCTGACACTGATAACAAAACATACTGTTCTCCATATTCTTTATTTATTAATGTTGTTGTCTAACTTTTTCTTATTTTTGTTAGCACAAAGGTATTTCTCTACTATCCCATTCTCCGTAACCTATGTTACGCAAACCTATAATGATCGTTAAGATATGGAGCGATTTTATGACATTTATGATTTTCCGCTGTTTGCAGGCTGCGATCGTCAGCTGCTGGACGCAATGCTGGAAAAGTTGTCTTATCGGCTGACGTCGTATAATACGGATGACATGGTCGCTTTGCA
>CAZIVE010000064.1:3424-8037 GCA_964542435.1 uncultured Parabacteroides sp.
TTGAAATATATCCAGAAACGCGGTCCCATTCAGAACCTGCAGGAGGTAGCCTTCTTCCTTGGTGTGGCTCGTCCCTCTCTTTCCCGCGCTATAGCAATGCTTGTCGAGCAGAAACGGATTCGAAAAGAAGGTAACGGTTATGTGATGAATGACAAATCCTTATAAAAACAAAAGAGGAGGCGCTTGTGACGTCTCCTCAAGATATAGTTTGTTGTAGATGACAGATTAGAAGATTCCTCCTTTGTACATGTCGTCGAAGTTGGAATGTTTTCCGTTCATCTTCTTAGCCTCTTCACTCTCGGGATCGAGTTCAAGAGACTTCTTCAGATCTTCCAAAGCGCCCTTCTCATCGCCCTTCTCCTTCTTGGCATGACCACGTTCGGCGTAGGCCGCTGCAAAGTTGGGATTGGTGTCGATGGCGTCGTCGAAGAAAGCGATTGCCCCGTCGAAGTCTTTCTGCAGGATCATGAGTCTGCCCACATTCACAGCAGCTTTCTCATTGAATGGATTCAGATCGAGCACCTTCTGATAGTCATCGTGGGCCTTCTCCAGATTTCCCATCTTTTCGAAGATCTGTCCACGAAGGACATACGAATTCTCCTCTTCCGGATCGAGACGAATAGCTTCTTCTGCATCGGCTAGTGCTTCGTCGAGCTGCATCATGTCGAGCAGAATTTCCGCACGTAATGAGAAGGCTGCGGGAAACTCGGCATTGAAGGAGATTGCTTTCGTCAAGTCGGCTACGGCTCCGATCTTGTCGTCGGCTGTACGTTTAGACTTCGCAATCAGATAGCAAGCGAGTGCATTCTTCGGATCAATTTCGAGGATATGTTCGCAGTCAGGGACGACCTCTGCATCGCGATCGAGCATAAACAGAATGTTGGCACGTGAGATACGCGGTTCGATGGCATCGGGATTGAGATCGATCAGTCGTCCGACTGTCTCGAGCGCATCATCACCTCTGTCGGCCATCGTATAAGTGGTGACAAGACTGGCCAAGACCTCTTCGTCGTCTTTGATAAGGAGGGCTTGCGTGTAACATCTGATGGCATCGTTGAGCTTCCCCATCTTCTGGTAGCTCATGCCGTCGTATTTAAAAACATCGAACTTACTGTCTTGTTCGTTTTTCTTTGCCTCTTCGCTGTCGTTGTCCTGTTTGGGAGAGGAGAATAGGGATGAAAAGAAACTGCCCATAAACTATCTGTTATTTTTAATAAGGTTCATAAATTCAGCACGAGTCTTGGCTTCCTGGAAGAATCCCGTGAAGTCGGAGGTGGTTGTCATGGAGTTCTGTTTCTCCACGCCGCGCATCTGCATGCACATGTGCTGTGCCTCGATGACGACCATCACACCCAGCGGATCAAGTGTCTTCTGAATGCACTCTTTAATCTGCAATGTCAGACGTTCCTGAATCTGGAGGCGATGGGAGAAGATGTCCACGACACGTGGAATCTTGCTCAGACCTGTAATATATTTCTTGGGAATATAAGCCACATGCACTTTGCCAAAGAAGGGCAGCATGTGGTGTTCGCAGAGGGAGAAGAAGTCGATGTCCTTGACAATGACCATCTGTTTGTATCCCTCTTCATGGAACATAGCGGAGCGGAGCACTGCTTCCGGATCCTCATTATAGCCTTTGGTCAGGAATTGCAAGGCACGTGCCACGCGCATTGGCGTTTTTACAAGACCTTCACGGCTGCCGTCTTCACCAATCAGAGAAAGGATGTCGGCTACGTCTGCAGCCAACCTGTCCTGAACCTCCTGAGACGGTTCGTTTTTTTCATTCATTTCAAATATTTCTTTCACGGTTACTTATTAATCGTTGAGTGGAATACGGACCTCTTCGCGGACAATATACATCTCTTTCCCGTAGGCCGGAAAGGCAGCCATCAGCTTACGCATCGTCTGATAAGCCTCCTCATGTGTACGGAAATCGCCTACACGAAGTTTCCAGAATGGAGCGTTGTAGGTGACGTAGGTGGTGAGATCGGGAAAGGCGTCGTGGATCTCACGTTCTTTTCTGAATGCCTCTTCTTTTGAACTGCGCTGGTTGTTGCCTGAAAACACTTGGGCACGATAGCCTTGGACGTGAAGATAGCCGTCGTCATCCTTGCTGGAGGTGTTGGCATGACGGACGCCAACCAGCTTACGAATCTGGTCGGACTGCTTCACAACTACCGTTCCCTTTTGTCCGCCGGTCAGTTGAAGATCGTCAAAGATCGACGATGTCCCAACGCCCGACTGAGCCACTGTGACGAGCGGAGCGGCGAGAAGAAACAGAAGAATCCATTTAGAGGAAAATGATCTCATTATATATAGGATTAAAAAAGAGCTGTGTCCGATACTGTTAAGCGCCGGACACAGCTTTATAAAGTTGTTATCAGAATGCCTCGATGATCGGAAGGAATTTCTCTACACTCAGAGAAGCACCACCAATCAGACCACCATCAACGTCGGGTTTAGCAAAGAGCTCTTTTGCATTTCCTGCGTTGCAGCTTCCACCGTAGAGGATCGTGCAGTCGTCAGCAATCTTCTTGCCATATTTGGCAGCGATTGTAGCGCGGATGTGTTCATGGATCTCTTCTGCCTGATCTGAAGTAGCTGTCTTGCCTGTGCCGATAGCCCAAACAGGTTCGTAAGCGAGGATCAGCTTGCTGAAGTCTTCAGGAGAGAGTCCGAAGAGTGAACCTTCGATCTGTGCGTCAACAACATCAAACTGTTTGTTGGCTTCGCGTTCTTCCAGTTTCTCACCGATGCAGAAGATCGGAGTCAGACCGTTAGCGAGAGCAAGTTCAACCTTCGTCTTGAGGATTTCAGGTGTCTCGTGGTAGTATGCACGACGTTCAGAGTGACCGATGATGCAATATTTTGCACCTGTAGAAGCAACCATTGCGGCAGATACCTCGCCGGTGAACGCTCCTTTTTCCTTGTCAGCGCAATTCTCAGCAGCTACACCGATCTTATTGGTATCTATAGCTGCAGCAACGCTTGCCAAATGAATGAATGGAGTGCCGATGATTACACCGCAATTGATTTTTTTACCTTTCAGAGCTTCGTCCAAACCTTTGGCTAAAGCCAGACCTTCAGGAAGAGTCATATTCATCTTCCAGTTTCCTGCTACAATATTCTTTCTCATGTCTTATATAATTTAATAAACTTATTCGTTCGTTTCTTTCTTCTTGCGCCACTTGCGGTTACGAATGCCGTCGTAGCACCAAACCAGCAGCAAAGGTACTGCAAAAGAGAATAGGTTGGTCTCAAGGCGCCCATCTTCTTTTATTTTCGCTTTCTGCACATAGTCATGACTCCTTAAAACGGCGGCCAGATGCTTCTCATCCGGCAGATCGTTGTAATGCCATTTGTTGATGATTGTCCCGCCGCGGAGCAGTATCAGGCCTGGATTGGAACGTATCATCGTTTTCAGGAGCACGTCGTCAGCCATCAGGTAGGGATATTCTGCTCCGGTGTTGTCGGTCCAGCTGTCGATATCTTTTTGTGAAGATCCCGTGACACAGTAGAATTGCAAATCGTGATCTAACGTATAATCATAAATATCGCTGATTTCTTCTATCCGGTCATCGGTTGCCTCCTCCAATTTGGGAGAGATGAGCAAGACGACACCTGTCGTATCACTGAGGATCTGTTCCGTAACATCATTCCCGTCAGCATCGAAAATGTTGAAAGATGCGATGGGCGGCGTATATCCTTTCTTGATCAGCTTCGTCTCGGAGCGGACGAATTTCCACGTACTGTCTGAAGCCGGTGCATTATCGAGGGCGTATGTCTTTTCTTTTCCATCCTTGGCATAGACAAAGGAATAGGCATACACATCTTGAGGCGCTCCATCTGGAATCTTCATTTTCTCCGGAATATTGGTCCCGATTTTGTAGGCACGGAAATCGACCATCGGAAGATGGCTGTAGTTCTGCCAGGCAAATGCGATGAAAAAAAGATAGGTAAAGAGTGCCACAAACCAATAGGCGTGGAATGTATAGATGCGGAGGAGTCTGTTATGATAAAGGATTAAAACGATGGATGCGGCGAGCAGGACAATGTTCTTGCCGAATGTGGCCCAATTGCTTAGGATGATGGCGTCACCGAAGCAGCCACAATCCGAAACGGGGTTGAACAAGGCAAGATACAGTGTGAGAGGCGTCATGATGAGCATGAACAGCAAGGTCAGATACGATGCATATTTCCGATATACGCCCAACAGCATGCAGACGCCGATGGTGGCTTCCAATGCGGAGAGATTGAAAGAAAAAGGAACCGCGATGGAATGAAATTGTGACAGATGAAATGCAGTGAGATAGTCTGTGATTTTGATGGCTCCGCCTGTCGGATCCATAGCCTTGACACTTCCGGAGAAGATGAAGGTAACGCCAATCAGGATTCTACAGAATTCGGCGAGTGTCTTGATAAGTCGTTCTTTTCCTTTCGATAGAACCTTTTCATTCTCCATATTCCAACTTGATCAATCCAAAGAGCGAGTAGTTGATCATGTCCATATAGTTCGCCGCAATGCCTTCAGAAACGAGGGTCTTTCCTTTGTGATTCTCGATCTCTTTGGTCCGGTTTATCTTCATCAGAATGAAATCCGTGTAGGAACTGAT
>CAZIVE010000064.1:8137-13690 GCA_964542435.1 uncultured Parabacteroides sp.
AAAATCTGGTCGGTAACCGATTGAGGACGCATGATGCGCCACGAAGGTGCATAATCTTCAAGCTTGCTTACAAACAGATCTCGACAAATGGCGATCACTTTGTCGAATTGTTCTTTTGTATCTGCCATTTTGCAATTATACGATTTAAATAATTATGAGCAGCGCAATGAATGACCAAGCTGGAGAAGCGATGTGCGGGTAATACCGTTCAGCTGGCAGATCTTGGTGATGGTTGTGCCGTGGCGTTGTGCGATAGCTCCCAACGTATCCCCTTTCTTGATACGATAGTAAACGGGCTTCGAAGCTTTCGATGATCTGGAAGCGCGTGTGCTTTGCTGGTTCTCCGTTTCAACTTGAGCCAGTTCGTCTTCATCTATCTGAACTCTTGATCTTCTCTTGCTTACTTTCGAATTGATGTTTCCCCCTTCTGTGCAGCGGATAGCTTGTCCGATACGGAGTTTGCTGCGACGGCTCAGTCCGTTGAGCCTGCAGAGATTAGCGATGGTCGTTCCGTACATTCTTGCTATTTCGCTCAAGGTATCCCCTTTCTTTACGCGGTGATAAGCCATCTGGATATTCTCAGAAGTATATTCGTTGGCTTCATATACATTCGTGTTACGTCCTCGCTGTTTGACATTGTGGAATACGTAATATCTTTGATAAGGAATGCCGATGTCGAAATTGATGATGTCTGCGGGATTGATGGCTCTTCCCAAGAAGCGCGTTTCGAAGTGGAGATGTGGACCTGTAGAACGTCCTGTGCTTCCGCCTAATCCAATGGCCTGTCCGGCTCTAACGATATCGTTCTGGTCTGCGATGAATTTTGAGAGATGAGCATAAACCGTTTCCAATCCATTCGGGTGACGGATCACAAGGTAATATCCATAGCCACCACCTTCGTAGTTCTTTACACGAACACGTCCGTCGAATGCTGCACGTACGGTGTCCCCAGTGCTTAGTTTGAGATCGATGCCCCAATGCATGCGACGATGGCGGGGACCATAATTAGATGTAACCTCGATAGCTGGTTCATCAATGATAGGAAGTACGAATGAAGAACAATTGATAGAGAAAGTATCTGGGAATGTTACGGAACCTTTTCGGAAGGGATTCACCCATTCTGTATTCCAATTCGAACCATATAATTCATCTGCGGGGTAGAGGAGATTTTCACGGGCTTCGAGGATGGCCTCTCTGCGTGCTGAGATTTCTCTTAATTCTATATTCTTTTTAAAACCTACGCGATCTGCCATCAACGCAACAGCTCTTGGATCTGTGATGCGATGCGTAACCGGATGCCGGCGATGTGTCGTTTTTTTGGGCCCTGAAGCTTTGGCTCCTGATAGAGACAAAACTGCACAGCAAATGATAGCTATAATAGTCCTTATATTCATACGAAGATTCTTTCTGTTTTCAAATTCGGTATATATGGTTCAAAAGCGTCACACCTTTTTCCCAATATGCCAAAGGTCGTCAAAATCACCTAACCAGCCAAATATGCCTTGCGAAAATATCACAAACGAATCTGAATAAAAATTAATTGGACTTTTTATTTTCTTGAAATAAAGATACTTACAATAAAATATGTTTCACAGCATATTTTGTGGAACAAACGGCCTCAACTACCTGTTTTTCGGCTTTATTCTCCCATTTGTGTATTTACCTTTTGTCACTATTTCGCAGGGGAAGCTATCGATTTTACAAATCACTCCGATACGTTCAGCTGACCAGTTCCCAATTGATGCGGTTGCCATATTGAGCCTTCAGTTTCTCCTTCAACAGACGGTTCTGATCGGATTCGAGGAGCGGATCTCTTATGATGATGTTGTTGGCCAAGTCGCGGGCATATTGCAGGATCTGCCCATCGGATGCTAGGTCAGCGATCTTCAAGTCCAGTCCTTCTCCGCTTTGACGTGTTCCCTCCAGTTCACCGTGGCCGCGCATCTTCAGATCCTCTTCGGCAATGACGAATCCGTTGTTGGAACTCGTCATGATGTCGAGGCGTTTGCGCGTGTCATCGTTGAGATTATAGTCGGAGACAAGGATACAATAGGACTGCTCGGCTCCTCGACCTACGCGCCCGCGCAGCTGGTGAAGCTGTGATAGGCCGAATCTCTCGGCACTCTCGATGACCATGACCGAAGCGTTCGGGACATCCACTCCAACCTCGATGACGGTTGTCGCCATGAGAATCTGAGCTTCGCCTTTGACGAACTTCTGCATCTCTGTCTCCTTTTCGACACTCTTCATCCGTCCGTGGACCATGCAAACGGTAAATTCGGGAAAGATCTTCTTGAAATTCTCGAAGCCCTCCTCTAGATTCTTGTAGTCGCTCTTCTCGCTGCCTTCGATCAGCGGATAGACCACGTACACCTGTCGTCCGGCTTGAATCTGCTGGCGCAGGAAACTGAATAGTTCGGCCTTATGGTTGTCGAAACGATGGATCGTCTTTATGGGCTTACGTCCTGGTGGAAGTTCGTCGATGACGGAAATGTCTAGATCGCCGTAAAGTGTCATGGCTAGGGTACGCGGAATCGGCGTGGCTGTCATTACCAGAACGTGGGGAATCACCGGACTCTTCGTCCAGAGTTTGGCCCTTTGCTCGACACCAAAGCGGTGTTGTTCGTCAATGATGGCCAGTCCCAACGAGGCAAAGCTGACCGTCTCTTCAATCAGTGCGTGTGTGCCGATGAGTATTTGGATCTCTCCAGATGCGATGGCGGGAAGCAGTTTCTCGCGTTCCCTCTTCTTCGTAGAGCCGGTGAGCAGTGCCACACGGATATCCATTCCGTTCAGGAAACGCAGGATGGTGTGATAATGCTGTCCGGCGAGGATTTCTGTCGGTGCCATCATACAGGCTTGGCAATGGTTGTCTAGAGCCAGCAACATGGAAAGCAATGCGACTAAGGTCTTACCGCTTCCTACGTCGCCCTGCAGAAGACGGTTCATTTGATGGCCGCTGCCCAGATCGGCACGGATCTCTTTGACCACCCGTTTTTGTGCATTGGTAAGCTGGAATGGCAGATGTTCCCTATAAAAGGTGTTGAAATAGTCTCCTACGGTTGAGAAGACAATGCCTTTCAGCCGTCGTTTTCGGTTGACGGAGTTTTGCAGAAGATGAAGCTGGATGAAGAACAGTTCGTCGAACTTGAGTCGGAGACTGGCTTGTTTCAGTTTCTCGGTGGATTCCGGGAAATGGATGTTGCGCAAAGCTTCGTCGAGAGGCAGCAGATGGAGCTGTTGCAACAGATATTCGGGCAATGATTCGGGAATGACGCCGCCAATGTTTTTCAAAAGGATAAACACCAGATCCTGCAGCGAGCGTGAGGAAAGCTGCGACTTCTTCATCTTCTCCGATGTGTTGTAGAACGGAACCAGTCCGCCGGAGACTTGTTCCTCATTCGACTCATGATCGATGTCGGGATGGAGAATCTCGTAGATGCTGCCAAATCGTGTCGGCTTGCCGAATATAATATAAGGTATGTCCACCTTATAATAATGTACAATGAGATGCAGTGCCTTAAACCAAACCAGATTGATGGAGCCGGTGCCGTCCGAGAAATGGGCGATGAGTCGTCGCGCGCGGCCTTCTCCAACCAGCTCGAAGGAGGTGATCTTTCCTTTCAGTTGGATATACGGAAGCGCGTCGTTTATTTCGCATATCTTGTAGAATCGCGAACGATCGATGTATTTATAAGGATAATAGGTCAGCAGATCCCAAAAGGAGCGGATGTTCGCTTCTGAGGCGAGCACTTCCGCACGCTTTGGCCCTACGCCGGGCAGATAGCTGATGGATCTGTTTTCCAGTTCAAGCATGATATCAATAGATGGATGGATTCAGTAACGCTTCGGCTGTTTTCAGATCTGAAGGCGTCGTGATCTTGATGTTCTCGCGATTTCCGAGGACGGTTGTGATGCGGTGTCCGTCCGCTTCGATCACGGAGGCGTCGTCGGTGAATGTGGTGATGTACTCCTGATGATAGGCATGCAGCAATAGATCAGCACGGAATACCTGCGGCGTCTGTACGGCGAAGTACCGGTCGCGATTGACCGGATGACTCTCGTCCATCGTACCTTCGCGCAGTGAATCCACGACGCCTGTCACCGGAACGGCCGTTCCCTTTTCTTCGGCTGTGGCAAAGCACGATTCGATGACTTCGGTACTGACGAACGGACGCACGCCGTCGTGAATGCCGACGACCGCTTGACGGGCATCGCAACCTTCCGATTCAAGCTGTTTCGCGATAAGAAGCAATCCGTTCTTCACCGAGTGGAAACGAGTCGCTCCGCCTTCTGCCAACTGATGCGGAATCTGGCAATCGATCTCGCGGCAGAGCATTTTCCAATAGCTGAACTGTTCTTCCGGAAGCACGACGATGAGGTCCGCCGACGGATTCCATTCATGGAATCTCTCCAGCGTGTGCATCAGGATAGGCTTGCCGCAGAGCGGAATGAACTGTTTGGGAAGGTCGCTTCCCATGCGCGATCCTTTACCTCCGGCCACAATCACTGCAAATCGTCTCATTTCCCAATCTGTTGAAAAGATTGCTGAACCTCTTCATTCACTTTGAACAGTTTGTCCTTGCAGAGCGCGATGAGGCGCGTTGCTTCCTTCACTCTGTCGGAAAGCACATCGACGTCGAGATTCCCGTCTTCCATTTCTGCGACGATCTTCTGCAGCTTTTCGATGGCTTTGCTGTAGCTCTCTTCTTTCTTTTCCATATCGTAATGTCTTTATTGATTCTGATGATCCTCTTTCATGTCGTTGTTTTTCACCTCGTTTATCGTGCTGATGCTTTCGCCGTCCATAAAACGGGTGACGATGTGCTCTGCTGTTTTCAGCTCCTGAGCGCTCTTGACAATCTTTCCGTCTCTGAGCGTCAGCGTGTAGCCGCGGCGAAGAACGTTGGAAGGCTCCACCAGCTGAATGTATTGTTCGGCCTTGTCCAGATAATGCTTCTGCTGGTCGAGCAGAGCCTGGCCGTTCGTTGTCAATCTCGTGAAGAGTTCCGTCAGACGATTGCGCTGACGTTCGATGGCGGATGAGACATACAGCGGAAGATGGAAGATTGTGCTTTGCAGCTGTTCCTTCTTCTCGCTCAGCAGACGTGTCGCCAGCAATGTCATGTCGTGCGTCAGCGACTCCACCTTTTCTGAAGCCTGGTCCATGTAGCTGATCAGAAACTCTGCGACAGCTGTCGGCGTCTTCATCCGTTGGTAGGCGACAGCGTCGAGTACGGTGTCGTCGCGTTCGTGACCGATGCCGGTGATGACTGGCAATGGGAATTGGGCGCAGCTGGCAGCTAGTCTGTAGGTGTCGAAGCTGTTCAAGTCGGATGTCGCACCGCCTCCGCGGATGATGACGACCACATCGAAAAAACGCCGGTATTTGTAGATCACATCCAGTTCGTGGACGATCGATTCTTCCGTTTTCTCACCCTGCATGGTAGCCGGGAAGAGCATTTGATAGAAGGCGTAGCCTCGGGGATTGTCCAAGATCTGTCGGGCGAAATCGCCGAAGCCGGCAGCTGTGGGCGACGAGATGATGGCGAT
>CAZIVE010000064.1:13790-15332 GCA_964542435.1 uncultured Parabacteroides sp.
AGGTATCGGGGAACGCTTCTTCGATGGATTCCTTGATGCGCAGGTTTAGCTCTCGCAGCGAGAGTGTCTCACGGTGTGGTGTCGTATTAGTATCTGTCGTTTCTCTTTTCATCTTTCAAACCGTTTTGATACGCTTTATAGAAATCGGGAATGCCGTAACCGACAGCTCTGTCCGGATGTTTGTAGCGGCTCGACGCCTGTTGGATCAAGCGGATCAGTTGCGGCACTGTCAGCGACGGCAGTGCCTGTTTGAGGCAGGCGGCCATGCCTGCAACGGTGGGCGTCGAGAAGGAGGTGCCGTTGGCCAGGCGGATGATGCCCGACGGATCGATCACGGTACAGTCAGTGCCGAGAGCTGTGACGTCGGGTTTCGTAGCATATCGCTTGATGAATCCTTCGGAAGAGAAGGTGCTGGGCTTTTTCTTCTCATCGACTGCCGCTACGGTGAGGATGTCGCCGGCATCGCCAGGAAAGGTGATTTTGTTCCAGTCGCCATGACCTTCGTTGCCGGCGCTTGAAATCACGAGCATCCCTTTTCGGGCAGCCATCTCTGCTGCGCGGGTGATGAAGGCGCTTTTCCCGTCCAGGTCGTTTTGCGTGGGCGAGAGTCTGTCGTCATCGTATTTGTAATAGCCGAGCGAGGAGGATATCAGATCCACGCCGACGCTGTCAGCAAACTCTGCGGCAGCTGTCCAATAATCCTCTTCGATGGGATATTCCGAGCGGCTGTCTTCGCTCTTGATCAGCCAATAGGAGGCTTCGGGAGCGGTGCCGACCATGATGCCGGGCGCGTTGGCCGCCAGGCAGGAGAGGGCTTTCGTCCCGTGATCGTCCGCACGGAAGACGGTCAGCTGGGGAAATACGAAGTTACGCGTGCCCTTCAGCTTCAGCGAGTCGAAGACCATCAGCCGGTCCACATTGCGGAAGCCGGCGTCGAAGATGGCAATCGTCATCCCTTCTCCTTTGTATCCGGCATGATGCATCCGTTCGCCGTCGATCATCGTTGTCTGTTTCTCTGCATAGCCATAATAGGACTTGGTGATCGGATCGGGTGTGGCGATCTTCTCTTTGCGTGCAAAAGGCATCTCCTCCTCCGGCAGTGCATCGTCACCTTGCCAGATCCATTTCACGGAATCGATTTCATCCAGTCCGTTCAGCCGGTTTATCTTCGTGCTGTCGTCGGTCATGACCACGACGGTGGCAAACCATCGGCTCTGCGTCACAGGACGGAATCCCATCTGTGCAATCCGTTCGATCACGGTTGGCGAAATGGGCAGATCGGTACTGTCCACGGCGACGCCTTCATGAGCGCGTCGTTGCAGTGCCTCCTTCGAAAGAAACTTCTCCGGTTGGTCCAGCGCATATCCTGCATCGCCTTTCTCCTTGAGATAGATGCGATACGCGTAGCTCTCTTCCGAGATGGCCGTTGTTGCCATCATCGAAATCAGCCCCAACATCCAAAGTTTCTTCATTCCTTTCATTTTATGGACAAAGATAATGCAAGTCGAGCGAAGAAGCAAAGCTTGCTTTGATTATTCCGAG
>CAZIVE010000065.1:0-15330 GCA_964542435.1 uncultured Parabacteroides sp.
AAGAAAATCCATTTTTGAAGCTCTTAGTCTCGTTTTCCTTGAAGGGAAACCATCTTTTCAAGCCAGCAGCCATTTCCCTGCGGGGGAAAGGCTACTTCAACAAAGAGCGCTGACGAATCACTTCGTAGATCAGGATGGAAGATGCCACAGAAACGTTCAGCGAACCGATGGTGCCGAACTGCGGGATACGAACCAACAGATCGGCGATCCGGATATTCTCTGGCGATACGCCGGTTTCCTCCGCTCCCATCACAATAGCAATCGGTCCGTCGAGCGGAGCAGAAGTATAAACCTCTTCGGCCTTCTCGGTAGCTACGACCACCTTCACGCCACTGTTCTTCAGAAATACGATGGCGTCATGAATGCTCTTTTCCTTGCAGACAGGCAGCGTCAGTAAAGCACCGGCTGAAGTTTTCATGGCATCGGCATTCACCGTGACGCTTCCCCGCGATGGAATCACGAGCGCATTCACGCCGGCACATTCGCAGGTACGGGCAATGGCTCCGAAGTTCCTCACGTCGGTCACGCCGTCGAGCAGTACGATGAAAGGATTCTTCCCATCCTCATACAGCATCGGGATGATGTTCTCCAACTTCTCATAACTGACAGCCGAGATGAAAGCGATTACGCCTTGATGATTCTTGTGCGTATATCTGTCGAGGCGCTCCATGGGAACACGCTGAACCGCGATGTTACGATCTTTCAACGCATCCATCAGCTCTTTGTAAAGTCCACCCTGAAGATCTCGTTTGATCAGAATCTTATCAATCTCCTTATCACCTTGAAGTGCTTCCATCACGGCACGCATACCGAATATCATCTCGCTTTCTTTCATGCTCTCTATCGTTCTTATCGTTATTACACAAAATGAGGGCGGGTTTTGCAGCCCGCCCTGCTTCATTATTTATAGTTTAGAAATTTCTATCTCTTCTCATTCTCGAATCCGAAGGACCGGAAGACTGTTGTGCTTCCCGTCTGCTGCCCGACATCGTTGGAGCCTGCTGTTGCTGGCGAGACTGTGATTCGCGTCCAAATCCACCGCCTCTGCTGTTGTCCGAACCGCTTCTCATCTGGCTGTTACTCGGCTGCGAAGGAGCATTGCCGCGTGTCATGTTCTGACGTCCGCTGTTGCCATAGCTTCCGGAATTGCCGCCGATGGAATTGCTTTCACTTCCGTTATATCTCGGAGTATAGGTTCCCATGCTGCCTCTGCCGTTGTAACTACTGCCGGAATTGTAGTTGCTGCTTCCACCGCGCGTGCTGCCGGAATTGTTATTCCTCAGATTGCTGTTGTTGTCGTTGTTGAAGCCGCTGTTGCCGTTGCTGCGTCCGTTGTAGTTACCGGAATTGCTGTTTCCGAAGTTATCATTACGGTTGCTGTTGCCATTATACCCGTTGTTTCCGTAGCGGTTGCTATTGCTATTGGAATTGTATCCGTTATAGCCGTTACGTCCGTTGTTGGAGCCTGATCCGAAACGACCGTTGTTAGAGTTGGAACCGAAGCGTCCGTTGTTGTTGGAGTTATATCCATTGCGACCGTTGCTGGGTGCATAGCCATTGTTGTCGTTGTAACGGCCGTTATTGTAATTCCGGCTGTAACCGTAGATCTTGCCGTTGCGATAGTTGTCATTGTATCCGTCACGTCTCCAAGGATCGCTCATATAACGACGTCCCTGATAAGAACCCGGGCGGGCGAAGATGTTATCGAAAGCACCGATCCAACGTCCGTTGTTGCGATACCAATGATAGTGCCAGTAAGCATCCTCATATTGGAAGCAGAGGTAAGAAGGCGTATATCTTGAATATCTCGGATTGGTGTACCAACCGGCATAATCATGGATTCTACCCGGATCTTCACGAATCAGATCGATGTAGTAATAATACTGGTCCGGAGAAAGAATATCCTGCATGATGCGGTCACGTTCCATTCTGAGGTCATAGATCTCGCGTGCCGAATTGTCCCAATAGCGATAATCGCGAAGAGCAGCCTGCTGGATGCGACGACCGTATTCATGAACTACCTGAGTATAATCGAGAGACTGAGCGTAGCTCAAGCCCAAAGCCTGTTCCATGTTCAAACAAACTCCACAGTCAGGATCGCCCCAATTAAAGCTGATCCAAATCTGACTATTCGCCGGCAAAGCGGTGAGAGTTCCGAGAATCAATATAAGAAGTAAGCGTTTCATGATGTTCAAATTTTAAAGGTTCGTTTTCTATTGTCTTTGTTTCTAAGACCTCTTTTTTAATCGAAAGTTTAAGTCCTAACGTTTAATAATTCTTTAGCATTATCAAAAGATGCTTTTGTGACAGTAGCGCCACTCAGCATGTGTGCAATTTCCTGTATTCGTTCCTCCGGATCGAGCTTGCGGATATGCGTTTCGGTACGTTCGGCCGTGTCCTTCTTATAGACCATGAAATGCTCTTTGCCTTTGGCTGCAATCTGAGGAAGATGGGTGATCGTCAAGACCTGCATCCGCTTTCCAAGCTCCGACATGATATTCGCCATTTTGTCTGCTATATCGCTCGATACACCTGTATCCACTTCGTCAAAGACGATCGTTGGCAATGCAGTAAAGCCGGCAATCATGGCTTTGATACACAGCATAAGTCGGGAGACTTCACCACCCGAAGCTGTCTGCGAGACGGGTTGCAGATCTGCATTCTTGTTTGCGGAAAAGAGAAAGTCGATTCGATCGATGCCGGATTCACCTGCGGCAGAAAGTTGAGTCAAGGAAGCTTTGAAGCGAATATTCGGAATGCCGAGAGGCGCAGCCAGTTTCTCCAGTTCTTTCGAGAAGGTCGAAGCTGCCTTTTTCCTCAACGCACTGATGGCCGAAGCCTTCTTCACCAATTCCGTATAGGACGTATCCAAGGTTTTCCGCATTTCCTCGATCTGAATCTCGAACGATTCGATGCCGTCCAGTTTTTCCTTGAAACGATCTCTTACTGCAATCAGCTCCTCTTCGGTTGAGACGTGATGTTTCTGTTCCAGCGAATAGAGCGTGTCCAGTCTTTGGTTGATCCAGTTCATCCGTTCCGGATTGTATTCCACATCCTCCTTCAGTCCATCGACTTCGGAAGAGAGATCGCTCAGATCAATAAATGACGAGCGGAGACGTTCGGCATATTCTTTGGCTTTCGGATAGAAAGGTTGCAGGCTCTCCGTCACGGAAAGCGCCTCTTTGATAAAAGGAAGGGCACTCTGTTCGTCGCCTTGAAGCAGTTCGGTTATCTTATAGAGCGATGTCTTGATCTCTTCGGCATGCGAAAGCGTCTCCTGTTCCTTTTCCAGATCCGTCTGTTCGCCGGACTGCAATTGCACTTCGTCCAACTGCTTCCACTGGAAGCGGTCGTAGTCTTCCTCTTCACGGCTGTGAGCCGCCTTTTCTTCGAGAGACTTCAGCGACTGTTTAAGTCTGCAAAAATCCTGATAGGCTGTTTTATATTCCAACAGTTCTTTTGCATCATCCGCCAGAACATCGATGACATTCAGCTGAAAAGCAGGATCGCCCAGTTTCTGGTTCTGATTCTGCGAATGGATGTCGATGAGCTGCATTCCCAGATCCTTCATCACGGAGAGCGGAACCGGCGAATCGTTCACGAAGGCGCGGGACTTGCCGTTTGAATAGAGTTCGCGACGCATGATGCAACTCTCCGGATCATATTCCAGATCGTGATCTTCAAAAAAGGATTTCAGCTGATAATCGCGTACATCGAACACAGCTTCCATGACGCACCGATCCGAACCTTGCTGGATGCTTCCGGCGTCTGCTCTCTGTCCAAGAACAAGCGAGAGCGCACCGAGAATAATCGATTTGCCCGCACCGGTCTCGCCGGTGATGACCGAGAAACCTTTATCGAACTGGATATCCAGTTGCGCGATCAATACGAAATTGCTGATATGGAGGGATTGAAGCATAACGGATCACTTTTTAAGTGCCTCAAGTCGGGTTGTCTCTGCAGGGAATATATTGGAAAGCATCGAATAGCCATCGGCCTTTTCCTGAGAAGTGGCTTTGGAATAGATGGCAACTACCTCATCCAGTTTCGCATCGGAAAACATCTGAAGAAGGAAAGAAGTAGGACGAGCCTGCTTTACTTCGTTCAGCGCAGCGAGCGATTCGATGATTGAAGTACGACCGCGATCGGCATTGCCTGCCATTTCGTCCAGACCTTTGCGATGATAGGTGTACCACATCTTACGAAAAGCCTCCGAAGCATTATCGGTCAACGCCGTGATCATCACATTGCGACTGATATTCGTATCGAAAGGTTTCCAACCGTTCCATGTGCCTTGGCTCTGTGCCAGACTGACAATCTGCTGTGCCTGCTGAAGATATGCCGTGCCTCCCAATTCTCCGAAACTATCGAAATCCAATCCCAAGATGGTATAGATGTAAAAGATGACGGAAGCCGTGAGGTTGTTCTCCAGCGTATTCTCCGTATAATCCAAAGGCTCGAACTCCGTGTAGCTGAAGTCCACCTGTTTGTCACGGACATTCAGCAAGGTCGTCTGATAACCGGAATCGAACACCGGACGACGCGCCACAACCTGCATCTCGCTCTTGAACTTGTCATCTTCCTGCGAACTGACGATGATCGTAAAGGTACAATCGATCTTCTCGTTGACGGCAAAGGTGGCATCGGTCCATTTGCGGTTGTTGATAAACTCCGTAAGTGCTTTCTGTAGGGTATTGAAAACAGACTTATTAGTGCCTTGCACCTTGTCACTGTTGATGGTGACCGTTGCCTTCAGCTCTTGAGCTTCGCCCGTCAGGGAGAGAAAGCAGAAGAGCAATCCTATCAAATATTTCAACCCGCGTTTCATTTCAACATCGTCTGTAAATGATCCACAATATCACGTGCCACATCCACTTTGCTCTTCAAGGGGAAAGTCAAGGCAGGACCTTGGCGGTCGATGATCTCCACTTTGTTCGTATCGCAGCGGAAACCGGCCCCTTTGTCCCGAAGGGAATTGAGAACGATGAAGTCCAGGTTTTTCCTCTCGATCTTGTTCTCGGCATGCTTTTCCTCGTCGTTCGTCTCCAGAGCGAAACCGGCAAGGATCTGTTTGTCTGTTTTCATCCGGCCTAACGTTGCCGCGATGTCCGGATTCTGAACCAGATGCAGCGTCATATCATCCTCTTTCTCCCGTTTGATCTTCTCTTGGGAACAGCTCTCGGGACGATAATCCGCAACGGCCGCACAAAGGATGGCGGCATTGCATTCGAGGAAATGCTCGACAGATGCCTGCAGCATCTCCTCGGCCGACTCCACATCGATACGATGAATCCGTTTCTGTTGCGTAGAAAGAGCAACCGGTCCGGCGACCAAAGTCACCTCAGCACCGCGCTCGGCACAAACCTCCGCCAACGCAAAGCCCATTTTTCCCGATGAGTAATTGCCAATGAAACGCACCGGATCGATCTTTTCATAAGTCGGACCAGCGGTGATCAGAATCTTCTTTCCCGTCAAACTCAATTGTTCATCGAAGAAACGATCCAACACCTTCAAGATATTCTCCGGCTCTTCCATGCGGCCTTTCCCGACCAGATGACTGGCCAATTCGCCGACAGCCGGTTCGATGATATGATTTCCATACGAGCGAAGCAACTCAAGGTTGTGCTGCGTGGAGGGATGAGCGAACATATCGAGATCCATAGCCGGAGCAATGAATACAGGCGCTTTGCAGGAGAGATAGGTTGTGACCAACATATTATCTGCCACGCCGTTGGCCATCTTGCCGATGGTGGAAGCGGTAGCAGGCGCAATCAACATGGCATCGGCCCAAAGTCCGAGATCCACATGGCTGTTCCACGTACCGTCGCGATGGGAGAAGAACTCGCTGATCACAGGATGACTACTCAGCGTAGCCAGCGTCAAAGGCGTGATGAACTCTTTCCCCGCGGGAGTGATGACAACCTGAACCTCCGCGCCCTGTTTCACCAAGCCGCGGATGATGTAAGGAGCTTTGTAGGCAGCGATGCTACCGGTAATGCCCAAGATGATATGTTTGTCCTTCAACATAGATTACAGTCTGAGTGCCATTATATCAGACGCAACTTTGCTGTCAATATTGTGATGTTCGCCTAATTTCCATCCTTGACGGTCGATCGGTTCGGCCAAAGCCGGAATATCTTCCTTGTGGATGCCACATTCACCGAGGCGCGTCTTCAGTCCCATCTTGCGGAAGAAATCTTCGCAAGCTTCGATGGTCTTGTGAGCCCGTTCCTCTTCCGTTCCGTCCACGATACCAAAGACAGCCTTGCCCATCTGAGCCAGTTTCTGCTGTTTTTCCTTGAACATATAGGTCATGACGCCCGGCAGAAGAATGGCCAATGTCTGTGCATGGTCAAGTCCGAACAGTGCCGTCAGCGAATAGCCCATGCGATGCGAAGACCAATCCTGAGGAACACCCTGTCCGATCCATACGTTCAAAGCATTCGTAGCGGCCCACATCAAGTTGGCACGAATATCATAGTTGTGCGGATCCTCGAGCACCTTGAGGCCTTCGGTATGGATCACACGCATCAAACCTTCCGAGAATTCATCCTGCACCATTCCGTTGACGGGATAGGTCAGATACTGCTCGACGACATGGATGAAGGAATCAACCACGCCATTCGCCACCTGACGCGGCGGCAAGGAATAGGTCACTTCCGGATCGAGGATAGAGAACTTCGGGAACACCAGCGGAGACGCGAAGTTCAGCTTCTGATGAATCTCAGCTCTGGAGATCACAGCCCGTTCGTTCATCTCGGAACCGGTAGCCGAAAGCGTCAGCACCACGCCCAAAGGCAATGCCTTCTTGACAGCAGCCCCTTTGGAGAGGATCGTCCAGGGATCGCCCTCTTCGAAGCAGGTAGCAGCAGCCACGAATTTGGTGGCATCGATCACAGAACCGCCGCCTACAGCCAGCAGAAAATCAATCTTCTCTTTCTTGACAATCTCCACAGCCTTCATGCAGGTCTCGTAATGCGGATTGGCTTCGATGCCTCCGAACTCAAACAGATCAAACGGATGAAGCGCCTTGACGACCTGTTCATATATGCCATTTCTCTTTATGCTTCCTCCACCATAGATCATCAATACCTTACTTCCTTCGGGAACCAGTTCCGACAGACGAGCCATCGAACCTTTTCCAAAGACGATCTTGACAGGATTGCAGAATTCAAAATTGTTCATTTCTGTTTGTTATTAAGATCACGTAATTTAAATCTCGTATAGATATCGGTAAGAATCTTCTTCGTGTTCAAAGGAAAATCTCCATTCATCATCCAGGAATAATAGCTGGGATCCTTCTGGAAGACATCCGTGACGCGTTGTCCCTTATACTTTCCGAAGTTGATGACCTCTTCGTTATTGTCGTTATAGATCATACGACCGGCAAAATCCACATTCGTCGTGAAACTGGAATAATGCGAAAGGTAATTGACATCGTTCTGAAGGTCTGCGTATTTGTCGAGCTGCGCTTTCAGCACCTCGTACGTAGCCGTCGTATCAGCCAGCGAACTGTGGGCATTCTCCAGATTCTTGTTGCAATAGAATGTATATGCTGCAGAAAGCGTACGCGGTTCGTTCTTATAGAAAATCGTCTGAACGTCAATAAACTTCCGTTTATTCAAATCGATATCCACTCCGGCGCGAAGGAATTCTTCTGCCAAAAGCGGGATATCGAAACGGTTGGAATTATATCCTGCCAAGTCGCAGCCTTCGATCTGTGCAGCCAGAGATTTGGCAATGGCTTTGAAGGTCGGACAATCCTTGACATCCTCGTCTGTGATGCCGTGAATCTTTGTAGATTCTTCCGGGATATGCATCTCGGGGTTGATCCTTCTCGATTTGGATTCTTCTTTACCGGTCGGATAGATCTTGATAAATGAAATCTCAATGATGCGGTCGTGCGTAACGCTGACGCCGGTTGTCTCCAAATCGAAGAACAGCAGAGGATTCTTTAAATTGAGTTGCATGATATTTTATATTCGATTAATCGTTCAGCATCATTGGCATCAACAACATCAGAAGGTCTTCATCCTCTTCGTTCTCCAAAGGAACGATAAGACCGGCACGTGAAGGATCGGCCAGTTCCAGGACCACCTCTTCCGAAGCAATGTTGGTCAATATTTCAATGAGGAACGTCGCCTTGAAGCCGATCGTCAACGGATCACCGTCGTATTGGCAGACGATGCTCTCTTCAGCGGAGGTCGAGAAATCGATATCCTGCGCGGAGATATGCATGGAATCCTTGGTGATCTGCAGCTTCACCAGACAGCTTGCCTGATTGGCAAAGACAGCCACACGCTTGAGCGCTGCAATCAAAGAGACGCGGTTGATGGTGACCTTGTAAGGATTATCATTCGGAATCACACTGTTGTAGTTGGGATAACGGCCTTCGATCAAACGGCAGACCATCTCGAGCGAAGCGCAGGAAAAATAGGCATTGTTCTCATCGAAGCGGATGGTGATGTCGCCCTCCTCTTTCATCAGTGTAGCCTTCAGCATGTTCGCCGGTTTCTTGGGCAGGATGAAGGAGGCATTGAATGAAGATTTCACTGCGAGGTTACGCAGGCGTACCATCTTATGACCGTCGGAAGCGACGAAGGTAAGATCGGCTTCGTGAATATCGAAGAGGACACCGTTCATAACCGGATGAAACTCATCATCGTAGGTGGCAAACAGCGAGCGGCCGATTCCACTCAGCAGCTTCTGGGCGTTCACCGTGATCTCACTGGCATTCTCGGAAAGCGGTTTCTGAACCGGATAGGAATCACCCTTCTGACCAATGAAATTATACTTACCGTTCTGGAAATAGATGAACACCTCCATGTTGTCGTCATTGATATCAAAGGTCAACGGCTGTTCGGGAAGCTCCTTCAACGGATCAAGAAGGATTTTTGCTGTGATGGCAAAGAGACCTTCGCCTTTCACATTGTTCACATCGACAGAAGTAACCAGACGAGTCTCTGCATCAGAGGCAGTCATCGTTAAAGTGTTACCTTCAAGATTAAATAGGAAACTGTCCAAAATAGGAATGGAGTTCTTCGGTGCAATAACTTTGCTAATCGACTGCAGGCGTGAAAGCAGTGCAGTGCTGGAAACTTCAAATCTCATAGTTGTAATGCTTTATTTTATTCTGATTTAATTATTTATCATGCGTCATTGAACGAAAGTGTAAAGCGTGATACAGCAAGGAATACAGAGCATTTCAGAATTCCGAGCAGTCGATCCGACGGCTTCCACTTTGCAGAGCAAATATAGGGAATATATTCCGAAGGTCATGATGAAATTCCAAATAAAACGATTGCCGTTTGGGGAAAATATAGGATGACGAGAAGCGGACAGATCCGCCCCAATTGTTTCATAGGATCTGTTCACATTTGGTTACGGTCATTCGTTTTCAGGATGATTATGATCCGTTCGGTTGTGTATTGTCAAAATATATTTCAACCATGGTTAAAACTTTTTCGCATAGTATGCCAGCGTGCGTGATCTAATGTGTTTTAAAGTTTCAACCATGGTTAAAACTTTTTCCTATCGGAAGGAAGCGAACATGCCCATTTTACGAATGAAAAGGATTCCTTTTTAGGATCAAATCAAATAAAAGATGGTTGCATTCCTATGTGTTTGTCCATCTCCTCACCTTGCCTTCACGGCACGAAAAAAGGCTCTCTTCGAAGGGAAGAAAGCCTCTTTCTATATGAAAATCTTTCAATCTTATTTGTTGAAATAATCCTTTACAGCTTCATTCGGGACCATCTCTTCAGAAAAGACATAAGCGCCAGTCTTCGGAGACTTCACCATCTTGATCACTTTTGAATAGGTGCGTCCATCACCTTTTTTAAATGCTGCGACTACTTTTTTTGCCATTGTTTAAATCTCCTATCCCTTAATTTCTTTGTGTAAAGTCATCTTCTTCAGAATCGGATTGTATTTCATCAATTCCAAACGCTGAGTCGTGTTCTTTCTGTTCTTGGTCGTAATGTACCTGGATGTTCCGGGCAGACCGCTGTTCTTTTGTTCGGTGCATTCAAGAATTACTTGAACTCTGTTTCCTTTTGCTTTCTTTGCCATTTCTTAAATCCTCCGATCATTAACCGTTAATGTAACCTTTTTCAGCTGCTCTCTTGATAGCTGCATCCAAACCGATACGGTTGATGGTGCGCAATCCAGCTGCTGAAACCTTTAAGGTAATCCAACAATCTTGTTCTACCCAATAGAACTTCTTAGCGAACAGGTTGACGTCAAACTTACGTTTCGTGTGTCTCTTTGACTTGGAAACGTTATTGCCCACCATAGCTTTCTTTCCGGTAATCTCACAAATCTTAGACATCTCTATCTTATTTTTATTATTTCTTGTAATCCAATTTTTGAATTCCCACCATTCCGGACGAGCATCACGCACAGATCAGTGTACTTCCAACGAAACTTATTTCGCGTTTCGGGTGGCAAAGGTAGCTAAAAAAATACTTTACTCACAAATAATTATGTAAAAATATTTTCTCTTTTTCTCAATGCCTCGATTTTAGTAAGCGCGAGCGAACAATACGCGGCGTGCGGAAGGCTTGCCTGTCACCATGCATTTGCCCGGTGTCATGTCGCCATCGAACGGAATACAACGGATGGTTGCTTTCGTCTCTTCCTGAATGCGCGTCTCCGTCTCGATCGTGCCGTCCCAATGTGCCATGATGAAATTGCCTTGATCCAGCTTTTCCTTGAACTCGTCGTAGCTGTCGGCATTCACGATGTGCTGCTTGCGGAAGTTGAGCGCCTTCTCAAACATGTTTGTCTGAATATCATCGAGCAGCGCTTTGATACGCGTTTCGATGCCTTCGAAAGAGACGGTCTCTTTTTCCAGTGTGTCACGACGCATGATCTCGATCGTGCCGTTTTCCAGGTCGCGTGCGCCTAAAGCCAGACGAACGGGAACGCCTTTGAGTTCATACTCGGCGAATTTCCAACCCGGTTTCTTCGTATCGTTATCGTCAAACTTGACGGAGATATTCATGGCTTTCAAGGCAGACTGGATGCCGGCGACCTTCTCGCGGATCTGATTGAGCTGTTCTTCATTTTTATAGATAGGAACAATCACCACCTGAATCGGAGCCAATCGTGGAGGCAATACCAATCCGTTGTCATCGGAATGACACATGATCAGAGCGCCGACCATACGAGTGGAAAGTCCCCAAGAGGTTGCCCAGGCGTAATCGGTCTTTCCCTCCTTATCAATAAAGGTAACATCGAACGCCTTGCCGAAGTTCTGTCCCAGGAAGTGTGACGTTCCTGCCTGCAACGCCTTTCCGTCCTGCATCATCGCTTCGATGGTATAGGTGTCGATGGCACCGGCGAAACGTTCCATCTCCGGTTTCGTACCGCGGACAACAGGCATAGCCATGTGTTTCTCGGCAAATTCGGCATAAACGCCCTGCATTCTCTTGGCCTCCTCTTCGGCTTCCTGACGTGTAGCATGAGCGGTATGACCTTCCTGCCAAAGGAATTCGGAGGTACGGAGGAAAAGACGTGTACGCATCTCCCAACGCATCACGTTGGCCCACTGATTGATCAGCAGAGGCAGATCGCGATAGGAATGGATCCAATTCTTATAGGTGTTCCAAATGATGGTTTCTGAAGTGGGACGGATGATCAGCTCTTCGTCCAGCTTGGCAGCCGGATCGACAACGACAGCATCTCCAGCCTCATTGGCTTTCAAACGATAGTGCGTGACAACGGCACATTCCTTGGCAAAGCCCTTTACGTGCTCAGCCTCCTTGCTCAGGAATGATTTGGGAATCAGCAGCGGGAAATAGGCATTGTGATGTCCGGTTTCCTTGAACATATCGTCGAGGATGCGTTGCATCTTTTCCCAAATTGCATAACCGTAAGGCTTGATAACCATGCAACCACGCACGGCCGAATTCTCAGCCAAGTCTGCTTTTACCACCAAATCCTGATACCATTGCGAATAGTTCTCGCTTCTTGAAGTAAGTTCTTTCAGCTCTTTTGCCATGTTCTTTCCTATTTATCTTATCTTTCGGGGGGCAAAGGTAATAATTTATCCATACTTTTGCGCCTAATCTATCGAATATCTTAAATGAACAAGGACGAATGACAACGAACTATCGCAAACTGACCCAAGAAGAAATACGTCTGCTGCAACAGCAGTCGTGCGAAGCCGAGAACTGGGACAACATCCATGTGGATGAGCATTTCACGACAGATTATGTCAGCCACGTTTCCTTCTCGGGAACAATCTATTTAGGCGTAACCAACGATTCATTTGTGCTGCCCGGAGGAATCAAGAAACACAGCCAGATCAAATATGCCACACTGCACAATGTGACGGTCGGTGACGACTGCTGCATTGAGAATGTCCACAACTACATTGCCAATTATGTCATCGGCGATCATTCGCTGATCGAGAACATCGGTGCGATGTATGTGGATCGTGTCTCCACTTTCGGCAACGGCGTGGCGGCTTCGGTTCTCAACGAGATGGGCGGACGCGAAGTCTTTATCAGCGACAAGCTCTCAGCGCATCAGGCTTACATCATGGCTCTTTACCGCCATCGTTCCAAACTCATCGAACAGATGAAAACCATCACCGACTATTATTCCAACAAACATGCTTCAGACATGGGAACCATCGGCGAATCGGTCCGCATCAAGAACGTGGGCATCATCAAGGATGTACGCATCGGCGGCTTCTGTTCCATCAACGGTGCTTCACGACTGGAGAACGGCAGCATCAACAGCAACGAAGCGGCGCCGGTACTGATCGGGGCCAACGTGATCTGCGACGATTTCATCATCTGCTCGGGTTCGAGTGTGACTGACGGCACGACATTAAGCCGCTGCTTCATAGGTCAAGCTTGTACGTTGGGACACAACTATTCCGCGTCCGATTCACTTTTCTTCAGCAACTGCCAGGGAGAGAACGGCGAAGCTTGTGCCATATTCGCAGGACCATACACAGTGACGCATCATAAATCGACGCTGCTCATCGCCGGAATGTTCTCCTTCATGAATGCAGGATCCGGTTCGAATCAGAGCAATCACATGTATAAACTGGGACCTATACATCAAGGAATGCTGGAACGCGGCGCCAAGACGACATCCGATTCCTACATTCTCTGGCCAGCGCGTATCGGAGCTTTCTCTCTCGTCATGGGACGACATGTCAACCATTCCGATACATCCGACCTGCCCTTCTCCTATCTGATCGAACAGGGAAACACCACGTATCTTGTTCCAGGCGTCAATCTGCGTAGCGTCGGGACGATCCGCGATGCACAGAAATGGCCGAAACGCGACAAACGTACCGATCCGGTCCGCCTCGACTTCATCAATTACAATCTGCTCAGTCCTTATACCATCCAGAAGATGATGAAAGGCAGAAGCATCCTGAAAGAGTTGGTGCGTGTCTCCGGCGAAACCTCCGAGATCTATTCCTACCAGAGTGCCAAAATCAAAAGCTCGTCGCTCTTCAACGGAATCAAATTCTACGAAACGGCGATTCACAAGTTCATGGGCAACTCCATCATCAAACGCCTCGAAGGACAGTCGTTCCATAGCAACGAAGAAATCCGCGAACGTCTGAAACCCAACACAAACATCGGCACAGGCGAATGGGTGGATATTGCAGGACTCATCGCGCCCAAGAGCGAGATAGAGAAACTGATGGACGGCATTGAAAACGGTGAGATCAACCGTCTGAAATACATCAACGCCCACTTTGCCGAGATGAACGACAATTACTATTCCTATGAATGGACGTGGGCCTATTCAAAGATCGAAGAGGTGTATAACATCGATCCTCAAAACATCACGGCCCAACAAATCATCGCACTCGTCAAGAGATGGCAGGAAGCGGTCATCGGTCTCGACCGTCAGGTCTATGACGATGCACGAAAAGAATTCTCCATGCAGTCGATGACCGGTTTCGGCGTGGATGGTACGAAGATCACCAAGATGGAAGATTTCGAGAGCGTCCGTGGCGATTTCGAAAACAACACCTTTGTCAATGCCATCCTCAACCACATCCGTACCAAACAGGCGCTCGGAGATGAACTGATCAAGAGAATCGAAGGCGTAGAATAAAAGGATCGAACGAGGAATTTGCGGATGTCAACAACATTCCTTATCTTCGCCCTTATTCAATCATTAAAAATACCCTTATGAGAAAACTTTGTCTTTCCCTGCTGACGCTTCTGTTCGTCTTGGTTGCCGGCGCTGCCGAACCTGTCTTTCCTGTAAAAGGACTCTGCATCGGTTGTCCTCAAAACAAGGAGGTGGATTCCTTCTGTAACTTCATCCGTAACGACCTGGCTCCGATGGGTGTGAATGTTCTGATCATTCGTATCGACTACAATTATAAATTCGAAAGCTATCCGCAGATGGCTACGCCGGATGCACTGACCAACGCCGACGTAAAAAAGATAGTAGCTGTCTGCAAAGAAAAAGGCATTCGGCTGATTCCGCTCGTCGATTTGTTAGGTCATCAGTCTTGGGCAGGCAAGATGGGACGTCTGCTCGAAGTCTTCCCTGAGTTCGACGAAACGCCCTACATCCCGCTTCCCAAAGATGAAGCCAAAGCACGTAAAGATGAAAACGGACTGTTCGACGGTGAACTGTACTGCAAAAGTTACTGTCCGCTGCATCCGGAAGTTCACAAAGTGGTCTTCTCGCTTCTCGGTGAGCTGATCAATGCCTTCGAGACCGACGCTGTACATGTCGGCATGGACGAAGTGTTCTATCTGGGCGAATATGGTTGTCCGCGCTGTGCAGGAAAAGACAAGGCGACGCTCTTTGCCGACGAAGCCAACAAAATCGATCAATATCTGAAATCCATGCATTGCGAGATGTGGATCTGGGGCGACCGCTTGATCGACGGCACGGTTTCCGGATTGGGAATGTGGGAAGCTGCAACCAATGGAACGGCTCCTGCCATCGACCTGATCAACAAAGATATCGTTATCTGCGACTGGCATTATGAACGTCCTGAACTGACCGCAGCCTACTTTGCTCAAAAGGGATTCAAAGTGGCGACTTGTCCTTGGCGTACACCTGAAGTGGCTCTCAAGCAACTGGATAACACGATCACCTTCCGCAACAGTTGCTCTCCACAGCAGAAAGATCGCTTCATCGGCATGGTTCACACGGATTGGAGCTCAGCCGCCAGCTTCATGAAAGAGTTTGCCAATGTGAAAGCCGGTCATCCGACAGAAACACAAACGGCCGCCAACACGTTCTATCAGCTCTTCAAGCAGATCCAATCCAAATAACCGAAAGAGGACAACGTCGAAGGATATCGGCAAGAGAGAGTGTATCAAAATA
>CAZIVE010000066.1:0-14958 GCA_964542435.1 uncultured Parabacteroides sp.
TCCCGCTGACGAAAAGTGCTCCAAACGGAATCCGTTTTCGATCGCTCTATGCCGAGGCATCCTGTAAACATTGTTGCCGAGGCATCTCTTCACGGATTGGCCTCCGCTGCATTGTTTTTAGACTGTTTTTTCCTTGATTGACTTCTGCTGCAATGTTGCCGAGCTGTTTTT
This sequence comes from uncultured Parabacteroides sp., assembly GCA_964542435.1. Lineage (GTDB taxonomy): Bacteria > Bacteroidota > Bacteroidia > Bacteroidales > Tannerellaceae > CAZIVE01. The sequence goes on from CAZIVE010000066.1 coordinate 172, forward strand.
CCTCAAAATAATCTTGGCTGCAATGTTGCTGCAATGGTTTTTAACGGGTTGAGCCTGGAAACATTGTTGCCGAGGTATTTCTTCACGAATTGACCTCCGCTGCATTGTTGCCGAGACATTTCTTCACGGATTGGCCTCCGCTGCATTGTTTTTAGTACCGATGGAGCGGGAATCAACGAAAAACGATCCTGGAAGTCAATAGGAAACTTCGCGGTTCAACCGATTTTAGACTGATAGTCAATATACCATTCATAAAATCTACGGATGCCGCTTTCCAAAGTGGTGGATGGTTTGTAGCCGAAATCCTTTTCGAGACGGGAAGTATCGGCATAGGTGCAATAAACGTCGCCGGGCTGCATGCCTTCGAAATGCTTTTTTGCCTCCTTGCCTGCACATTGTTCAATGACGTGAATGAAATCCATCAGTTTGATCGGCGATGAATTGCCCACATTATAAATATGATACGGAAGCGATTCCGTGCTGAGCGGCGAATCGATCACCTTACACCAACCGCTGACAATATCGTCCACATAGGTAAAATCACGCAGCAGATCGCCATGGTTGAAGACGCGGATTTCCCGATCATGGAGAATGGAATCGAGGAAAAGATACGGCGCCATATCAGGACGTCCCCAAGGTCCATAAACCGTAAAAAGCCGCAGTCCGATTGTCTCCAGACCGTACAATTTGCTGTAGGTGTAAGCCATCAGTTCATCGGATTTCTTAGTGGCGGCATACAGGCTTTCGGGCGTGTCCGTGCGATCCTCTTCGGAGAACGGCACCTTCTTGTTCATTCCGTAGATGCTGCTCGAGCTGGCATACACCAGACGTTTCACGGCATGATGGCGGCAAGCCTCGAGAAGATTGAGAAAACCGACCACATTCGACTGCACGTAAGCATACGGATTCTTGATGGAATAACGCACGCCGGCCTGCGCCGCAAGGTTGCAAACCAGATCGAACTGCTCCTCGCGGAAGAGCCGGTCCATGAAATCCTTGTCCGCCAAATCTGCTTGAATGAAGCGATAAAGGAACGAGCGGCTGCTTTTCACTGCCACGCCGGGCTTGATCTCCTGCTTCGCAATACCAGAATCGGCGAGCCGCGCATACTTCAACTCCACATCGTAGTAATCGTTGATGTTATCGATGCCGACTACCTCATAATTCTCTTCCACCAACCTTTTGGCCAGATGATAACCGATGAATCCGGCCGTGCCTGTGACAAGTATTTTCATTGTTTACTGTTGCTTTTCTTAAATAACAATATGTTGCGGCAATAGGCGATAAAGCCCACCGACTGACCCAAAATCAGCACCGGATCGGAGCGGAAAATACCGTAAGAAACGATGATGGCCGAACCGATCAGACTGATGATCCAGAATCCTACGGGCAGGATCGACTCATGACGTTGATAGGAATAATACCATTGATAGATGAAACGCAGCGTAAAAATCAGCTGTCCTGCCGAACCGAAGATCAGAAGCCAGATCGGCACCTTCTCGTTGCGGAAGAAATCGTTGACAAACTGCGTGATGTCGCCCAACGTAAAGACGATGGCGGCAATCGGAAGACTGAAGAGAATGACGCGGAAAACGGGATGCATCTTCTGCCAAAGTCCTTTAATGCTCAGGTTCCAGATATAGATGTAGTAGGAAATGAGCTGTCCGAAAATGATAGAAAAGTCGTCGCGCATCCATCCGTAGTTGAACAGCAGAACAGATCCGATCAGACTGCACACCCAATAGGCATTGGGCGAAACGACTTTCCGCGCCTTTTCAGAAAGGATCCACTGCACCAGAATGCGGGCAGAGAAGAATCCCTGAGCTACAAAGCCTATGGAATAAACGATTGCAGGAGCCATCCGGATTAATTGATATTGTTATCCCCGATCTGATACTTGATATAGCGCTTCTTCATCCAACGATAGGCGAAGCAATCCTTCAGCGGACCGATGAGTCGGTTCCACAAATGGTATTTCGAGACGCCGGCCGTCCTTGGATAATGCCGGACGGGAAGTTCTTTAAAACGACCCTCTTCAAGCAGTATCAATGCCGGAAGGAATCGATGCATGCCGGTGAAAAAGGGAATGCGCTTGGCCACATCGCTCTGCATCACCTTCAGCGGGCAGCCTGTGTCGGTTGCTCCGTCGTGCGTCATGCTGCGGCGAAAGCCATTGGCGATCTTCGACTGCAGAAGCTTGAACCAAGAATCTTTCCGCTTGGCGCGAATGCCGGTCACCAACTGATAGTCCTTGGCGAAAGGCAGCAGAAGATTAAAGTCCTCCGGATCTGTCTGCAGATCGGAATCGATATATCCGAGATATTTGGACTGCGCCGTATCAATCCCGGCCTTCAGTGCCGAACTGAGTCCTGCATTCTTCTTGCAGCTGATGAAGAAGAAATGAGAATGGCGTTGGCAAATCTCTTTGATGCGTTCCTCGCTGTGATCTCTCGAGCCATCGTTGACAAAAAGCACGCACGCTTTGAGGAGCGAGATGGGTAGAAACGCCGTCAGCTTCTCCTCCAAGGCCTTCATGTTATCTTCCTCATTGAAGACCGGAACGATGATAGTGAACTCGTATTCACTGGTGTGATTATTTGGCATTTTTCTGTTTCAATAAAGTAATATGATACAAGAACAACTCGGAATATCTCTTCGAATCCTTCGGACGGCGATTGTCGTCGAAATGTCCTACATAAACCGTATCCACATTTTGCCACAAAGAGGCAGGCAACTCCTTTCCCACTCTTTCATGCGTCAGAATAGCCAAAGGCAGATGCTTCCGAATGGAATCTGCATTGGATACATCGAGCGGACGAATATTGCGATGCGCCTCATAGACTAGCTCGATGCGCAGCTCCTTTGTCTGATTGTAATAGAACGGAACATCTTTCAGAGCCGGCATATCGCGTGTCAATGCCACGCTGTGGAACTCCGGATTGTTGACCGTCTTTCCTACCAGATCCATCAGGAAGATTTCAGCCACTGCGAACAGCATCACGACGCTTCCAAGGAACAACGTCGGACGGCATTTCACCGTGCTCACGATCATGGAGACAGCGAGAGCTGTAAGAAGTGCTCCGCTCAAGATGAATTTCCACGTAGGCAGCAATCCCTTTGAATAAAACAGGATATAGAGCAGCACAGGCAAAGCCAAAGATACCAAAGCGACCAGTCCCGAGTTAAATCGGAAGATACGGCTGTCAGCCGGTCTGAGATGACGATCACGAATCCAATGCTGGACCACGAAAGCCATCGAATAGCAGCATGGAATAAGCATGGGCAACAGATAACGGCTCTTTTTCTCCGGCAGACAGGAAAGCAGCACCAAAGCGGCCAGTGTCCAGGCAATAGCCATGAAATATTTCTTCTTATCCGTCACCTTGTTCTTCCAGAATCCTACGAACAGCGTCGTCAGCATCAGCAAAGACCAAACACCCGTTTCAAGGAAGAATTTCCAATAGTAATACCAAGGACGGACATTGTGTTCAACCCAAGCAGACGACTCTTTGTGCAGTACATAATGGATGGCTTCCGGATGGAACACCAGCAGATAAATATACCACCAGCTTCCGATCACCAGACAAAGGACAATGCAAAGCAGCAGCGGCTTGATTTTTCCCTTCATCGACGGACGATCGTAAAGAACCATCGCAATGATGAACGGAAGCAGCAACGCGTAGAACGAAACGGGGCCTTTGCTCAGAAACGACAATCCGAGAAAGATTCCGGAAAGCAGGAAGTTGCCATACACATTCTTTTTCTCATACAATCCAAGACATAGAAAGTAGATGGCGCCCATCATAAAGGCATGACAATAGATATCCCACGACGCAGTGCGCCCCATCAGAATAATATTGTAACATGTGACGAGCAAAAGAGATGCGATGAAGGCATAGGAATCCTTGCCGAAACGTCTCTTTCCCAAAAGATAGAAAAAGAGGACGAGCATTGTGGCAGCAATGGCAGCCATACAACGCTGTGCGGAAATGTCATCCGGATAATAGCGCTCCACGGCTCCGGCAATCCATGTAGGAAGCGGCGGTTTCTCCAGCCTCAGATCGCCATTCATCGTAGGAACCATCCAATGACCGTCGTAAACCATTTCGCGCGCAGTGATGATGTTCCTCGACTCCATAATGTCAGGAAGAATCACACTGTTGTTGACAAAGAATGCGACAAAACAGAGAACGACTATGACAAAGATCCTCTTCACGCGGCAAAGGTAACAATCTTTTCAGCCTCATGATATATGGGAATAGAAAAAAAGGGAGTTGGAACAACAACATCCGCCAAACGACCAAAAAGATAGCTTTCTCTCATGGCAATTCAAACTATTATTGATACATTTGCAGGCAAGAAATGAATAAGCACGATGGCATGAATTTAAAAGTCAGTTATCTGGTGATTCTGATCGCAGGTCTCATCCTTACAGCCTGTGGAAAACAATCGGATGAAGATAACTCGGATTTTGCGTATGAGGCGACCAATGCAAATGATCGCCTTGCCGAGGATTCGCTTTATCTCAATCCCGAATTCTCATACAACATCTGTAGCATGATTCCTGAAGTCACCGTCCTTGCTGCCAACTACAAAAACACCTCCAAACGATTCAGGAGCGGCTCGCTTCCTCCGGAACAAAGCATCCGAACGGCAGCTTCTCTCCTCTCCAAAGGTGATTATGCCCAAGTGGCTTACAATCTTCGTCAAGCCATCATTCAGGCAGATTCGATGCGGCTTCCACGCCGAAGCTGTTTCCCGATCTATTACGGTCTCGCTCTGACTTACATTACGATCCACGATTTCGAACAGGCAGACTTCTATCTTCAGATGGTCGGACAATACATGAATCGTATGACGCCTCGCGAAAGATACATCTACCTCAGTTATGTTGCCCTGAACGATTTCTATCGCACCGATTACAGCAAAGCCATCAAACGTCAGCAAGAGGCTTATCAAATAGCATCGGGCAGCAACGATATGAAATATGAGTTGAACATCGCTTTGGCCAATATGGGACACATCTATCTGAAAAGCGGAAAAGCCGACTCGGCGTTGACGTGCCTCGAAAAGAGCTTCACCTACTTCGATTCAACCCGCATCAATCCGTCCGCCATTTATTACGTTCAGACATTGCGTATGTCAACCGCATTGAAACGCGGGCAGATGGAAGCTGCTACCTCTATTATATACCGTCCGGTTCAAGGAATAGAGCCTGTGCTCACACAGCAGCGCAGTTCCATGCTGATCGATTATTACATCCAAATCAACGACTGGAGAGATGCCTATTGGTCTCTTCGCCGTGACAAGCTTCACAACGATTCCATCCAGAACGAGCGGTTGCATACCCGAGTAGAAGAGATCAATCTGCATTATCAGCAAGATACAACGACGCTTCAGCAGCGAATGGCCAAACAACATCATTCAGCCGGAGTGACAGCCGTAGCTCAGAAAGCCATCATCGTCGGACTTCTGATTGTCCTCGCCGGATTGATCAGTTTCTTCCTCATCGCCTATGGACGCAAGAAACATCAGTATAAGCTGGCTCATCAGAAGAATAAGATTCAGGAGATTCGCATGGTCGTGACGCAAAACTCCATTCCACAGAGTCTTGTGGATAAGGCGCAGGAGAATCCTGAAACAGAACATCTGATCGTTCCCATTCTGAATCAAGTCATGTCTGAATCCAATCAGCTAAGCTGTACGTTGGAAAACGAACTGACGTTGGTCCAGAACTATCTTTCCCTTGCTCAAAAAGAGGACAGTTCTCTTACGGTCAATTACGAAATAGACAACACAATCAAACAGGACGAGATTTCCGTTCCGTTGCGCATGATCCAAATCATTGTGGCCAATGCCGTGGATATCAAACTTAGTGCGCTCAAGACACAGAAGGTACTGAATCTCGCTGCTCTTCACGAAGGAACCAATACGATCATCAAGATTACTGACAATGGCGGCGGTTATGTCGTACGCCAGTCTGAAGGACAAAAAGGAATGGAAGCCATGATGAGAATCGTTGAATTGCTCAACAAATGCAACCAGAACGAGATTGAGATTGCCTTCCACACGGTTTGGCTTCGCAATGGCGAGAAAGGATGCGAGACCAAAATCACACTTCCCAATGATTACACGTTCGAACTTTAACGAAGACGAAGTATCAACTTTTACACAAAACCACCACTTTTGAGGACAAAACGACCGCAATCGAGGACGAAACACAAGCATTTTAATTTTTTTTGTAATTCAAACCGTACAAGTTAAAAATAACTTGCATATCTTTGCAGAGTTAAAAAAATAGCGAGGTGCCATATATGTACATCATCTCCGGCTGTAACGGAGCAGGCAAGACGACGGCTTCTTTCACCATTTTACCAGATATGCTAAAATGCAAAGAGTTTGTCAACTCAGACGAGATAGCGAAAGGCCTCTCTCCTTTTAATGCAGACAGTATTCCCGTCGCAGTAGAAGCAAGCAGAATAATGTACAAAAGAATCAAGGAGCTAATCGCAGCTCATGAGACATTCGCTATGGAAACGACATTGGCAACACGCTCAGGTATCAACCTGATTCGGGAAGCACAAAAAGAAGGTTACTATGTGACATTGCTCTATTTCTGGCTGAATACTCCGGATCTGGCAGTGGAACGAGTAAAGATGAGAATCGCTCAAGGAGGACATAGCATTCCAGAAACTACTATTCGCAGACGGTACGAAGCTGGAATACATAATTTGTTTGAACTTTATATCCCCATTTGCGATTATTGGATGATTACAGACAACTCGATGTCTCCGATGACAATAATTGCCAAAGGATTCAAAGATGAAAAAAAAGAGATTTATAATATGAATGTTTTTACAAAACTTGAACATCATGAATGACCAGGAAGCGAGAGAATTCGAAGAGAACATTGTACGTGGTGCCAACATCGCGTTCCAACGTTTGGTAAACCAGACGAAAAAGGAAAACGGCGAATTGGCCTTTTCACACGACGGACATGTTTTTAAAGTCAAAGCTCATGATTTAGACAAAATGATGTTTTAATTTATTTACTTCGACTCGAATTTGATTCAGACATTGAAAGCGGACATTTGCAGGTCCGCTTTTTTTATAACTACTCCTTTCCTTTTTATAAAGACTTCAAAATCTTTCCTCCGATGACCGTTCGCCTTGACAAAAGAGAATAAATTATTCAACCATGGTTAAAAATTTTTTTCACACTATGTCAGCAAGCGTCGCATAGTATCTCAAAATATTTTAACCATGGTTGAAATATTTTTTCATCATATAGCATGAAGCCCGTCTATTACAAAGAAAAGCAGTTGCACCGCCGAAAGAAAATGAATTCTCTTTACAACAAGTGCAACTGTCGTTATAAATAAAGGGACGCGATTAATAATTCGTATTCTCCGGGTCAAAATTGGTCCAACCGTCAAGCCATGTGTCGTTGGCACTGAAGGCTCCGATGTAGGATACTTTCGTGAAACTACTCAGCAAAGAGCTGGTGAAAGAGGCGGCATCAAGCAACGGACTTCCTGCCTGCGGACGGAACGGAACGCCAGCATTGATGCCATCGGTGAGATTCCAACTTGAAGCTGAATCCGAAACCTTGACATTCGGCTGTGCAAGCAACCAAGTTGAAGAGAAGGATTTTTTTGTCTTGTCATAAGTAATAGGACTTTTCCAAGAGGTAATCAACTCATCGACATAGGATTTGTTGGCATCGGAACCTGTGATTCCAAGTGCGGCAAACCAAACATTCTGAATGTTGATAAGACCTTTCGTTGCTGATGTCTGTGAATCGCCCTTTTCTCCATCAATAATGATGCCGATTGGCCAACCAACTACAACCGAATTGAAGCATGAGAGTCTGGATGCACGGCGAATATGCATGGCTGTCTGATATTTTCCTAAAGCAGAACCGTTGTTCGGATTGAATGATCCGCCCGTGATATAATCGGTCGTATTTTCAAAACCGTCACGACCCATCGGACCGATGAATGTGATGTTGCTGAATACAGCTTTTGTATATGGCTCTATCAGATCGCCTCCAGCATCGTTATCACTTTCAAAGCCGTTGGATTGAGATTGGTCGGCAATACGAGGATTACGTATGGAAAGGCCAAACTGAACGTTTCCACTGAAACCGTTGTCGGTATCGAAATCATCGTCCCATCCTGAATAGGCTACAATATGATTGCAATTGACCGTTCCACCGAACCATTCGAAGGAGTCGTCGTTGCTGTATGAAACCTGAACATGATCAATCTGTGTGCCGCTGCCTACAGATCCTAATGTCAGACCGTTGATCTCCTTATCCTTCTGGAAAGGATATCCAGCAAACTCAATACGCACGTAACTAAGAATACCTGAATTGTCCGAAGCATCCGAGCCACCGTGATGTGTGCGCGGGCCACCTTCAATCTGCTGATCGTTGTTCTGGTTGTTCGGAGCTTTACCACAAATAATAATGCCGCCCCAATCGCCTGGTTTACGAGAACCTGCAGGCTGTGCGGATGTAAAGACAATCGGAGAAGAAGCTGTGCCTTGTGCAATCAGCTTTCCACCACGCTCAGCAATCAGAGTTGCCATGGTTTTCTTGTCGCCTCTGATGACTGTGCCTGGTTCGATGGTCAATGTAGAACCATCGGCAATATAAATCCAGCCTTTCAGATAATAAGTTCCCTTCTTGATGGTCTGTGATCCTTTGAAAACCAGTTCAGAATCGCCATTGCCAATTGTGTCACGATTCGTTCCGAACAGAATATCATTTACACTTTTCAAACCTCCATCAGTTCCCCAAGTACGTTCAACAGTAGGTTCAGGTGTCGGATCGTTGTTGTTGCTATTGTCACAAGAGACGAAGGGAATAGCCATCGCCAACAAGACAAATGCATAAGTCAAACTCTTTCTCATTTTCATTTCATTCTTGAATTGATTAAACATGTGTAATATTATTGTTTTAGAATAGATAACTCAAGCTCATATTGAAATCGTGGCCCGGACGATACTGGCGCGTGATCTGCTCAACAGTCTTCTTCGCATCGTTCACGGTCACCTTGGCAAACTGTTTGCAAGTAACCTTCTCAGCCAACAGATCGCGGGCAGAAAGACGAGCTTCCCAATGTTTGCCGAACTTCTTCGAAAAGTTTAGGTCGATGGCATTTCGCGGCATCTCGTACGAATCGGGAATACGAGAGTTATCATCCACCGTTGTTCCTTGTGAACGACCTACGCCGATGATTCTCTTTCCGATACGGTTGTAGAGAAGTCCAACGTTTATGTGTGATTTGTCATTCGTATAAAAAATACCGGTATTGACGAGATAAGGCGATTGTCCTTGCATCGGACGATTCATTTCCTTCGAACCCGGCTCAAAACGCACCTTACTTTTGATGAGCGATCCGTTGAAACTGAAGCTGAAGTTTTTCAGTCCGATAAAACTGAGATCCTTACGGATATCTAGTTCTGCGCCGTAATTATCTGCACCTTTGGCATTGATAAAGGAATAGACAAGGTCTGTTCCGCCGGAAACCGTATATGTCCATTCAATCGGATCTTTGAAATTCTTATAAAAGAGCGCCAGACTAATCTCTTCTCCGTTGGAAGGATACCATTCATAACGCAGATCGAGATTGTGGATGTATGCCGGAGCCAATGCATAATTACCCTGCACATCAGAAGCCAGATCGAAATCATAAAATACAGAAGGCGAAAGCTCACGGAATTCGGGACGGTTCACACTTCGTCCGTAACTAGCCCGAAGAACCTGCTTTTCATCCAGTTTGAAGGACATATTGACTGACGGGAAGAAATCGTTGTAATCATAACTGTTGGTCGAATGACTTTTCTCGTATTTCCTCAAATTACGTATAATCTCCATGCGATTGTGTTCATACCGAACACCTGCGTAAATGTCAAGTTTGCCGAATGGCATGTCAAAAGCAGCATATCCTGCATACAACTGATTGTTCCCGTCGTAACTGTTGGTCCAGTTCACCTGTTCAAGCATATAAAGTTTGTCCAATCCGTAGTTCTCGTCTTTCAGCAGTTGCGATGGAAGATCGTAGAACTTGAAGCCGTAAGGGAGCGTATTGTTGGCGGCATTCCAAGTATAGATAAATTCTCGTGTCGAATAGCTGCGGGTTCGGTATTCTCCATAAGCACCCGCTTTCAACGTTGGAGTAAATGCACCGAATGTCAAAGGACGAACCCAATTGACATTGGCAGAAAATATATGTTCGTCAAGTTTGGTAAACTCACGGTTGATGTCGTTTCCTGTCGCCAAAGCCAAGATTCCGTCGGAACTCTCCGAATCATCAATCAGATAACGACGTCGATCGGGCATATTACGGTTCGCATATGCATAGCCTACACTCCAGTCGAGGCGCCCATCGTCTTTCAAGGTGTATTTTCCTGTCAACTGTCCGTTGTATGTTGTTCGACTGTTGTAGTAATATTCCGCACTTCTCTCCTGATTGTTCTGTGCACTGATTCCGTTACGCAAAGTATAACGAGTCTTGCCCAATTGGTTGAAGATATTCTTGAATTCATATTTTCCGTTTCCTGAAGAAGGAAGAAACGTCATATTCACCATGACGCCCAAACGCGCATCGTGATTGTACTGGTTGTCCTTGCTGTGACGAAGGTAATTGCTGCGGTCGTGCGACGTATCGTAACCTCCGAAGAGCGAATTCTCCATGTCTTTGTAGCTCTTGTAGGAATTGCTGTAATTCACAGCGCCGATATAGGAGAACGAAGCGCCCGAAGAATATTCCTTGCGGCGGGCAAAGTCCATCCCGAAACTCATATCGGCCAAAGGCTTCCTGTTTTTCACCGTCCAGTCATTATCCAATCCGTTTCCTAGAAGATTGATGCTATTGTCCACGCCGTCAAATCCTTTCAAAACGGAATGAATGCCGCCACTGAGCGAGCGCAATCCGTTGTCGAATCCAAGAAAATCCGTACCGCTTCCTTTATTATAGGTAAAGTCGCGGAAATGCGTCTTGTCGTTCACTCCTGCCCCGAGATTCACTTTCAAACTGTTGGTAGAAGGTACATCCTTGGTCTGAATCAGAATGAAACCGCCCGTAAAGTCGGCAGGATATTCAGGTGCAGGACTCTTCACGATGACGATGTTGTCAAGCTGCGAAGAAGGTATGATATCAAATGAGAAGGCTCGAGCATCAGCTTCACTGCTTGGCACGGCGCCATTGTTGATCCAAACATTATTATATCGTTGAGACAATCCGCGCACCATGACGAACTTTTCCTCGATCAAACTTACGCCTGGCACTCGCCGAATCACTTCCGAAGCATCTTTGTCCTGCGTACGACTGATTTGTTGTGCCGAGACACCGGTCTGGATGACGAGACTTTTGCGTTGTGCAGTAAGAAGAGCTGTTTCGGTATTCTTCTTGGCCTGGCCTGTGACCGTCACCTCTTTCAGATTCTGTGTATTGCTGGAAAGTGCAATGTCAAGCGTCACCGTTTCATCGGCAGTTACTTTGACAATATGCTTATCAGAAGTGTATGATACATACGAAAATTCCAATGTATAACTACCGGCATTCAGCTTGATTTCATACTGTCCGTCGATGTTAGTTACAACTCCGGAAGTCGTTCCAACAACAGAAACTGCAGCTCCGATGAGTGGTTCCTTGGTCGTTTTGTCTGTAATTTTTCCTTTGACGACAGCGGCCTGCAATGGCATGACCATTAATATCCATAATAAAGGCAGAATAAATCTCTTTCCCTTCAAGCGATCTCTGCACTTAGTAAAATTCTTTCCCATATTGTTCCTTTATTTATTCGCAGCAAAGGTCTCCCGAACAGATTACAAGGTTGTGACAGAAACATAATAAGAATGTGAATGTTTCGGTGGGTATAAAGTCTCGTCTTCGACCTCTAATCATGACGCTGTGGTCACTCTGTCAATCTATAGAGGTCTAAACGGTTATTTAAGCATGCTGAATTGAGAAAGGATTCAAAAGCGGTGACTTACATCTATATATTGGGTTATTATCTAAACGCCGCAGATTACTATAGGGAATATCAGGACATAAAAAAACCTCAAGCACAGTGCTTGAGGTTCCCAAATTTGTGGCGGAGATAAGACTCGAACTTATGACCTTTAGGTTATGAGCCTAACGAGCTACCACTGCTCCACTCCGCGATCTATATGCATCCTTCTTCCGGATTGCGTTGCAAAAGTAGGGACTATTTTCGACTTCTCCAAATCTTTTTTCAATTTGTTTTGTTTTTTATTTGAAATTCTACCGTAGGAACGAATTATTCAGAAATTAGTGACTTATGAACCAGCCTTGAAAGTTGAGTAATAATTTGTTGAAAGTTTTAATTTATACGATTTACAATACATTGCTTAGCATGTAAAATAGCTCTATGGCTGTAAAAGTATTATAATCATATTGATTTAATAAATTCATTGTTAGGAATATTAATTTATTCCATAAAAATATTAATTATTAAAGCAATTATTTTAATTTGATATTACTTATAAAATCGTATATTAAAGAGTTCATTGTTAGATTATGAGTTCAACTTAAAATTATTATATACATGGAAAAGTAGAAACTATAATGAGTATATTGACCAATGATGCCATTTGGAGATTGTTTAGTAATCGTTATTTCCCTATAAATCGATTAGATTCATGCGTAGTCCAATTTCAACAGCAGCTGTAGTATTCTTAACTTTAAGCTTAGTTAGAATGTTTTGTCTATGACGGCTGACGGTATAAACTGAAATACATAGTTTATCTGCAATCTGTTTGCTGCCATAACCTGCAGCCAAGAGGGAGAGTATTTCGAGTTGGCGTTTGCTTAGCAACTTATTATCAGACTGCTTTAAACAAATAGTTTCTCCAGTACAGGTATTTATAATGTATCCGTCCATAAAACCTGGTATTGATTGAAACGGTGCATATGTGCATAATCCTAACCATGCGTTTCCTTTTGAATCTAATTCCACATAACGAGTGGTATGAAAGACTGGAAGAGTTCTTTGCCCTTGCACTTGAAAATGCATAAGACAACAGACTGCATAATTTGTTTTGTCTGAAACAGGAACGGTTTCTAAAAAATGAAAATAGCGGAGTTCCAATATATGTCTTTGAATCAATTCTTCATGAGGGACTTTATTGAAAATTTCCTCTTCAAAAGCCGTATTTGTATCAATATAAGATTCAGACAATCCTAATATCTGTCCAAATGCGCCTGAATAAATATAACATGAATTACGTTGAAAATCGGATATAACAGAAATACCATTCGTAGCTTTTGCATAGGCTGACGCATAACCTTTCACATCTTCCAAAATGGGACTAAGTTCATTATCGTCAAACGATTGCCCCGTCAATAAATTCTTTAGTTCTTGACCGTCCATCTTATTTTTGGTTAATTATCACCATTTTGAGAATGGCATATAAAGCCTAATTTTGCATCGAAATTAATCAATTAAATTCAAATAAACAATGAAAAGCAGTTCAATGTACAAATTAATTGTAGCAGGATGTATCCTTTTGATATCATGTCAGCCTAAAACTGCCGCAAAACAAGAACCTCAACAAACAAGCAGTACAACTGTTATGAATAAAATTACCGAGTGTAGCGTTAGCGTAGGTGCTATCTCTTTTACCAATGCGATCAATGGAGCTGAAAAGAACGTAAAAATATTAGATAACGGAGCCTTAGAGTTCAACTGTGTGCAGGGTCTTGATTTTTTTTGTGATCCTAACGGAAAATTATCTAACACCACTTTGCCTATCTTGTTAGTTCCTATAAACAATACTAAGCCATTTACTTTTATAGCTAAAGTTACGCCAGGATTCACTATCGATGGACTATATAACGCAGCAGACCTTTTTGTTTATTCCAACGATTCACTGTGGCAGAAGCTTTCGTTTGAACAGGATGAATATGGGAATCACCGCGTAGTTTCTGTAAGGACACAGGGCACTTCGGATGATAACAATCATGACAAATTGGATGTGAAAGCTGTTTATTTGAAGATATCGTCGGATACCAAAACTATCGCCAGTTATTATTCTGTCGATAAAAAGGAATGGCACATGGTTCGACTATATAAGAACTATTATTCCCAAAGCATCTATCTTGGCATCAGCAGTCAATGTCCACAAAAAGGCAGCTGTTTGAGCTATTTTGAAGAAATGTCGTTAACTCACGACAATGTAAGAGATTTCCGTCTTGGAGTATAAATTCGACAAACCTTATCGTACCTTCTTGGATAAACGCATCTCTTTCAATGTTGTTTTGCTCATTTTGCATTCATTTAATTTATTGATAGTTATTGCTGTCCAGGTAAAAAGGAAAGATGAGGAAAAATAAAAGGGCTGAACTCAGAATAGAATCCAGCCCAAATTTTGTCTCTTTATTTCCAACACAAAACAGAACCATAATAACAAAACCCTTATGTATAACATCGATATCTACAGTTTTTGCTAAAACCCCGAAAAGGTTTGACTTGACCTCATCGCTCTATACGATATTATTCCGCCAGGACCTTCCTCTTTTGATTACAAGACTTACTTTTTTCCTTTGAATGGCTTTCAATTGATTCAGACGCCCGTTATTGTCTATTCAAAGAATTGCTGAACAGCAATATGTTATTCCATTTTTGCTTCCCTGAATATTATTTTATAGTAAAAAAAGGATCAAGCCTTCGAAAGTTTACATTTTGTCACTAAATAGCCTCATATCATCTGTCAGATTGTCCACTATGGAATCATCTTCATAGATACGAAGACGA
>CAZIVE010000067.1:0-6532 GCA_964542435.1 uncultured Parabacteroides sp.
ACATATAGCAACATTCCCAAAAAACCTCTACCTTTAGGACGTTTTTACAGAAACAACTTAAACAACATACACTATGAACATAAAGAAAATAGCTTTGGCAATCATGTTAGGACTAACAGTGCCAGCTCTTTCCTGGGCAGGGAAAGGACCGGAATGGCTTAAGAAAGCCGTGTTTTATCAGATCTATCCTTCGACGTATATGGATAGCAATGGCGACGGAATGGGTGATCTCAATGGCATCACTTCGCGATTGGACTATATCAAATCCATCGGCGTGAACGTCATCTGGCTCAACCCGATTTACGTTTCCGGTTGGACGGACGGCGGATATGACATCATCGATTATTACAAGGTGGATCCGCGATTCGGCACCAATACCGACCTCGTCAATCTGGTCAATGAAGCTCACAAACGCGGATTCAAGGTTGTGCTTGACCTCGTTGCCGGACACACCAGCAACCGTTGTCCGTGGTTCTTGCAGTCGGCCGAAGCCGATGCGAACCAGCATTACAGCAACTACTACGTTTGGACCAACACCATTTCGCAGCAGGACAAGGACGAGATCGTAAAGCGTCATCAGGAAGCACATCCCGAAGCCAGCTTTACCGGCCGCTACGTGGAAGCCAATGCGCCCCGCGCCAAATATTACCTCAAAAACTTCTTCGAGAGTCAGCCCGCACTCAACTACGGATTCTATAACATCGATCCCAACAGTCCTTGGGAAGAGCCAATGGATGCAGCCGGTCCGATGCGGACACGCGAAGAACTGAAGAACATCATGGCCTTCTGGATCAGCAAAGGAGCCGACGGCTTCCGCGTGGATATGGCGCATAGCCTTGTCAAGAACGATCCGCAGAAGATTGGCGTCACGAAGCTTTGGAAAGAGATGCGTGATTGGTACGATACCAATTACCCCGAACATGTACTGATCGCCGAATGGTCGAATCCGGCCATTGCACTGCCCGCAGGTTTCAGCATTGACTTTTTCATTCATTTTGGCATCAAAGGCTATCCGTCGCTGTTCTTTGCAAAGAACACGCCGCACCACCAGGACGATTACGACCAGTGCTACTTCAATCTCGACGGCAAAGGACAGCTCAAGCAGTTCATGGATAATTATATCGATGCCTACAACAAGACCAAGGACATCGGCTATATCTCGCTGCCTACATCCAATCATGATTTCCAGCGTCCCAATGTCGGTACGCGCAACACGTTGCAGCAGCTCGAAGTGGCGATGACCTTCTTCCTCACGCAACCCGGTTGCCCGTTCATCTATTACGGTGACGAGATTGCCATGAAATACATTCCCAATCTGCCGAACAAAGAGGGCAGCATGGACCGTTCCGGTACACGCACACCGATGCAATGGAGCAGCGGAGCCACAGCCGGATTCTCCACCTGCACGCCCGACAAACTTTACCTTCCTGTAGATACGGAAAATGGCAAGATCACCGTCGAGTCAGAGGAGAAAGATCCGAAGTCGATGCTGAATTTCGTCCGTGACATGCTCAAACTGCGCTTGGCTACCAATGCGCTTGGCAATGAAGGCGAATGGAAAATGCTCAGCGACGTGAACAAGCCTTATCCGCTCGTCTATCAGCGCACCGATGGCAACGAGACCTACGTCGTAGCCATCAATCCGAGCGGCAAAAAGGTCCAGGCAGCCATCGATTCCGAGAATGCCGGAAAGAACGTGAAGGTGATCCGTTCCGTCGGCAAAGGCACCTATCGCAGTGGCAGCAAGTCGGATCAGATCTCTCTCGACGCCGTCTCCGCCGTCATCTTCAAGGTGAAATAATAATAACCACTATATTTAATCTCCTCCGAATCGTAAATACCTAACGTGTCATACGATTCGGAGGAGTTTTTGTTTTGAATGAGGGAAAAGGAGCTTTTCCCATTTCCAAATCTATTCTTCCTTTATTTATAAGAAATTAAATACCTTTGCTGAGAGAACCATTGTACGGAGAATAACAGATGCCTATACGGACCGATAACGACAATCAACTTCTCACCTTGCTTGCCCAAGGTGATGAGGAGGCGTTTACGGTCATCTTCGAACGGTACAACAAAATGTTGTATGCGTTGGCATTCCGGTATCTCAAAAGCGAGACCATGGCGGAAGACGCTGTCCAGCACATTTTTCTCCGGCTATGGGAAGGTCGTCAGTTTCTTGTGGTGACTGTGAATCTCCGGAATTATCTCTATACGATGGTGAAGAACCATATCCTGAACGAGATCCGTAACAACAACACGGCGGTTGAGAAGAACTACGAGATGGCGCAATTGTCTAGCGCCGAGGCGGACGATGTGATGGAGAAGTTGGAGAAAAAAGAGATGATGCAGAAACTGCGCGAAGCCATCGAACGCCTTCCGGAGCAGAAACGCAAAGTCTGTTTGCTGAAACTGCAAGGCGATTTGAGCAATCAGGAGATTGCCGACCAGCTGAATCTCTCCGTTCCCACAGTGAAAACGCACTATGCACAAGCTGTGAAGATACTTCGCGGTTACTTTAGCAATGCACTGCTGATCATCCTGCTTTATGGAATCGATAAATATTAAAAAGAAAGATCGGCTCATCCTTTTCACCCGGGAATGTGTCAATTGAGAAACAAACGAGAAAATGAATACACCTGATTCATCCAAAATCGACAGAGTCATGAATGACGAAGCCACCCAAGAGGAGATCCATGAAGTTCTCTTATGGTTGAAAACACCCGAAGGTCAGGCTTATTTCTCAGAACGTATGGATCGGGAGCGCGAGGAGATTCAGGAAGGTCACGAGGAGGAATTCATCGGGCGAACCATCTCTTCAGAGGAGATGCTCGAACGTCTGATGCATCAGCTTCGGAGACAACAGACCAGACGCATCGTATGGCGCGTGGCTGCTATTCTGATCCCGTTCATTCTTATCCTCTCACTATTCCTCATGGTCAATTCGCGTGTCGATCTGTTCGCCACATCCCAATTCGACGAAGTCTATGTGCCGAAAGGCGAGACGTTGCAAGTGATGTTTCAGGACGGCAGCAAAGTCTATCTCAATTCCGACAGCCACATCCGCTATCCGCGAAGCTTCGGACTCGGTTCGCGCCGCGTCGAACTGCAAGGCGAAGGATTCTTCCAGGTGGCCAAGGCAAACGGACGACCTTTTATCGTTGCCCTCAAGCAGATGGATGTCCGCGTCTTAGGCACGACCTTCGATGTAAAGGATTATCCCGAGGATGCCAATTTTTCAGTGGCACTCGAAACCGGCTCCGTAGAACTGTCCGGCAAACAATTCAACACATTCCTGATCAAGCCGGGTGAGAAAGCTGTCTTCGACCGCGCTTCCGGACATTATCGTATTTATCGTCCCGAAGAGGTCAGCAAAGAATCGATATGGAAACAGCGTGTATTGATTTTTGACAACACATCGCTTTCGGATGCCATCGAGATATTGGGCCGGAAGTATGACGTCAAGTTCAATGTGACCGACAAGCAGGCATTCAATTACCATTACACGCTTCAGACCAACTATAAAGATCTGTCTCTGATCCTTAGTGAACTCGAGCTTATTGCTCCGGTGAAATTCCATCAGACAAAAGACAGCATAGTTGTCTCGATGAAATAATCAGAATCCATTTTTTTCAAAAAAAATGAGCGACAGCTCATCCTTTTTCTGTTGGCAAGTGTCAATTCAGACGTTACATGAAAACACAGCAGTTCTCCTTACTCGGGGAAACAGTTGAGAACGGAAGTGAATAACATTCAAAAAATAACTATATATGATGAATACATCTTAAGTCTAATACCAAGAAAAACGGCAGGAGAGATCTCGCCCTCTCCTGCCGCCAGCGAATGAAACATTTCTATTTCATAACACCTAAAATCATTGCAAATATATGAAAAATGACAACAAATCATTTATCTATGGCTATTATCTAATGCGGTTTTATAGAAAAATTCCGAATGCCATGAAACTATCCTTTTTATTCCTTCTCATCTCAATGATGAGTTTCACAGTCAGTGCTTCAGCACAGCGCGTCTCCATTTCAGCAAGCAATACAAAAATGGAAACGGTTTTGGAAAGCATCACTCGCCAGACAGGCATGAGTGTGGCTTATAGTAACGATGTGGTTGACCTCAACAGATTGGTCAATGTGAACATGAACAACGTGGAAGTTCGGAAAGCGCTCGACAAACTGCTCGACGGAACTTCCATTACATATGAAATCAGGAACGGGAAGATTTATCTCTATGAAAAACGAGCAGGCAATGCCGTTCCATCCGTCAATCAGCAACAACAGAGAATCACGGGAACCATCGCGGATAGCAAAGGCGAACCGCTGATCGGTGCCAATGTCCTTGTCAAAGGGACAACAATCGGAACGGTAACAGACCTTGACGGTAAATTCACCATTGAAGCTCCAGCCAATGCAACCTTGGTATTTTCATATATCGGTTACCTTTCTCAAGAGCTGCGTGCTACGTCAGCACCTATGAAGATTACGTTGAAAGACGATTCTCAGGCTCTCGAAGAGGTTGTCGTAGTAGGTTACGGTGTTCAGAAAAAAAGTGTCGTAACAGGTGCAATCTCAAGTGTCAAATCCGAAGACATGATGAACAGTACCAATACGCGTCCGGAACAGGCTTTGCAAGGAAAGACGTCAGGCGTCCAGGTGGTAAGTTCATCCGGCGCTCCCGGTTCATCCGTCAAGATTCGTATCCGTGGTTATAGTTCAAACGGCAACTCCGATCCGCTTTACATTGTCGATGGTTTGCGTACGACAGATATCAGCGGTCTCGAACCCACCAATATCGAAAGCATGGAGGTGTTGAAGGATGGTGCTTCGGCAGCGATTTACGGTGCTGAAGGCGGTAATGGTGTTGTCCTGATCACGACCAAGAACGGATCAGCAGGCAAATCCACTGTCAGCTACGACTTCCAATATACCATTCAGAGCCTCGGTCATACGCCGAAGGTTATGAATGCCAAACAATATATGGGTTACATGCAGGAGAGCGGCGCGCTTTCAACGATCACCGATCCGGGTTATGACACTGATTGGATCAAGGAATCTTTTGAATCCGCACCTATGCAGAAGCATAACGTTTCAATCTCCGGAGGCAATGAAAAGACAACCTATCTGATGTCACTCACCTATTTGGATCAGCAGGGCATCGTAAAGGGTGACGCTGATAATTACAAACGTTATTCAGGTATGTTCAACGGCTCACAGAAGGTGAACAACTGGTTCAAGGCAGGCAGCAGCATTCAGCTGAACCGCTATGTCCGTCACTCTTTCAACGAAAATGATGAGTATCGTGGTGTGTTGGCCAACTCCATCTTGATGGATCCGTTGACTCCGGTTGTTTATACCAGCGCTTCACAAATCCCGACTTCCGTCCAGAACGGTATCAATGCCGGTAAGAAATACCTTACGGATGACAACGGTAATTATTATGGTGTTTCACAGTTTGTCAACGGCGAGACCATCAATCCGTTCGTTCAGATGAAGCAGGCACAGACTACAACGACCAACACGTCGTTCATGGGAAATGTGTACGCAGACATCACTCCATTCAAAGGTTTTACCTTCACATCCAAACTGGGTGTAAATTACTTCCAGAATAATGTTCACGTTTACAAACCTCAGTACTACTACAGCGGCGAAATGCTGAACAACCTTGCATCTGTAAGTGAAGCCGACGGAACAAACGCTTACTGGCAGTGGGAAAACTATGCTACCTACAACAAACAGTTTGGCAAACACAATCTGACGTTGATGGCCGGAACGGCTGCGTCACGCAACGACTACAAGACGGTCACTGCATCCGGTTATCCTCTGATCAAGGATCAGGAATCCTATGCGGATCTTGCCTATATCAGCACACAGGCGAATTCGAAAGTAGGTGGTACGACGTTGACGACGACAAAGATGTCATACTACGGACGTGTCAACTACGACTACAACGGAACTTACATGCTGGAAGCCACATTGCGTCGTGATGCCGCCGGTTTGTCTATCCTTCCGAAGAGCCAGCGTTGGGGTACATTCCCTGCTGTATCTGCCGGTTGGATGATCAGCAACGAAGAATTCTTCCCGAAGAATACGCCGATCAGCAGCTTGAAACTGCGTGGCAGCTGGGGTGAAAACGGTAGCCTTTCTAACTTGAGCAATTACAGTTATGCAGCTACAATCCAAAGTTCAGGTTCCATGTTAAACTATTTGGCATGGAGCATGGTGAACAGTTCTTATGGCTATCCACAAGCTGACGGGACAATTGCACAGGCCTCTTTCCCGACGGTACTCGGTAACTACAATCTGACATGGGAGACCAGCCGCCAGCTCGATTTAGGTTTCGATCTGCGACTCTTCAATAGCCGTTTAGCTGTGACTGCCGATTACTTCCGCAAGAAGACCGTTGATCTGATTACAACCAATACACCTCCTATTGAGGCTGGTAATAGTGCTTCTCCTATCAACGGCGGTGATGTACTCAACAAGGGTGTGGATCTGGAACTTTCATGGCGTGACCATATCGGCGG
>CAZIVE010000067.1:6632-14353 GCA_964542435.1 uncultured Parabacteroides sp.
TTTACATACGGTGCAACCTTGAATCTGGAATATAAGAATTTTGATTTCACCTGCTTCATTCAGGGAGAAGTCGGCAACGATGTCTTGATGGGAATGCTTCGTACAGACCGTGCCACGACCAATAAACTCTCATTGTTCTACACCGATCGCTGGACAAAAGACAACACCAACGCAAAGCGTCCGGCTGCCAATGTCAATCAGAAATACTGGAACAGTGATCAGATGGTATTCGATGGCTCATTCCTGAAGGTGAAACAGATTCAGCTGGGCTATACCTTGCCGAAAAATCTGATGAGCAAACTGAGCATGAGCAAGACTCGTATCTATGCATCTTTGGATGATTTCTTCACATTTACGAAATATCCGGGCATGGATCCTGAATCAGCAAGTACGGTAAACAACAGTATCGGTATCGACCGTGGATTCTTCCCGATCTCCAAGAAGGTGATGTTCGGTCTGTCAGTTAACTTCTAACTATCTAAAACGATAAGAATATGAAAAAGAATATGATAAAATACGGTTTCCTTTCACTCTTGCTGGCGACATCCTTGGTGGGTTGCTCCGACTTTATGGACAATGAACAGAGAGGTGTTACGACAGTAGATAATTTCTATAAGACGGATGCAGAAGTAACCGAAGGACTTTATGCTATCTACAACAGAGTCCAAGGTGATGATCTGGCTCAGTTCCGTTTCAAGAATCTGCTCTCTGACGAATGTGTCGGAAGTGGAGGTTCTCGTGGTGACGACTCGCAAGGCGAACAGATTGCAGAATTCCGCTTCGATGCGGATAATACAATGATCAGCACGATGTTCACCCATTATTACAGAATCATCTACAACTGCAACCTTCTGATGGAGCGTACGACAGCGGATGATGAGGTTAAGACTATCGCCATTGCTGAAGCAAAAGCCTTCCGTGCTTATGCTTACTTCGAATTGGTTACTCTGTGGGGACCGGTTCCATTGGTAACGCAGACTTTGGCTGCGGGCAATTATGCACAACCCAATTCTACGGTTGACGCCATCTGGGCTCAGATTGAAAAGGATTTGACAGAGGCTATTGCCGATCTGCCTTTGAAGAGCCAGCGCAGTGCCACTTTGAAAGGGAATGTCTGCAAAGGTACCGCTCAAGCTTGGCTGGGCAAAGCTTACCTCTATCAGAAGAAGTATAGCGAAGCTGCCAAGATGTTTGACGTGGTGATCAACAGCGGTGAATATGCATTGGTATCAGATTTCTCAACCATCTCAAAAGAGGCTGGCGAATTCAGTTCGGAATCTCTTTTCGAAATCTCTTATACGAACGACCTGACCGTTCTTACTGAAGGAACATCCATGGTAGCCTATTGTGGCCCGCGCAGTCCGTGGTTCAAAGCTGGAACGAGTGGCATCTCCGAGACAGCATGGGGTTGGTGCGGTCCGTCTCCTGAGAGCTATAAAGCATTTACTGAGGCAGGAGATACCTATCGTCGCAACAACACAGTGATCAACGAGCAGGAATTGATTAGTAAATATGGTGGTTCTTTGAGACAAAATGGAAATCTTCCCTACAACAATGAAGGTTATGTAGCATTTAAATATGGTTCTTGGGTTTCTGAAACAAAGGGCGAAGCTTACCATACCGTAGCCGGAACGAATTTCCGTCTGCTTCGTTATGCAGATGTCCTGTTGATGGCTGCCGAAGCTTATAACCGTATGTCGCCTGCTGACGACCAGAAAGCTCTGGGCTATATCAACCAGGTTCGTAAACGTGCACAGATGCCTGATCTTACAAGTACGGGCGACAAACTGTTTGCTGACATCAAGACGGAACGTCGTCTCGAACTCTGTTACGAGTTCGTCCGCTTCCAGGATCTGATTCGCTGGGGTGATGCCGAGACCGTTTTGAAGGACAAAGGCAAATTGGTTCCTCGTGGCGACGGAACGTATATCGAGAATGCCGATGCCGGTTTCAAGGAACGCAACAAGCTGCTGCCTTTCCCATACACTGAAGTTAGCGTCAATCCGAATATCCAACAGAATCCGGGTTACTAATATTAACTGTATATTTGTGTAGATTGCTTTGAGGGCCGGTCCATTATCGGACCGGCCTTTGTAATGAATGAATTTTAAATATCTAATCAACCATAAGAAAAAACATGAATAAATATTTCATCTCTATTTCGGCAGGTATTCTGTTATCTGCAATAGGTGCGACACAACTCCACGCGCAGTTTGTTACCACCACTCAAAGTCAACAGTGGAAAGTGCAGGCTTCACCGAAGGCGGGTGCAGCCATTAAGGCGGACTCTACGTTGATCATCGACCTCAGCAAGACGGATCAGACCATCGAAGGCTTCGGTACCTGCTTCAACGAACTGGGCTGGACCAGCCTTTCGCTGCTGCCCGAAAAGGAACGCGATGGCATCTTGAAGGAGATGTTCGCTCCAGGCGTTGGCGCTAACTTCACGGTCTGCCGTATGCCGGTTGCAGCCAACGACTTCGCGCTTGAATACTATTCGTATGATGACACGGAAGGCGACTTCGCCATGAACAACTTTTCCATCAGTCACGACAAAGCGACGTTGATCCCCTTCATCAAGGCAGCCAAGAAATACCAACCGAATCTGAAAGTCTGGGCATCGCCCTGGACGCCGCCGGCTTGGATGAAATGGAACAAACATTACGCATGTGCATCTACCGCAGCCATGAAACAACGCATGGAGCAGATGATGAAACGCATGGAGCAGAACCGCAAGCCAGGACAGGCTGCACCCAGTCTGCCGGGAATGCTTTCCGTGGACAACGGCTTGGCTATCGACAAACAGATCAAAGAAGGAACCGATGGATTCATTCAGGAGCCACAGTATCTGAAAGCCTATGCACTCTACTTCCAAAAATTTATCAAGGCTTACCGCGCAGAAGGTATCGAGATCTTCGGTGTTATGCCGCAGAATGAATTCAATTCCAATACACTCTATCCGGGTTGTTGCTGGAAAGCCGGTTCGCTGGCCAACTTCATCGGCAAATATCTTGGTCCGGCCATGCAGGAAATTGGCGTAAAGACAATGTTCGGAACCGTTGAACGTGCCAAGGAAGCTATGGTCGATACCGTATTGACGGATTCCGACGCTCAGAAATATGTCTCCGCTGTCAGCTTCCAATGGGCAGGACGCGGCGCATTGCCCGGCATACACCAGCGTTATCCTAACATGAAACTTATCCAGAGCGAACAGGAATGTGGCAATGGCAAGAACGACTGGGCAGCTATGATGCATTGTTGGGAACTGATGCACCATTATCTGAACAACGGCGTTTCGATTTACGACTATTGGAACACTTCGCTGCTCGAAGGTGGCGTGAGCCATTGGGGCTGGTCGCAGAACTCGCTCGTGACGGTGGCTAAAGATGGCAAATCGTTTAAATATACCCTGGAGTATTATCTGCTGAAACATGCCAGCCATTTTGTGCTTCCGGGCGCTAAAAGACTGGTGACAGCCGGCGATTGCAAGGACGTAATCTGCTTTGTCAATAAAGATGGCAAAGTAGCAGTTTTGATTGCCAACGAAGCCGATGCAGATAAAACCGTCAGCATCCAGCTTGGAAAGAAGAGTTATTCGCCCGTCATCAAAGCGCACTCTGTAAACACTATTATATTATAGAAAGAGAGCTCACCAAGGCGTTTGCATAAGTTGAAAACACCTTGGCGAGTACTCTGAAAGGTTCCTGCAGAATTGCAACGCTTCTCCAAAGCATTCGTAACCTGTTTCACACGGTGAAGGAGGATGCAATTTCTTACCAAACATATTTCCTATCTTTACGATAAAATAGAAAGATTCATAATCAATTTACAAATTCATGAAACGTCTGTTATACTTAACAATCTCTGCTTTGCTGGCGACTCCTCTGTTCGCGCAGCAGAAAAACTACCTTGACCATCTTTCGGACTACATCGAGAATACCTCGGTGTTTGAAGAGAATCAGGAGGCCGGTCATGCCTATTTTGTGCCGGCGAAACATCTTTCACTCAATGGGACGTGGCGCTTTCTCTTTTGCAATGCGCCCACCGCGGTACCAAAGGATTTCTTCCGAACCGGTTTCAACGATGGAAAATGGAACAGCATCGAAGTGCCTTCGAACTGGGAGATGAAAGGTTTTGGCGACCGGATGTTCCGTAACGTTCATGCACCGTTTGCCCTGCAGATACCTGAAGGCGCTTATCCTCCTGCCTATATGCGCTACATGCAGCGTACGCCGACGCCACCGTTCGCAGTTATGCCTCCGAAGGTACCTTGGGAATACAATCCGACAGGTGCTTACCGACGCACCTTCACCGTTCCGAGCGATTGGAAAGGCGAGCAGATTTTACTTCGCATGGAGAAGACTGCTTCTGCCTCGTTTGTCTGGATCAACGGCGAACAGGTCGGTTACAACGAAGGAGCGCAGGAACCTGCCGAATATGACATTACAAAATATGTGAAACCGGGGAAGAACACGATCGCCGTATGTGTGTTGAAATTTTCTGACGGCTTTTATCTGGAAGGTCAGGACTACTGGCGTTTGGCTGGCATCTTTGACGATGTTTGGATTTATGCCGCTCCGAAGACGCGCCTTTACGACTGGCAGATTATCACCGATCTTGACGATGCCTATCGTGATGCGACACTGAAGGTGAAGCTGGATGTGAAACGTTATGACGCTGCAGCCTCTTCCAACTACACGCTGAAAGCCGTTCTGAACGATGCTTCCGGTGCGCAGGTGACTGAGATGAAATCCGCAGTGTTCGCCATGAAAGAGAAGGGCGATCAATGGATAGACTTGAGCACAGCCGTGCAGAATCCGAAGAAGTGGACTTCAGAAACGCCTGTGCTCTACACCCTGAAAATGGAATTGCTCGATGCCAACGGTCAGGTCGTTGACCAGGCTTCGCAGCGCATCGGATTCAAGGAAACACTCATCAAAGGTGACACCTTCTTCCTCAATGGCGTTCCCGTGAAGATCAGCGCCACCAACAGTCACATGCAGGATCCCGAAATGGGACATCGTATGACCGAAGCGGTCATTCGCAAGGATTTTGAGATATTGAAACAGCATAACTTCAACGCCGTGCGCACGTCGCATTATCCGCCTGTCAATAAATACCTCGAATTGGCTGACGAATATGGCCTCTTCATCATTGATGAGACGGGCGACGAAAGCCATGCCACGGAATATGTCTCCAACCTTCCGGCTTTCATCCCGATGTATCAGGAGCGAGTGCGTCGTATGGTGCTGCGCGATCGCAACCATCCGTGCATCCTCTTTTGGAGCGCGGGAAACGAGAGCGGCGAAGGCCCTGACATCACGGAAGTGGTGAAGGAGGGAAAGAAATACGATCCGACGCGTTATTGGATGTATGGCGGCAATTCCTTCTCGCATCCTGCCGAGGACATCATCGGTCCGCGCTATCCTTCACCTTCAGAACTGGAGATACAGGTGGCCGCAGAACCGGACAAGAACGATATCCGTCCGTCGTTCATGGATGAATATCTCTCTGTAGCCGGCAATGGCGGTGGCGGATTGGACGACTACTGGCGCGTCATTTACAATCATCCGCGCATAATGGGTGGCGCCATCTGGGATTTTGTCAGTCCCGGACTTACCGAACATGCTCGCACCTTGACCGATCAGTCGCCTTTCCATACGCAATCAGTGATGATGGGCAACGCGAAACTAGTCAACCTTAGCAAGAAGCAGGCCAATAAAGTACTTGATCTGAATGGTCACGATCAGTGGGTAGAAGTCTATCGAGGCAATAATCTTGAGATTGCCGGCGACAAGCTGACGCTTACCTGCCGTCTCTTCCCGCGCAAGCTGGTTTCGAGTTGCGGTTCGTTCATTACGAAAGGCAATTATCAGTACGGTTTGCAGCAGCATGGCAAAGACTCTCTCGATTTCTATATATATAATGGTAAGAAACAAACGTTGCGCGTGGCGCTTCCGTCAGACTGGGAAGAACATTGGCACCAGCTCTCCGGCGTCTATGACGGTAAGCAGATGAAAGTCTTCATCGACAACCGCGAAGCAGGCAGCATGGAGGCCAATGGCAACATCGTCAATTTCCCGTTCCCTGTCAACATCGGACGCAATGAAGAGGAACATGGCCAGGAAACCAATGTCTATATTTGCGATGCGCAACTGGATGACGTAGGCATCTTCGCTGATGCCATCACGCCCGACGAACTTGCCAAGCTGAAGGATCCTGCTGAAAAGTCGGCGCTTTGGCTCACCTTCGAAGAGGAGCATGACGCAGGCACCTATTTCAGTTACGGCATCGGCGCCCGAACCTACGGAAGCATCTGGCCCGATCGTCGTCCGCAGCCTGAGATGGAGCAGATGAAGCACAGCACACAGCCGATTGTAGCCACATTGCTCGACGAGACGAGCGGCACAGTGGAGATGACCAATCATTTCAACTTTCTCAATGCCTCCGCTCTCGCCACTTATTGGACGCTGACCGAAGATACTACTGTCCTTCAGCAGGGAGAACTTTCTCCGGACATAGCTGCGCAACAAAGCAAGACCGTGCAGATCCCGATCCGTTCCTTCACAAAACAACCCGGGAAAGAATATCGCATCAACCTCTCATCGACGTTAAAGAATGATGAGCTTTGGGCAAAGAAAGGCTTCGAAGTGGCATGGAACCAGCTGGAACTGGGAGGACGCGCTTCACTGCCCGAATCTACCAAGGCAACGTCGTCCGTACAGCTTACGGAGAACGACAGCCAGACTATTGCAAAGGGCAATGGTTTCGAATATGCCTTCGACAAACAGAGCGGATCGCTCGTATCAATGAAGGTAAATGGAAAAGAGATGTTGGATGAACCGCTCGAGATGAACGTTTGGCGTGCTCCTTTGGCTAACGAATTAGATCAGTGGAACTCTCGTACAGCTCATTCCCAGAAATGGAAAGAGGGCTTCGGCGAGATGACCGCTACAGAATGGTACTCGACAGGCATCGATCGACTGACACACAAATTGGAGTCTTTCCGATGCGAACAGGCAGGCAGCAAAGTAGTCGTTTCGGTTCGTACCTTCGATCAGACCAATGAAAGCTCCGTCGGGAATCGCGATCTTTACATCAGAGGACAGGAATACAACGGTTTCGAAAACATCTTCACCTACACAATCGATGGCAATGGAGAGATTACATTGCATCACAGCATTGCACCGCAAGGGAATATGCCGATGTGGCTGCCCAGAATCGGACTGAAGATGATGTTGAACAAGTCGCTGGATAACGTCACCTATTATGGCCGCGGACCGGAAGAGAATTATACCGATCGCAAGACCGGCTATAAAGTCGGTATCTATACAACAACCGCCGAGAAAATGTACGAGCCATATCTGATTCCTCAGGACAACGGGCTTCGTACCGACACACGTTGGCTGAAGATGACCGACGCTAATGGTAAAGGTCTTGCCTTCTGTATGAACGAACTTTTCAACTTTAACACATCCATCTATTCCACAGACAATCTGACAAAGGCATCCTACACCTATCAGCTGCAGCCCGCAAAAGGTCTGACGCTGAATCTGGATTACGCCACAACCGGCGTTGGATGTACAGCCCGATCCACGTTCGCCGCCTACCGCGTTTATCCTGCGCAGTACGTCCGTGAGGTGATTATCCGGCCGATAAAGTAACGTTTATAAGAGTATTAAAAAGGAAAGAGGCAGGCCGAAAGCTTGCCTCTTGCTTTT
>CAZIVE010000068.1:0-7874 GCA_964542435.1 uncultured Parabacteroides sp.
TAGTTGGACAGGGTGATCAGTACAAGTCCGATGACGAACAGAGCGAACATGATGGCGATCTTGGTTTGAGCACTCTTGGGTGTTCCCTTGAATTCTTTCCAGACGAAGACGCCCCAGATCATGGCGACGACAGGCGAAGCGTTGCTCAGTGCATACGAGATGGCCGGATTGGCTGCTCCTGCACCCATGAAACTGACCGCCATACCGCTCATCCAGATCAATCCTCCGAGAAGGCCGATGAGATGCGTACGCGAGTCGCCTTTGACATAATCCTTCATGCTGACTTTGTTCCCGGAAACGGGATGACGCATGGCAAAGCCGTTGAAGAAAGGCGTGCTGATCAGAATACCGACGGCAAAGAAGAAGACGCCAGTGTAAGGCGTGAAGGTTCCCGTTCCTCCGGATACATATTGCGGATCGATGGATTTGACTACCAATCCGTAGAAGAACATGAAGGCGATGCCTGACATGACGGCAAGCAGAACGCCCTTTTTCGGAGTGGAAGCTTTCGTCTTGGAGATTTCTCCGTAAGCCTTTGCGCAGAGCAATATGGCAGCGATGATGATGACTACGCCGATCCATAACAATGTCTGATTGCCCGGATAAGTCTGTCCGGCAAGGAGTATCAGGAAATAGTTGAAGATAACTCCGCCAATCCATCCTAATCCTCCGCCGATCGGGAATCCCACGGACATGCCCGCAACAGCGATGGCTGCCGTAAGGAAGACGTTACCGAAGTTCCAGATCACACCTCCCAAGACAGCATATTTGATGCTGTTCCAGTCCATGGCAGCCAGATCCTGGAAGAAGGTTCTTCCGGTACTTCCCATGCTTCCCAAGGTCAGTGCGGCGAGTGTAGCAGTAAGGAACAGTCCAAGGGTAAGATCCCAATAGAACAGTTCGAAGCTCCAGTTCTTGCGCGACACCATCTTCTGTGTGTTTGCCCATGAGCCCCAGCAGATGCAGCAATACACACAGCAGAAGAGTGCGAGGATGTAATTACTTACAAGTATCATAATTCAATCGTATTATTCATGAACATAGAGATTCCATCCCAGATAGTTCTCCACAGCATCCTGCAGGATCTCCTTTACATTTCCGCGGCACATAGCTACATGATGTTCAAAGCCGTTGTGGCAGATATATTTCATGAGCGTCTGCAGATTGTCCACCTTGGTGACCGCGATACATCCGTCCATTCCGTAAGGATCGTCGGTAATGCTACCTTCGCCCAGATAAGATTTGATGCGGCCTTTGGTGTCGTCAGTCGAGATGCGGAAGAAGGTGAAATTGCCCTGCTTTACTTTGCCATATACCGCTCCGAAGGTGTTGACTTTTCCTAATGTGCGTCCCAATACGCCCAGCGTTCCGAGTTTCAGATCGTTCTTGACAAATGATTTCGGGAAGTTGCCGCAGTGTGTACAAACACATTTATTACGATCTTCTGCGAAGTTATTGTTCCAGTCGAGCAGAGCAGCCTGGTTTTTCGAAGCCAGTTCGAGTGCATACATCGAGACTGCTCCTGCGATATCTACTTCGCAAGCTGCCGGAATCAGTTTCTCTCCCAACATACTCATGGTGATGCAGGCAGCACAGCCGTAGTTTTGTTCCAATGAATCCCAGCATTCGATAGCAACGGCATCGATAGCATTGGCTTCAATCCAATTTTCTACAGCCAGTCCGAACTTCGCCTGCAGGGCAAGTTTGCTGTCGTATTCTTTCGGAACGGCAGCATATTTCTTGATCTCCTCCATCTTCGCCAGAAGCTTCTTGTCATTGTCTTCGATGCGACGCGCATTGCCAAGGATCTCAGAAAGGTCAACGGGAACAACCGTAATGCCTGAAGCCTGGAGAATCTTCTCACTGGCACGGACGGTCTGGAATCCGGAAGGACGAGCACCGATGGCACCGATGCGGGCATGGCGCAGTCCGTTGACTACGCGGCAGATTCCGGCAAACTTGTTGATATCTTTTGCGAGGAGTTCCGAATGGATGGAATAGGTGTGCGTCGTGGTATCCGTAAAAGGAATGCCGAACTGATAAAGGTTGTTGCAGACAGAGATCTTTCCGCAGAAAGCATCGCGGCGACTGTCGAGGTCCACTTTATCGTTCTCGTCATCGCAGGCCTGAACCAGTACAGGTACGCGCAGGTCAGCAATGTTAATGGCGTTGATGATACCGATCTCGAAGCCGAAGTTAGGCAGAGAGACGATGATGCCGTCGATACGATCGCGGTTGGCACGGAAAAGATTGGCGCAGAGAACGCCGTCCTCGCGTGTCTCAATGCTGCTGCTTCCTGTTGGCGTGGCATCTTCGGGAAGGATGACATAGTCGTACCCTTCGTCGGTCAATGTCTTGAGCAGTTGTTTACGTACATCTTTTGCTAAATCAGAATTGAAATAAGCGCGTGTGCCAATGATGACACCGAAACACATTTTTTTGTTTGCTTCCATGGTTTATATACGATTAGTCTTTTATATTGTTTTTATTTTATCAGTTGATTGACGGCCTGATGCCAGCCTGCATAGAGCTGTTGCATCTCCGCTTCATTATCTTGAGGAACGACAGGTGCGTCGCACTTTCTGTGAGCTGCAACCTCTTCGAATGAGTTCCATCTGTGCAGGGCAAATCCGTTCATGATGACAGCTCCGAGAGCCGAAGCCTCTTCGATGTCTGAACGAACGATGGCTGCACGAAGCAGGTCTGCCTGAAACTGCATGAGGAATCTGTCCTTCGTGGGACCGCCATCTACACGCATCTCCTTAAGCTTCACTCCTGCCCTTTTGGTCATGGCACTTACAAGATCGTTCACCTGATAAGCGATGGATTCGAGAGCTGCACGAAGCAGATGAGCCTTTGTCGAACCTAACGTCAGTCCGAAGATGGCTGCTTTTACATCTGAAT
This sequence comes from uncultured Parabacteroides sp., assembly GCA_964542435.1. GTDB lineage: Bacteria > Bacteroidota > Bacteroidia > Bacteroidales > Tannerellaceae > CAZIVE01. The sequence continues at coordinate 2,905 of CAZIVE010000068.1, forward strand.
GCCACCACGGTGCACCTAATCCGGCGAATGCGGGGACGAAATAGACACCGCCGTTATCTTTGACGGATGTAGCCCATTTCTCAGCTTCCGATGGTGATGCAATCATCTCCAGATTATTCTTGATCCAGCTGATGGTAGCGCCTGTAGCGTGTATGTTGCCTTCAAAAGCATAGAAGATTTTTCCTAAGGCAGCCAATCCAACAGAAGTTACTAGTCCTTCCGGTGCTTTGACGGCTTTCTCTCCGATGTTGACCATTACAGACGATCCTGTTCCATAGGTAGTCTTTCCGAGTCCTTCTTCGAAACACATCTGTCCTGTCAACGCTCCGTGTGAATCTCCTAAAACTCCTGCAATCTGTATAGGTTGGGCGAAAAGTCCTCCGATCGTTGTCTCGCCGAAGAGCGCATCGCAGGGCAAAGGTTCAGCCATCATGCTGCGGGGAATGGTGAAGAGCTTCAGCAGATCCTTGTCCCAATCCAGTGTATGGATATTGAAGAGCATAGTACGCGAAGCATTGGTGAAGTCGGTGACATGACGTTTGCCGTCGGTGAGTTTCCAGATGAGCCAGCTTTCGATGGTTCCCATCAGCAGATCACCGTTGTCGGCAGCTTCACGTGCCCCTTTTACATTATCGAGGATCCATTTCACGCCGCTGGCGGAAAAATAGGGATCGATGAGCAGTCCGCTTTTTTCCTGTACCATCTCCGAATATCCCGCCTCTTTCAGGAGGTTACAGTAATCCGCACCTCGCATGCATTGCCATACGACGGCGTGATAGACAGGTTTTCCGTTGTTCTTGTTCCATACGACAACCGTCTCGCGTTGGTTGGTGATGGCGAGGGAATAGGAACATTCCTGCTCTATTCCCGCCGTGTCCATCAGTTCGTGAATGGCTTTCAGCGTATTTTGATAAATCTCTTCCGCATCGTGTTCCACCCATCCGGGTTTCGGATAGAACTGTTCATGAGCGATATTCACACGATGCAAAAGTTCGCATTGCTCCGTGAAAAGCATCGCTTTTGTGGCGGATGTACTTTGGTCGATCGCTATAATCAGGTTTTTCATGGTTCCAATGGATTATTTCTTCAGGAAATCGATCGCACTCTTATAAATGCCATCAGCGTCCAGACCGTAATGCGCGAATATTTCGGCAGAGTTGCCGTGTACCACATTCTCATCCGGAATGCCGATGATTCTAACAGGCACGGGAGATTCGGAAATGCAGCCTGTCACCAGGCTTCCCAATCCGCCGTAGATACTATGTTCTTCCACCGTAATGATGCGTCCCGTCTCAGCAGCCGCTTTGCGAATGGCAGCTTCATCGAACGGTTTGATCCAGGAGAGATCGAGTACGCGGGCATGGATGCCCTCTTTCTGCAAGCGGAGTCCGGCCTGATAAGCATGATAGACCGTTTCTCCCGTACCGATGAGGGTAAGGTCGTTGCCTTGCAGAAGCGTGTTGGCTTTGCCCGGTGTGACGTCGAAATCGTCGTTCTCATATACGTCGGGCACAGAACCGCGGCCCACTCTGATATATACAGGATGCGGATAATCGACGAGCAGCTTTACCAGTTTGACGGTTTGTCGCGGATCACAAGGCAATACGATCTGCATGCCCGGGAAAGTGCGAAGTGCGGCAATGTCATGAAGACTATGATGTGTGGCGCCTAATGCTCCATAAGCCACGCCGCCGCTTACGCCCAGCACCTTGACGTTGTTCTGGCTGTAGGCCAGATCCACTTTGATCTGCTCGAGACTTCTGGCTACGTAGAAACAGGCGGGACCGCAGACGAATACCTTCTTTCCGCTGTGGGCAAGGCCGGCTGAGATTCCTATGGCATCTTGTTCAGCAATGCCACATTCCACAAACTGCTTGGGCAGTTCCTTGGCATAATCGTTCAATGTGGCTGAACCGCGGGCATCGGTCGTTACGGCGATGATCTGCTTGTCGTTCTTTGCCAGTGACAATAATGTATCTGTAAAACTCTTTCTGCAGTTAGTCATGATTCGTTTCCTTTTCTATTTCGTTGATTCGTGTTGAGATCTCTTTCAGTGCAATCGCATATTGCTCGTCTGTGGGAACGCCATGATGCCATGAGGCAACGTTTTCCATATACGAAACACCTTCTCCCTTCGTGGAGTGCGATATGATGAGATGCGGCTTATGGTTACAATAGTTGATGGCGTCGAAGGTTTTGCAAATAGCTGCCACATCGTTGCCGTTCATCTCTAAAACGTCCCATCCGAGCGCTGTCCAACGTTCGCGAATGCTTTCAATAGACATCACATCTTCGGTGCTTCCGCTGATCTGCAATCCGTTGCGGTCGATGATGGCAACCAGATTGTCCAGTTTATACTGATGTCCGGCCATCGCAGCTTCGTATATAGAACCTTCGCCTTGTTCTCCGTCGCCCATGAGGACATAGGTTTTGTAATTTGCCTCGTCCATCTTCGCGGCGATCGCCATTCCCACACCAATAGGTAATCCATGACCTAATGCGCCGGTGTTGACTTCGATGCCCGGCACTTCGATGGTGGGATGACCGGAAAGAATCGAACCGTAATGCCCCAAGGTATTTACTATTTCTTTGGAGATATATCCCTTTGATTCCAGCGTGACGTAGAGAGCTTCCACGCAATGGCCTTTGCTCAGAATGAAGCGGTCGCGAAGGGGATCTTTCGGCTGATTGGGATTGCAACGAAGCACACGATGGTAAAGTACCGTGAGGACGTTGAGACACGAGAGATCGCCGCCAGTATGACCGGCTTTTGCCTGATAGATGACTTCGATCAATCTTTTTCGATTTCTTTCGGATTGCAAGATGAGATCTTTTACTTCCATACTATTTTTTCCATTATTCTTTTGCAAATAAAAGAACAATTCCGTTAGAAACAAAAGCAAACGAAAGAAAACGAAAGTGCTTTAACAATAATTATATTCGTAAAGAAATAAAACGAAAGTTTTTAGAGCGGCTCTTCTTTGTCGTCTTCCGCTACGATGATCTTCAGATCAAAGCTTTCGAACAGTTTGATATCTTCCTTGCTGATGTTGGAATCGGTGATGATGTAATTGATGAGAGAAAGGGCTCCCAGGCTGGCAAATGCACTCTTCCCGATCTTGGATGAATCGGCCACGAGATAGGTTTCATCCGCCGATTCGATCATGGCACGTTTGACGCAGATATCGCTGATGCCCGGATAGGTAAGTCCGGATTTGAGTGCGATGCCTGCTGTGGCGAGGAACAGTTTGTCCACATGCAGGTTTTGGAAGAAGTCGGCTGCTTTCTGTCCGGTGAGCGATAAGGTAGGTGATTTGAACTCGCCGCCTGTGACAACGATATTGACGCCGGGTTCAGCACCTAATATGATGGCGATATTGAGAGCATTGGTGATGATGGTGAGGTTGGTAAAGCCTTTGATAAGTTTGGCTATTTCGGTCGTTGTGGAACCGGAATCGAGAATGATCGTGTCGCCGTCGTGGATGAATTCCACGGCTTTGCGTGCAATGAGCATCTTTTCCTTGACGTGCAATTCTTCGTTCGAAAGAACCATGGTTCCGGCGTTGTCATGAGAGCGTTTCAGATAGGCACCGCCGTGTTCGCGTACCAGATAACCGTCGCGTTCGAGCTTCTCCAGATCCTGTCGGATAGTGACTTCCGTAACTTTGAACAGACGACTCAGGTTGATGACTTTTGCTTGTCCGTCCTCTTTGATCAGCTCCAAAATTTTCTCTCTTCTTTGACTTGCTATCATAATGTTTCGTTTCTTTTCGGTTTTGCAAAGATGAAGTTTTATCTTTTATCTCAAAAAGAAAATCCGAACTATTTTTTCATTTCTAGCTGTTCCGGAGGATCGAAGGAGCCGTGATTTCATCTTTGGTTGTTTTAGTGGACCGCAATCAAATGTCTATTTAAGGGGAAATAAAAACTATAGTTGGCTCTGATTGTGACTATTTTTTTCATAAAATGGTTTTTGATGCATCAGATTTGAGCTTTTTTCGTGAAAAGTAGAGACTTGATGCATTAAATGCCAATTGCACTACTCAGGAAATGGCAACGGATGTCACTTTTTGCCCTTTTTTTTGAAAAAGTTCAAATCTGATGCATTAAATGTTGACTTTCGAAACCACAAGTCATGATTTGATGCAACTTTTCCCATCTTTAAAATCTGCAAGTTGGTATTTGACGCATCAGATGTGTACTTTTGAATTGAAAAGGCAACATTTGATGCAACTTTTGCCATTTTTCGGTTTGAGAAGCTGCGATCGGATAGACCCAAAAGCAACTTTATATCTTTTTATTCGTACGGGTTGGCCCAAAATCTCTTGTCGTCAGATGTAGCATACATCTTTGTATCGTCTGTATATTTTCCCGGGATCTTGAAACCATCGGGGACAAGGAAGATATAGGAACAGGATTCTTTTCCCTTTTCATCCGTTTCTACATTGAATCCGCTATAGTTCGCGATGGACATCATGTAGAGAGTAATCTTCCTTTATTTTTATTTCGTGATCTGCTGCACATCCTGCACGGTAAAGTTGCCGAGCATTTGGATGATGGTCATCTCGTCGCCTTCGTCCATGATCATGAGGAGATTCTTGATGAGGTCGCCCCGTTGATCGGCGAGGAAGACCGTACTTTCTTTACCCTCTTTGATGCGCATCAGCTCTGAAAATTGCCGGTTGGATGATTTGAAGGCATTGATATCTTTGCGAAGGGCTGTGATGATGGATCTCTTCTCAGTGGTGATGATCTGCATGGAGTTGAGTTTGTTCTTTATCCTTGAGATATTCACTCCCGCCGTTGCGCCTTGTGGCATCATGCGGAACATGTTCTTCGAGATGTAGATCGTGGTCACGTCGTCCATATCGGAGTATTTATCGAAGAGGCTTTTCTGGGCAAAGAGGTTGCTCGAGAGGCAAAGCATCAGTGCCAAGAGAATATATTTAATTGTTTTCATTGCTATTGTC
>CAZIVE010000068.1:7974-9150 GCA_964542435.1 uncultured Parabacteroides sp.
CGCGAGAACAGACGAATCTGCTTGGCATGATTCTCCTTCTCTTCCCCATGGCCCGCGGCATGTTCGTCGATCGCCTTTTCCAGTCGGTCGGCCAGTCCTTCGGGCAACGAAGATTCGTCGCTGAGTGCCTTTTTTATCAATTCATCAATCTGTTTATCGTCCATATCCATATTTTCTAACCATTTCTTCTTTTATTGTCGTCCGTGCTCTCGAAAGGAGAACTCGAATATTGGCCGAACTGAATCCGGTGATTTTTGCAGTCTCTTCTATAGAGCATTCTGCTATGCTTCTGAGTCGGATCACCTGTTGTTGGTTTTCGGGCAGGTTGCTGATGCATTGCCTTACTTTCTGCAGGGTTTCTTTCTCCTCCATTTCGCTGTCCGGCGCTCGTCCAGCCGGCAGTGACACCGAATCGATTTCCGTCTCATCGGGTTTGGTCTGCTGTGATCGGAGGAAGTCGATGCAGAGGTTCTTGATCATGGTAACGCTGAACGCTTCTGCATTGTTCACTTCGTCCAATTGTTCTCGCCGGTCCCAAAGTTTGCAGTAGGTCTCCTGAAGAATATCCTCAGCATCATCACGATTCCCAAGCAAGGCCATCGCTATGCGGTAGAGCTTTGTGTGGAACGGCATGAACAGCTCCTTGAACTGCGCTGAGTCCATTAATCGAAACGCTTATTTATTTCTTGTTTCGTTCTTGACCTCGTTCGGATTGATCTTTCCGGTCAGCCAGACCATACTGCAATCACCTTTTCCTGTCGTGATGATCAGCATTTCTGAAATGAAATCACCGTTCATCTTTGTCAGGATCTTTGTATGTTCGCCGTCCTCATTGCTTGTGAGGAAAGGCTCGTAATCGCCCAGCTCCAGATTCTTGCAGCTCTGGGAGAAGCTCTCACGTACGGATGCCGGACTATCTTCCAAGTCGAGCACTCTGACGCTGCTTACACCGTGTGTGTTGGTCGTGATTCCGGCAAAGCTCATGGCTAATTTGCCTATGTTGACGCAATCAACCCCTTTTTCATTCTTGAACTGCTCATACAGTTGTGAAGCGTTTTTTTGTGCAAATCCCAACTGACAAACCATCAGCATTGCAACCATTGCCATCCATTTTGTTTTCATATCGCTTTATGTATTAAAGTTTTCAACCGTCATTCCGGACGTCTTCGAAAGGCG
>CAZIVE010000068.1:9250-12529 GCA_964542435.1 uncultured Parabacteroides sp.
CCTTTATGATAGGCAATGTAAACGATCAGCTTGCCATTGGGAGAGATGTGTGCAAACCAGGAGTTGAAATCCTTGTCGAAGGTCATCTGTGTCTGGTTGCTGCCGTCGGCATTCATAAGCCAGATCTGCATCAAGCCGGTGCGGACCGAATTAAACCAGATCTGTTTGCCATCGGGTGAATATTCCGGACCATCGTCGAGACCGTCGGTCGTAGTGAGCTGTTTTTCGTTGTCGCCATTGGCGGATATCGTATAGACATCGAGTTGGCGTGCGCCGTTGCGTGAACCGCAGAAGGCGAGAGTCTTCAAGTCGGGACTCCAGCCGTGCAGATAGCTCATTCCGTCGGGCGTGATGCGTTTGGCTTCGCCTCCTTCAAAAGGCACGGTATAGACGACGGAGCTGTAGCTCTTGTCTTTGATCACCGAACTGCTGATGCCGATCTGTTTGCCGTCTTTAGAAATGACATGATCGTTGTTGCAGTTGTTGGCTTCGCCCGTTGGAATCAGGATCGGATCACTTTTCCCGTCCACGGCTATTTTGTATAGTTTTCCGTTGCTGTTATAAACGAGCCATTTCCCGTCGGGCGTCCAGTTGGGAGCTTCGATGATGCCCGGGAATTCCTTGACGACAGCCGTTTTGCCTGTCTTCACGTTCATGATCTGAAGAATGCTGACTTTCTTTTGTTGTTGCTGTTGCTGCTGAGCATTCATATTCAGGCAACAAAGGGCAGCAGCGGCTGCGACGATGAAGAGACTTTTCATGATATGTTATTTAGAGGGTTGTTCTTTCAATACCTTCTTCAGTCTCAGCAGGGCTTCCACGTAATAGTAGTCGGCATAGCTGAGCGGCACATCCACTTCGGATTTTCCGGGCAGGCTTCCCACGGAATGCATCAGTGTGAAGTGGTGGTTCTCGCCTTTCTTGGCCAGATACTGCGGAGAAGAGAGGGAACGGAGCTGAGCTTCGGCAAACTTCAGATAACCGTCGTTCTCTACGGGGAACATATTGTTGACCTGACTGAGTTCGATGAGGGCTGAAGCCATGATGGCAGCAGACGAAGCGTCGCGTTTGGCATTGGGAATGTCGGGCGCATCGTAATCCCAATAGGGAACTTTGTCCTGCGGCATGCGCGGGTGGTTCATGAGGAAGAAGGCCACATTGCGTGCAGCGGTCAGATAATCCTCCTTGCCGGACTCTCTGTACATCATCGTGAAGCCGTATAAAGCCCACGACTGTCCGCGAGCCCAAGCCGATTCGCGGGAATAACCCTGGGCTGTGTCGAACGCTCTGGGTCGTCCGGTGATGGTGTCATAATCTATGACGTGATAGCAGCTGAACGTAGGACGGAACTGATAGACCAGCGTGGTGCTGGCGTGGCTCAGCGCCTTTGCGTAGAGATCCTGATCGCCGTTGATTTTGTAAGCTTCGCAAAGCAGCTCGAGGTTCATCATGTTGTCGATGATGACGGGATACTGCCATTTGGAATTGCTGTCCCAGCTCTTGAACACGCCGGCTTTCACATTGTAACGCGTAGAGAGGGAATTGGCGGCATTGATGATGGCAGAGCAGTAGCTGGTGTCCTTCGTGATGCGATAAGCATTGCCGAAGCTGTTATAGATCATGAATCCCACGTCGTGCGTGTTGGTCATGAATTGAGCCGGAGCCACGCGTTTCGTATAGATCTCGGCATAATGGCGGAACGTCTCTTTGCCGGTGGCTTCGTAGAGATACCAGAGTTCTCCGGGGAAGAATCCGCTGCACCACCAGGTATAATCGCTGGTCTGCAGGGTATCGCCATCCACGGTTCTCGGGAATGCTGCGGGTTGGTTTTCGAGTTGTTTGGCCATGTCGAGGGCTTGAGCAGAAGCCACTTTCAGTCCACGGTCGATCATCTGATCCAATGTTTCCGGTTTCCGGCTGCATGCAGATAACATGACTACGAGCGTCAGCGCAGCAGCGGAGCTAAGCAATACATGTTTCCAAGACATATCTCTTTATTTTATAGTGTTATACATTAAAGCGGAAGTGCATGATGTCGCCGTCCTCGACAACATAGTCCTTGCCTTCGACGCTCATCTTGCCAGCCTCTTTCACGGCTGCTTCCGATCCGTATTTCAGATAATCCTCGTATTTGATCACCTCTGCGCGGATGAATCCCTTCTCAAAGTCCGTATGGATCACGCCGGCGCATTGCGGAGCTTTCCAGCCTTTGCCATACGTCCAGGCACGCACTTCCATCGGTCCTGCGGTGATGAAGGTCTCGAGGTTGAGCAGTTTGTAGGCCGTTTTGATCAGACGGTTTACGCCCGATTCCTCCAAGCCGATCTCATCGAGAAACATTTTCCGTTCTTCGTAGGTCTCAAATTCAGCGATCTCGCTTTCCACCTTGGCTGCGACGACCAGCAGTTCGGCATCTTCGCCTTTGATGGCTTCGCGTACCTCATCCACATAATGGTTGCCTTTGATGGCACTGGCTTCGTCCACGTTGCATATATAGAGGATCGGTTTGTTGGTCAAGAGAAACAGATCGTGAGCCACCTTCTGTTCATCCTTGCTATCGAAGGTCACGGTGCGGGCGCTGAGTCCTTTTTCCAGAGCTGCCTTATATTTTGACAATACGTCGAACGCCAGCTTGGCCTGTTTGTCGCCGCCGGTCTGCGCCTGTTTCTGTACCTTGGAGATACGGCTGTCGATGGTCTCGAGGTCTTTGATCTGCAGTTCCGTGTCGATGATCTCCTTGTCGCGTACCGGATTCACACTACCATCGACATGCACCACATTGTTATCGTCGAAGCAGCGCAGCACGTGCAGGATGGCGTTGGTCTCGCGGATATCACCGAGAAACTGATTCCCCAAACCTTCGCCTTTGCTGGCACCTTTGACCAATCCTGCAATATCCACGATCTCCACGGTCGTCGGCACGATACGTCCGGGATGGACGATCTCAGCCAGTTTGGTGAGTCGTTCGTCAGGCACGGTGATCACGCCCACATTGGGCTGGATGGTGCAAAAAGGGAAGTTGGCTGCCTGAGCTTTTGCATTGGAGAGACAGTTGAACAGAGTTGATTTCCCGACGTTGGGAAGTCCTACGATACCACATTGTAAAGCCATAATATTATTTTATTTCTTTTTGTTTCTATGCCAGATCATTCTCTAACAGATTGCAAATTTACAATAAAAGCCGTCGTTGCTACCAAATTATTTCATTATTGCCCATACATCCTGTTGGAAATGGAGCCGCTCTTAACAAACGGTTATCAGCTTTTCGCCGATCTGATG
>CAZIVE010000068.1:12629-14327 GCA_964542435.1 uncultured Parabacteroides sp.
ATTTCATCTTTTCAGCACGTTGCTGAATTCGGAACCGGGCTTCCATTGCGGATAGGTTGTCTCTTGAGCGATCTTGTAACCGAGGTCGAAGAAGAGCTGGACTTCCTGCATCAGACCGCTGTAATCGTCGATGCCGGGATGTGTCTGATCGGTCGGCTTGTGATAGATCTCGGCCCAGTAATGGTCGATCTGTTTTCTTGACCATTCCTTACCCATCTTGCGATTGTCGTTCCAGCCTTTGGCGAACATCGCGGGAATGCCTTTCTGTACGAACGGGAAATGGTCGGAACGGTAGAACATGCCGTTGAAGGCGTCGGGATCGGGCATGATGTAACGTCCGTATTTCTTGGCCAGCTGTGCGACGTCGTCATCCAGTGAGGAATTGCCGTAGCCGGTGATGGTTACGTCGTTGTTCTCGCCCCAAAGCGGGATGACGTCGAGGTTGATGACCGCAGCCACCTTGTTGATCGGGAAGAGCGGATGCTCCACGTAGTATTTCGTACCGAGGAATCCCGACTCTTCGCAGGTGGGCGTGATGAAGATAATGTTACGACGCGGTTTCACCTTGAGCGCCTGGAAGCAGCGGGCTGTCTCGAGCATCCAGGCAACGGCTGTGGCGTTGTCGGTCGCACCGTTCACGATGCTGTCGCCATTGATCGGTTTGCCATAGCCCAGATGATCCCAATGGCCCATGTAAACAACGCTCTCGTCGGTCTTGCCGCTTCCGGGAATATATCCGATGACGTTCGGCGTCTGCTGACGTACGAAGGTGTTGTGCATGGAGACCGTCACGGTGGAGTTCAGGTCGAAGGGCTTGAAATTCGGCGACTTCGACTGTTGGATGAGTGAGTCGAGATTATAACCGTTGTCTGCCAGCAGTTTCCGGGCCGATTCCAGTTGGATCCATCCTTCAAGCGGACAGGTATAGGCTTTGGATCCGTTGTCCACATACATCTTCGATTTCGCCGAAGCCTGCACGGTGGTCCAGGGATAGCCTGCGCCGCGTGTCTCGTGAATGATGAGCACGCCCTTGAGTCCTTGGCGCGCGCCCTCTTCGTATTTATACATCCAGCGGCCGTAGTAAGTCATGATGTCGCCTTTGAAATAGCTGTTGTCGCTGCTTCCCAGTCCGGGATCGTTGACGATGACGATGGCCACTTTGTTCTGCGGGTCTTTGATGCCTGCATAGTCGTTCTTGCCGTATTCAGGCGCTACGATGCCATAGCCTGCGAAGATCAGCTGCGCATCCTTCACCTCGATATCCGGTTCGATGCGGGCCGAGAAGGCGGTGAAGTCGTCCATGGCTTTCAGTGCCAGCTTCTCCTTCGGAGTGTTCACGATCATCTCGGGCGAAGGCTCCGTGGTGGAAGAGATGATGTTTACCTGCTGGAAATAGGAGTCGCCGTTGATCGGTTTCAGTCCGATGGCTTTCATCTGACGTGCGATGTAGTTGACGGCGCGATCGGCACCGACGGTGAATGGTTTTCGTCCTTGGCAGGAGTCGTTGGAGATGGCTTCGGTATGTTGGCGAAGCATATCGATCGTGGCAGCCGACTTGGCCTTTTCAATCTCGTTCATTCCTCCGCAAGCGGTTAGTACAAGCGTGGCAGCAGCCAGGAAGCAGATAGATGTTTTCATGTTGATTCTCTTTCTTGTTTTTCTGAATAGTATTTCAATTCTCAAAGGTAGATAATATTT
>CAZIVE010000069.1:0-14235 GCA_964542435.1 uncultured Parabacteroides sp.
TTTAAATATAAATACGCTATCTATTAACCTTCCAACTTTATGGGTGCAGTTCATATCAAAACACCTGCATAAGAGGTTATCCAATATAGCATTTCGTTTTGCATAAACCAATTAACGACGGAGGCTAAAATTAGACCCCGTTTCCTCACCAAGCAACAAAAAGCCCCCGGAAACGCAATGGTCTTCGGAGGCTCTCTAATCCTTCTGGCTGATTAAAGTCAGTGTTTCAGTTTCTCAGCTTCTACATCTTCGGTGTGAATCGGAACCTTCTTGCCAAGGAGACGAGCTCCCGTCTCGGTGATGAGATAATCCTCTTCGTTGCGGATGCCGGAGAAGTCCTTGTAGGTAGCCAACTTGTCGTAGTTCAGGAAGTCGGTGAACTTATGCTCGCTCTTCCAGAGATCCATCAGTTCGGGGATGAAATAGATGCCCGGTTCGATGGTCAGACAGAAGCCCGGTTCGAGCGGACGGCCCAAACGCAATGACTTGCGACCGAACTGTGTGCTCTTCGGAACGCCGTTCCATCCGACATAAACCTCACCGAGATTCTCCATGTCGTGAACGTCGAGACCCATCATGTGGCCCAGTCCGCAAGGCATGAACATTGCACAAGCACCGGCTTTGACAGCTTCCATGGAGTCGCCTTTGGCAAATCCAAGATTCTTCATGCCATCCCAGATGACGCAGAGAGCCTTCTCATAGACATCAACGAACGGAACACCCGGACGAAGGGCAGCTACAGCAGCCTCGTGAGAAGCAACCTGTACGTCATATACATCTTTTTGACGCTTTGTGAATTTGGCGTCTGCACAAATCGTGGATGACATATCACCGCAGTAACCCATTTCCGTTTCAGCACCTGCATCGAGCAGCAGCATATCACCGGATTTGATCAGATGACCGTGTTCGTGATTATGAAGCGTCTGTCCGTTGATCGTAGCGATGGTCGGGAAAGAGAGTTCGTAGTTGTGCGAAAAAGCAACCTGTGCGACAGCAGCCGCTACATCACTTTCATGGATGCCCGGACGAACCGTATGCATGGCAGCAATGTGCATGTCGGCTGTGACAACACAAGCCTTGTCGATCTCAGCGATCTCTTCAGCCGTCTTGTTGTTACGCATGTTGACAACACCCATGATGAAATCCTTGGACGGTTTCTCCGTTCCGGGAACAACACCGAGCCAAGCAAACAGCTTCACCTGATGTTCTGCACGATAGGTGGGAAGGTAGTGAATGGTCTGTTTCTTCTGCTGTGCATTCTTTAGATAAGCAACAATATCTTTTGACGGACGAACCTCTGTGATTCCGGCAGCTTCGCTTTTCTCCTTCAGTGTCGGCTGGATGCCCATCCAAACGATGTCGTCGATGGTAAGCTCGTCGCCGAAGATGATCTCCTTGTCATTATCGATGTCGATGATGGCAGAAAGACCTGCATAGGGAAGTCCGAAGAAATAAAGGAAGGAGGAATCCTGACGGAAATGATAGGTGTTATCCGCATAATTCATACCACTTTCATCATTACCGATGAAAAGTAAAAGACCGGAACCGATGGTCTTTTTGAGTTTGGCTCTGCGAGCCATGTAAGTTTGTTTACTGAACATTTTTATCTTGTTTTTGGTATTAATTTTCCGAAAGGTAAGGATTAATCGGTAACTATGTTCCTTTTATGCGTGAATTTAACGAACGTTTGAAGGCTGAAAGGTTCGAAGGATGAAATTCGTGTTTTTCATTTATTATTGTACCTTTACTTATTCAAAAAACATAACGATGACGACGATATATATCCTTGTAGCATTGGCAGCCGGTTTCCTCGTCGGCTGGCTTTTAGCAGGCCGTAAGGTCTCGAGTAAAGAGGTGGAGTTGGCCAAAACCGCAGCCGACAGAGATGCGGCACTGAAAGTGTCGAGTGCGGAACAGGCAAAGTTGGAGCAGCTCAGTAGCCAGTTAATGGATTCGCAACGTGGACAGGCGGCTTCTGAAGAGCGTCTGAAGGCGATGCAGGAGAAGCTGGACAGCCAACAGAAAGAGATGGACCAGCTGCATGAACGGTTCAAGCTGGAGTTTCAGAATATCGCCCATGAGATCCTGCAGCAGAATTCCAAATCGTTCGAAGAACAGAGCAACCGGAATCTTGGCGAACTGCTCAAACCGCTTGGCATGGATCTCGAGAACTTCCGTAAGCAGGTGAACGAAGCCTACAGCACAGAGAGCAGTGAACGCGCTTCACTGAAAGGCGAAATCAAGAAACTCACCGAACTGAACAGTCGTATCAGTGAGGAAGCGAACAACCTTACGCTCGCACTCAAAGGCGACAGCAAGATGCAGGGCGACTGGGGCGAAATGATCTTGAAAGATATCCTCGATCGTTCCGGACTGAAGGAGGGCGAACAGTATTTCTATCAGGACACGCTCAAAGATGAAGCCGGCAAGACGCTTACAACAGACGAAGGTCATCGCATGTGCCGCGACGTGGTAGTGAAATATCCCGGCAATCGCCATATCATCATCGACTCAAAGGTCTCACTATCCGCCTATATGGATTATCAGAGTGCCGAGACACCGGAAGCCAAACGGGATGCGCTGCATCGCCATGTGGCATCACTCCGCAAACATATCGACGAACTGAGTGCCGTGGATTATGCCAAATACGACAAGGAATCTCCGGATTTTGTCATGATGTTCATCCCGAACGAACCGGCTTTCACTCTCGCCTTGAATGAGAATCCGCAGCTTTGGATGGAAGCCTATGATAAAAAGGTGGTGTTGATGACGCCGACCAATCTGATCAGTGCGCTCAGACTGGCTCTCGATCTATGGCAAAGAAAAGAGCAGGAAGATCACATTACTGAAATCGTAAATCGGGGCACAGCGCTATACGACAAGGTGGTAAACTTCTGTACGAACTTCGATAATCTGGGGAAATCGGTGGAGAATCTGTCCAAAGCGTATGACACTGCACATAATCAACTCACAGGCAATGGCGGCGTCACCCGACAAATTGAGATGTTGCGTCAGACCAGCATTCAGTCTAAGAAAAGGCTTCCGCCGTCCATGCTTCCTTTGGAAGAGTCGCAACCGTAATCGCTTCTGTCGGCTTGTTCAGGACCTGGACGACAGGTGGAATGGTGGCATCCACATTGTGCAGCGAATGCATGACCGCACCGTCGCCGAAAAGGAAGATTGTAAGAGTAAGAGCTGCCGTGGCATACATGATTTTGATGTTACTACGTCTGATGAGCTGATAAATGACGGCTCCTAACGCAATCAGGATAAAGGCGAAAAGGAAGACCACAAGAAAACGCGGCTGATAGAGAATCTCATCAAGATCTCTGAAGATCTTCATGGAGGAATCCGATGTGAAGAACTGTCCGAGGAATGCGGTCAGTGTGATGACGCCCGTCATAGTGAAAACGATAATCACAGATGCGACAGAAACCACAAAAGCATAGAATGTAGCAAACACCCGCGTCACCAAGGTGCGGTTTTCCGTCAGATAAAGGATGTATTTCGCCACAAAAAGCGAGATGAACGGATAAGCAGGAATCAGGGAAGGTGCGCCGCCTCCTTTGAAAATGGAATAATAGACAATAATGATGACCAGCGACACCAATGCAAACAGCCGCACTTTACTCATGCGGAGAACGCGTTCCCATACGGAAGACATGCCCATCTTGACCTGCTTGGAGAAATGTCTGTACTTGAATCCGCACAAGGAGAAGATGAAGAAGACACTCCACGGAACGAATCCATAGAGAATTGTCAGGATGTTATATCCGAAGCCGCTGTATTCCGCCTCGAACGCTGTGGCAAATCCGCCACGATGGCCGGCAAGCACGATTCCGAAGAAATCCGACTGGCCCTCTTTCCATGCTGCCACATACCAAAGCATCGGTAAGAACAACGAGGGAATGAGCATATAGAAAAAGGCTTTCCAGATAGTGCGTGCTCTATATTTGCGCAACACCACCAGATAAACGACGAAGATGATGAGTGGAAGTATTAATCCCACAGGACCTTTTGTCAATACGGCACAACTCAGAAGAAGCGGTATGATGACCGGAAGGCCTTTTAGTTCCATCTGATCTTCCCAACTATACATGAGGAACAGCGCCAGCATGATGAAAAGGGTGAAAAGCATATCGATCTGAGCTGTCATGGCAGCTCGATGCACTTCGTATGCTGTGATGAAGAAGAGTGTTCCGACGAAGGCTTCCTGAAAACGCGATACGCGCCGTCCGAAGAACAGCAGGATAAAGCCTGAGAGCAGAACGAAGGCAATGGCAGAAGGAAGTCGCGAAGTCAAGCCTGTGACATGTCCTGCCGGAAGCGAAGTAACGACCATCAGCCAATTGGCCATCGGCGGATCGTAAGTGGCTACACCATTCTGTACATGCGGAAGAATCCAATCTCCCGACTGCAGCATCGTCTCTGCAAAAGCCGCATCTGGAGGCAGATGACGTCCCGCAGGATTATCCAAGACAATCCACGGCAGTACAGCCAGTATGCAGACAATCACGATCATCGTAATCGGTTTCTGCAGATACAGATATTGCAGTGACGGAGTTCTCATTTGCCCAAAGATTCTTCTGGTGTTTTAAAATGCATTTACAAAAGAACAATAATTAAACGACTTTTCCCCGCTTTTCTTATATTTTATGAGACGCCAAGCGACTTTTTAATGGCTGTTCGGATGGCTGCAGCATCTTTCCGGTTCTCGCGAAGGATGGAGAGTATCAGATTTAGATAGCTCTCTTTGTTGTTGATGCCGAGCAGTCCGCAAAGGCGGCTCTGTGGCAACGTTCCCTTCTGGTTATAGACGCGAAGGATGCTTGCATAGTCGTTCGTCTCGATATAAGAGGTGAATTCCGATTTCAAAGCGCTATAGATCTCATCCACATGGATGTTCTTGCTGATGTTATCCACATGCTCTGCCAGTTCCTCTTCGGAAGCGATCTTATGATCTACACTCATCTCAAGTTTCTTGCGTACCTGATGACGTGCATGCAACAGCACCTGCGATTCCAGATCTTTCGCAAACAGATGGATCACATGCTCTTTGACTTCGGCAAATACGTCGTCGGGATTCTTCATCATTCGCTGTGCCACAGTTCGGATAACCTCTTCGATAAGTAACAGATTCTCCACTTCGGCCACATTCGGAACGAGGATATGCTGGCTACGCAGATATTCGATCTCGCCCTCCGTGCGCCGGTCACGGTCCACGATGCCCATACTTTCCAGCGAATGGAAAGCCTGAAGCTGGGTAAAAGCCTTGGTCGTCTCGATCACCTTCTGGCAACCGCCCATCGGTTTGACGGTATAATCGGGGAAGATAAACGGATAAAGACGGATGTCGATGCTGTTTGTATCGGTTCCTTCGATGAAAAGGATCGGCTTACGGCTACCGAGAATCTCCATGTACAACTCCTCCGGAAAAGATTCGTTGGGACGGATGATCTCATAATTCCACAGATGACGGTCGCCGTCATAGGAGCGGATCCAAACGCGTTCGCATTCATGACGTGCCGAAGCAAAATCAATATCGTGCGTGAGATAAATGAAAGAGCAGTCGGGACGCATCGCCTCAATCTCGTCCCACAACTGATTCTTGATGGAATCGTGTAGCAATGTCTCCGGTTCCTCGATCACCAGCACGGCATCTTGACGGGCACAGAGAACAGCACCAATCAGGTAAAGCACCAGTTTCTCACTGTCGCTCATTCGGTTTGCCTTGTAGGAGTTTGCATCTTTCTCGACCGAAACCAGTTCGATGAAGCCTGATTTCCTTAACAGATGGTTGTGCGGAAACATCTTCTCCCAGATTTTCTGAATGATGTCGATCTTTGTGATGGGCGGTTTCTGTCCGGGATGCTGCTTGCAGTTCTCCTTGAAATTGACAGCCGCCTCAAACTCTTCACCTTTCAGTTTAAGAATGAGTTTCTCGTATTCAGAAAGCCGTGGCATGAAGATCCGTTCGTTGACCAAAGCACTCAGCTGTGTCAGTTCAGTAACTTTCGTAGGTTCGGATTCTTCATTGCTGATGAACAGTGCATGGAGTCCGGAAATGTATTCCGTGACGTCGGGATAACGTCTCTGCAAGTCTCTTCCGAAGGAGCTTTTACCGGCTCCGTTCGTACCGATGACCACCAGATTCTTCGTCTCCACATGTATCTGTTCCTCGCAGTTCTGTTTTGCCGGGAGTATAAGTTTCATGATAGATATGCTTTAAATCGACTTGAGCAAAGTTACGTCTTTTTTTCTCATAATGCATTTCCTGCCCTTGTTAGCCTATAAAATAATGTCACATCTTGTACCTCTTTTTGGCACATACTCTAATCTATTTTTGCCTAAAATTGACGGTTCACTCCGTCGCAAAACGAAACAATATGGTAAGAGGTTATAGAACATTTATCTGTACAGAATGTGGGCAACGATTCAAAGCCCTCGACGTCGAATATCTATGCACGGACTATTCCATGCCGTATCATTGCCCATTGTGTCACAGCATCCGAACACGTCCTGTCAGTCTGTGGCCGCATCTGGAAGAGATCGGCTATAGAAAGATCTGGAACTTTATAGAAGAGAAGGAGAAAGAGGCTGTAGATTCCGAGAATAATCCATCAAAGAAATAAGAGTCACATCATGAAGCATACATTAGTATTTATGGAGCGTATTCACCAGTACGAGCAACTCAGTTTCCAACAGGCTTTCAAAGAACTGAGGGAGCGGAGCAAAGCCATTACGAATAGGTCATCTCGTGAGAAGATCGTTGACTTCTATTGTTTCTACATGGCAGCACTGACCACTTCCATCACGTTTCAAGAGAATTATGACATCACCAGACTGAAGGTCCTGGATAAATATGTCGAGCGGGCCTATGATATAGCCGAAAAATACATCCGGTCGCCCAAGAGTCTCTCCGTGTTGAACGAAGAACGGAAAGAGATCATTGCCTGGCTTGAGTCGAAGGTGCTGAACATACCCTATTATGACTTGCTGGGGAAAGAGCCGTTAGACTTTACCTATGAGGGAGACGTATGCAGACATCTTACCGAGTGCCGATCTGACATGATGAATGTTTATCTCACCTACACGGACGAACAGGTCAACGACTTGAGACGTGTCAACAACCTGTGTATAAAAGCAGGGACGGAACTGTTCTACAAGGTGAAATCTTTGCAGAAATGTCGTGACGATAATCGAAGCATCTTCCCGGACACAGAGGCACTTTGCATGCTCGCTCCATCGTTCGAGAAGCACGAAGCAACACCTTTCGATCTTTGGATCTCCCGACAACTGGAAGATCCGGACGTTATATATGAATGGTGGAATGCCGACATCAGTGAGAAGAAAGATCCGAGTGAATATGTCTATCTCATGACTAACGAAGATATGGAAATGACGGACGAGCAGGTGAGCTGGAACGAAGGGTTGGAGCGAGACAAGCTTCAAGGCATTCCGATCTGCTTCCTCTTTCATGATCTGAAGGAAAGTCAGACTGTTGGATACGATATGCTGGATATTCTGCGGATAAAGGAGTTGAGAGAGAAAGCCTGCATGCATGATTTCTATTGTCAGACGGAGGAAAAGGATTGGCCTGCCCTGTTTTTTGAAACGGCACAGATGCTTCGGCACACCAACGAACTGCTCATCAGTATCGCCACAAAATTCTACCGTCAGGTCAGACAACTCCATCGTTTCTTGCCCGAATTGGAAAGAGCCAACAAAGCGGACGGCTTTTCACACATCGAATTGTCTGGTCAGGTAGAAGTGTTCTCGACAGTCCGGTCGATGCATGTTCCTGTTTTCGGACATAGACCTGTAGATGATAAGGATTTCATTCCTTACGTCTGGAATCAAGGAGACTCAGAACGGTTTCCGTCGCTCCACAGTTTTCTCTATCAGCCTTTTGAGAAGGGGCAGGAGAATAATCCGGCTATCGACAACGATATGCTGGAAGCCATCGGTCCGATGTGTTTTGGAATGCAGAAGCTGCTCTACGATTCCGATTACACCTTGGAGGATATTAACGAAGGACTTCTGTTTTGCTGTGATATCGACCTGAAGACCGATAAGGTGATGACCATCGAAGAGGCCAACGCATAGAAGCAGATGGCCGACAGTTGTGTCGATAGAGTGCACAGAATGATTTTTATTTTGCTTGACGAAACTAAAAAGATAAACAGATGAAAGAATTTGAAGCATATAACGACGGAAAACCGAACGATGGAAAGATATTTTTGGATCATATCAATAAATTGGAGAGTGGCGGATTATTGATAGAAGCGTTGTCTGATGTCGATAAGTTCATTGTCAAAAGTGGCTGTGACAGCAAAAAGCTTGCCTTGGCCTATTATACCAAAGCAAAACTCATGGCGAAGCTGGCCAGAGAGAACGACGATGATGATATTGTGGATTGCAATGAGGGTCTCATCGAGATGGCTTCCATCTTGTTTGACAGAGCCATTGAATATTCATACAGCATCGATTTTACATCTATTGTCTGCCTCGAGAAAGTCCAGATTGAAGCGGGCAATACGCGTCGGCTGCTGTTGCTGATCCGTGCGATGGGTGCAAAGGACGAAGGGATTCGCAATATTGCCCTCAAACGGTATTATCGAGGTCAATCCCAGATGTTGAAATATTTCTCGCAGTGCAACAACGATCCCCAGGATGATGAATCATGGCATAAACTGTTCAAACGTCATGCCATCTCTCCCAGACTGGTGAAGGAACTGTATGTATCCCATAAGTTCACCTCGCTTGACTACGACTTTCGCAAATACATCCTTGTGGTAGATCATATACAGGATGTTGCGGGATGCTACGATCCTTCGCCGGTCTTTAATTGGGTCTTCGAGAAGGACAAGATGCCTCAGGACATCATCTTTCCTCCCGGTCATCCTATAGCTGGCATGTTGTACATGGGACATCCTCAGCGTCCGGAATTCTATCTCCCGTACAATAACGTAGAGAATTGGATACTTGCTGATCAGTATCTCGAACTCCAACGACTCACAGAGATTCTTCCCAGTTGTTCACATAAATACAACTTAGGATCAAACAAACGTGCCCGCTCGTTCTTTGAGATGTACAAGGAGTTCTACTTTAAGAATTTGTACTTTCTGTCGGATGATAAACGTCATAGATCCTATCTGAATCTAAACAGAGAAAGGTTCGGTAGTCTGCCTCCTGAAGAATGGGCCTGGCTGCGAATCAATCCGGATTGGCAGAAGATGGTGAAGTTGTGTCTCGACGAAGGATTGACTCATTACGAAGAGTGTTTTCGAACGGAAGAGATACGCAAATCTCTTGAAGATAATAAGGAAGCGATCCTTGCACATCTTGACAGATTCCTGAAGAATGGAAACAGTAGTCTTCCACGCATGCATAAGGACAAAGATGTGCCGGACAAACTCGAATGGAGCCTTGCGGTCGATTTCAAATTCGATTATGATGATACTGTTAAAACTCGAGATTGGGCTTATTTAGGACTCATACTGACCAATCAAGGCATCGTTCAAAACCTTGACGTCACTCACTATTTCACGGTCTTTCTATCCAGAGAAGAGATCGATGATGTAAACTGATCGGGGTCGTTCTCAACGATGAAAAAGATGTCTGAGTGCAGCGATGGGATGATAAAATAGCATACGCGGACCGGCATAGCGCATCACGGTCTTCATCTTTTCGCGCATCTCCGGCTTATAACAATGGGTAGGACAGGATTTGCAGGTTGGTTTGGCTTCTCCGAATTTACAATGATCAAGCCGTGCTTTGGCATATTCGATCAGCTCGGCACAGCTCTCACATATTGTTTCATGATGTTCTTTATGACGGCAGAACAGGCGAATCATCTGCTCTGCCGTCTCTTTTTCTCTTTCTATGCGACTTTTCATTTTCCGGTATAGACGAACCAGTCATAGTCGGCTATGGCAGGATGGACTTTCGACACGGATTGTCCGAAGAGTCCCAGCATTACGCCTGTGAATCCGCCGGCTGTCTCTGTGCTGAGCAGTCTTGTATCGGCTTTGGAGATGTAATTGTATTTCTTTCCATCTAATGAATACCAGAAATAATACATATCACGATCACCTGTGACACGCAAATAAACATCGGATGTGCTTAATGGAATGCTCTTTTGAATGTAATTGATTTCGCCAACACGCAGACGGAGCTTGAGCAGATTCTTCGCACCGTTTTTCTCAAGGAACAGATCGTAATGGAACTTGTCACGCATGAATACAGTCAATCCGGCAATGTCGCCATTGGTACTGCCCGTGAAAATCATCTTAGTTTCAGCCTTGAAGTTGATATGCTGCTGACGACGACAGACGAAGGTAGGCGACAGATTCTGATCGAGAGAGACTGTGTCGGCTGCAATGCGGAAGAAGCCTTTGTGCTGTCCGACGATATAACTGGAGCGGTTCGGATTACGCAGATACTGCCATTCGAGAGGAAGTTTGTTGCCGTCAAATTGGCAGATCGTGTCTTTTATAGCCATCGGGACCAACGGCAGCGTCTGATGCTTCATGTTGATCTGAATCGCTTCGTTGTTGTTGACGACAGGCCATCCTTCCGCATTCCATTCAACGGGAGCGAGGCAGGTCTCTCTTCCAAGGATATGATGAGAATCGGCAAGCGGACGAAAAGCCAGGAACACCAGCCACCATGAACCATCTGCTGCCTGTACCATATCGGCATGGCCGGTGCCTTGGATCGGACTGTTCTGACTCTTCATGTCGCATTGTGTTAAGATCGGATTATTGGGATTGCTTTCGTACGGGCCGTAGATAGAACGACTGCGGGCGATGGTCTCCTTATGTGCCATCTCCGTGCCGCCTTCAGCAATCATCAGATAATACCAGCCGTCTTTCTTGAAGATATGCGGTCCTTCAGGATAACGTCCGCCTGTTCCATTCCAGATTGTTTTCGTCTCAGTAAGCTGTTTGCCTGTATGGATGTCGATCTCGCATAGCGCAATGCCTTTCGCATTGGAAACGAAGTAGCATTTGTCACCTTCGAAATAAAGCGACGGATCAATGCCGCCCTGCTTAATATAGATGGGTTCAGACCATTCGCCGGCTGGATCTTTCGTCGTGACGATGAAATTTCCGCCTTTGCTCATATTGGTCGTGACCATGTAGAAGGTTCCATCGTTATAGCGGATCGTGGGAGCGAAGATGCCTCCTGATACGCCTGCTCTACCTATAGGAAGCTGCGAATCTCTCGTCAGACAGAATCCGATCTGTTCCCAATTAATGAGGTCTTTGCTATGTGAAACAGGAACACCGGGGAAATAGGAGAAGGTGCTGTTCACCAGATAAAAGTCGTCACCGACACGGCAGATACTTGGGTCGGGATAATAACCCGGAATAATCGGGTTCTGATAGCCATCGGCTTTCATTGGAAGCGAAGGCAACATGAACAGAATGATTGCAAATGCGAAAATCAGTTTTCTCATGATATTCTTTTTTTGTTGTTGTGTGCAATTAATTTTTTTGAAGCAGTTTCAGCATCTCTTCGTCCAGCTTGTGACCGTGCCAATCCTTGTAGTTGACATCCTTCCTTCCGGAATCAAGGATCCCGAAGTCACCGCGGAAATTCCAAAGTGCGTAGCCAATCTTGTTTTCTGTAAAGATACTCAGTTGATCTTCAAACCAACGGAGGAACACGTCGTGAGGCGTCTCGCGATAGCAGCCACATTCGCCGCAATGCACGCCCACACCGCTCTTGGCCAGATCAATCCAAGGCTTATAAAACTTTACCAACGTATCACGGTTGAAAGTCTCGCCGTTGATCACGCCAGGCCATACGGCAGCTGGCGAATCGTCTGGATTCTTCCATACCCAAGGCGCACGATAATGGGAAATATAATGCGGATAATAACCTCGGCAACTCTGCGCCAAAGGTAGATCGGTCAGTTCCGGCGTAACATACGAACCGCCTCCGTTGCCGTCAGCAACCACCAGACGTTTGCTGTTCTCTTTCAGAATGACATCCAGACAGCCCTTTGCCACTTTCCGATAAAGCTTTCCGTCAATCGGAGGCTTCTCGGTGAATTGGTCATTCATATCTTTCGGAGCACAAGGTTCGTTGAACAGATCGAAACTGAGCAGTTTGGGAGAAATCCCTTTATAACGTTTTGCCCACATTCCCCAATGCGCATAAAGTGCCTGCTGAGCCTCTTCGTCACGCCACAGATTATATGGCTCGTAGAAACCTGCATTGATGCAGAATCCGGGAGCACGATGGAGGCAAAGGCTGATGTGTAGACCCTGCTTGTTGGCCATGTTCACCAGCTTGTCCACGCGTTCGATGGCCGCTTCGTCAAACTGCAAGACCTCCTCTTTGGTAACGTGTTTGTTCGGATCGCCTTTGCTGTCAAACTTGATATAGGAAGGATATGCCATCGGAATCCGTACGAAATCGAAGCCCCAGTCTCTCATCCATTTCAGATCGTCTTCAGTAGTGAGTCTGGAAGGATCTTCTTTGCCGGTGAATTTGGCTGGTGAGAAGAAATCCAGAAGGTTGAATCCTTTCCAGCGCGGAAGACGGCTGGTTGTTGCGATCTGTTTCATGGCTTCTGCTACAGCCTGGTCTGGCGTGACGCATCCGAGGAGTGAAACGGCTCCTGCTATTTTCAGAAAATCTCTGCGGTTTGTCATGTCGGGAATATTTTAGTTGTAATGAATCTCTTTACTCAACTCATTGCGATAGAAAGTCTCCACATCTTTCCAATGATAATAGGGCGCGCAGTCGGTCTGAATAGGAATATCCGATTCGACTTCGTTCAACAGGAATTTCACCAATATATCGTCGCTTCCCGTTTTGCGGTAGAAGATGATCTGGATGTTGGCAGCCATCGGGATGACTTTGAAGTTGGAGAACTGTTTGTAAAGATTATCCAGATCGTCTGAAGCGTTGCGTGACTGATTGAGCTTGAGAATATAGGAAAGAGGCAGAACCACGGCGTCATGGCCGAAGCGTAGCGTAGCGCCCGAGCCTCCAGTTTGGATGATGCTGTCAGCTGTGTCGAGGATGTTTTTCATCAGAGCGTAATGTGCCATGTAAGTCGGAGAGGAGGAAGGCATCAAGCCGTCCCAAAGACACCAATCGGCATTGTAGGTCTGCCAGATGTCAAACAATTCATCCTCCGTGAACAGGTCCATGAGCGAGATATTCAGTTCAGGCAGGCATTGCATGTCTTCGGCAATGTTGTAGAGTGCATCCATCAGATCCTGACGCTCCTTCTGGTTGTTCATGAAATCCTTGTTGGTGAAAAGGGTTGACATCAGACGATCCGTATGAAACATTTTGGCTGTGAAGGTATCCATCTTCTTTTCCATCTTTTCCTGAGCAGGATTGGTTGGATATTTCGTATTTCCGTCGTTCACCAGATACCACATATCATGTCTGCTGGCATCCATTGCAATCTGCAGTTTGGGATTGAGCGAACGCAGCTCCTGACAGAAATTGGACATACTCAGGATACAGCGGATAGACGTGGAAGAACGGGCATCGATCTGTAGCGGTTGCGACAACAGTTCAGGGAAATTTTGATACATACGATGTGCAATGCCCTGATGCTGCAAAGCACCCGCACGTGTCAGTTCGCCGTCGCGGTTCTTTGCATTGTCGTAGATGCGTCTCAAACGTTCCAACACATCTTTTCCCAAAGAGGTTAGTTCGTTGAGCTGCTCGGCAGAGTCAAGCTTGGCAATGCTAAAGGTGTAATCATGTTCGCCGATGATATATCGCGAGCCATGACGTCCGTAATGGCTGATATAAAAAGGTGCGTAGCCTTCCGGCGCCGGCGTCAGAGCCTTTGTTGGCACAGGATAACTGTAATAATTACCGCCTGCTGTAGCTATATTGGATAAAACTTCCTGCTTGGTCGTCTGAGCCTGTAAGGTGAAGAGCGGGATCAGCATGAGTCCCAATAAACAACTTACTTTATTCATCTTCTATGTATTTACATTTTCAACAACGAAAGTACAAAAAAAGGAATGGTGATGACACGACAAACCTGTAAAAAGTTCTATTGCCGTTCGATTCCATGCGAGGCAACATTCGGGATATAAAATGATGCCGCTCTAATTAGCGAGATAACATTCGGGATATAAAATGATGTCGTTCTAATTAGCGAGATAACATTCGGGATATAAAATGATGTCGTTCTAATTAGCGAGACAACATTCGGGATATAAAATGATGTCGTTCTAATTAGCGAGA
>CAZIVE010000070.1:0-14217 GCA_964542435.1 uncultured Parabacteroides sp.
AGAAACCTAAATACCTACTTGGACACTACCAGAGTACCTTTCCAGAAACCTAAATACCTACTTGGGCACTACCAGAGCACCTTTCAAACGATAAAACGACGAAGCCCACATGGAACTCCGTCGTTTTTTTTATCTATAAAACAACCTATTTGGTCATTTCCTGAATGACTTCAATCAACTGTTTGCCCAAATCCTCAGCCTCCTGCATTGTGTGAGCTTCAGAGTAGATTCGGATGATAGGCTCGGTGTTGCTTTTGCGCAAGTGAACCCATTTGTCGGGGAAGTCAATCTTTACGCCGTCGATATCTGTAATATCATTGCCGGCAAATTTCTTCTTTACCTCTTCAAGAATAGCATCAACATCCATATCAGCAGTAAGCTGAACCTTTTGCTTAGAGATAAAATAAGGAGGATAAGTTGCTTTGAGTTCGCTTGTCTTCATTTTCTTTTTGGCGAGGAATGTAAGGAACAGAGCGATGCCGACCAATGCATCTCGGCCGTAATGAAGTTCCGGATAAATCACACCGCCATTTCCTTCGCCACCGATCACGGCGTGCGTTTCCTTCATCTTTGCCACTACGTTCACCTCACCCACTGCGGCAGCAGAGTAATGACAGCCGTGAGCTTCGGTCACGTCACGCAAGGCACGGCTCGAGCTAAGATTGCTCACCGTATTGCCGGGCGTATGGCTCAAAATATAATCACTAACAGCCACGATGGTATATTCTTCGCCGAACATCTCACCATTTTCACTGACGATGACCAAACGATCAACATCTGGATCTACAGCGAAACCAACATCTGCTTTAGACTGTTTCACCAGCTTGCAAATTTCACCCAAGTTGGCCGGAATCGGTTCCGGAGTATGGGAGAAATTACCGTGAGGAGCGCAATGAAGCTTGAACAGTTCCTTCACGCCAAGTGCATGAAGCAGATCAGGCAGAACGATGCCGCCTACAGAGTTGATGCAATCGATCGCCACGCGGAAATTGGCTGCTTTGATAGCCTCCACATCTACAAGTGGAAGATCGAGGATCTTCTGAATATGTTTTTGTTTGTAGGTCTTATCCAAACGGACTTTCCCCAGATGATCCACATCGGCATAGGAGAAATCATCCGCTTCCGCTCTACGAAGCACCTCATTGCCATCGGATGCAGAAAGGAACTCGCCCTTCTGATCGAGCAACTTCAGTGCATTCCACTGTTTCGGATTGTGACTTGCCGTAAGGATCAATCCGCCGCAAGCATTTTCCATTGTGACAGCCATCTCAGTCGTCGGAGTTGTTGCCATATCGATATCCACCACGTCAAAACCCATTCCCATCAGCGTTCCAACCACGACGTTGCGAACCATCTCACCAGAGATACGCCCATCACGACCGACCACGATCTTATTAGTTCCCGTCGTTGAATGCTCACGAATGAAAGAGGCGTAAGCAGAAACGAACTTCACAATGTCGAGAGGATTGAGCCCATCTTCAGGAGCTCCACCAATCGTACCACGGATGCCTGAAATTGATTTTATTAGTGTCATAGATTCTCCTCAAATTTATATTCAATTATATCGAAATAGACTGGATCGCCATTCTGCTGATCGTAATAATCACCTCTCTTGAAAGGAACGATCAGTTTAACGCGAGCACGATCGCCCACATATTGAAGCGGTGTCTGCAATCCTTCACCCACAAACTGGATATTTTCCGTATAAGCGGTCCCATACAAGAACTCAATCGGTTCCGTTCCGTTGCTGTGGGGACCGTAATTGGACCATGTATAGAAATTATAGGCAGCGACATACGTAGCAGAATCATCCACAAAATGCATAGCGTTCAGCCTGACCAGCAGATGGGTCTTGTATTGCGTGGCCCGAATGCCGTTGCCGGAATCTATCACATTCATATAAACGCCATTGTCCAGCTTCACAAACTGGTTGGACTTAAAGACGCCATTGGAAGGATATTTGCTAAGTACCTCAATACCTTTCTCATCAATCAATCTCTGAATCGCTTTTTTCTCAGCCTTCTGCATATCCGCAAGAGTACGCTGTGATTTGCCGCATGAAACGACCATCAGCGAAACAAAAAGGATTGACAGCATATAAAAGAATCTTTTCATCTCTTCACTACCTTATTATTAACTGTGTGCAAAATTACACAAACTTCATCATTTTGCTGACATCTCGGGATTAAATTCCTTTAATCCCTGTTCGAATGTCTTTACCGCATCTTCCAATGAGCCATAGAATTCACCTCCTGAAGCATTCTTATGACCTCCACCGCCGAAATAGGCTTTCGCAAAAAGATTACACGGGAAATCGCCTACTGAACGGAGTGATATCTTGATGTAATCTTCATCTTCGCGAATAAACACACTGAAAACAACGTCATCGATACTGAGCGGCAGATTGACAAACCCTTCAGTGTCGCCCGAATGATAATCGAAACGTTTCAATTCTTCGTTGGAGAGTGTGATGAGTGATGTATGTTTATCGGGATAAATCTTCATTTTCTCATACAAGACATAGCCTTCCAAGCGAAGCCTGGCTTCAGAGTAAACCTGATTGACACGGCGATATATCAAATCCTTATCGATACCTTTCTGGATCAGTTCACTCACGATGAGATAGATATCGTTTCTATTGGAATTATAGGTAAAGGAGCCGGTGTCGGTCATCATTCCCGTATAAATACACTCCGCACACTGATGATTGATCAGTTGAGCCTTGCCAAGACGATCGATGAAACGATAGACAAGCTCGCTCGTGGAGCATACTTCCGTATAGGACATCATCACTTCGCAGAAATCAGATGGTGCCAGATGATGATCGATCAAAATCTTATGAGCCGGCGAAGCCACGACTGCCGGAGCCAGCTTCTCGATCCGTTTGGGTTCGTTGAAGTCGAGGCAGAAAAGGACATCAGCCTCTTTCAGCAGCGTCTCGCATTGCTCCGGATGATACTCATGGATAAGAACCTCGGAAGCACCGGGCATCCAATGATAGAAAGTAGGAAATTCATTGGGGACAATCACCGACACATTCTCTTTTCCCAATGCATGGAGGAAATGCAGCATGCCCAACGAAGATCCAATGGCATCGCCATCCGGACTGACGTGCGTCACGATGACGAACTTCTCCCCTTTCTCTATCAACGCTTGCGCCTTTTGCAGACGATCTTCTTCTATTATTTTTGTCAACATGTTCTCAAACTGTTAAGAATACAAAGGTACGAAACAATCGGCGACCTGGAAAAGAAATAGATCAGTTTTGAACGAATGGTATCGCTGGAAAATGTCTATGAACTTTCGAGCAAACATAAAAGACATTTGGCAAAAAGTCCAGAAACTTTTGAACTCAAATCAATGGACATAAAATCTTTCAGCTATGACATACAAAAGTCCGATCAGGATCAAGCACAACATCACAATGAGATATCGAGCCCGATGCTTTACGATAAAGAAGCAAGCCGCCAACAAAACTGCATAACCCACTATAAGCAACAGCAACGTTACATTGAAATGAAGCGCTGCGCCAGGCACAGAGCTGAACAGATCGACGACGTTGACCATGAAATGAACCACCCATTCGATGGCAACCTGCAACAGATGCGTCAATGGAAATCCAGTCGGCAGGAACACCCAGATCATCACCATCGGAATCAGGAACGTGGCCAAAATCGTGACCGGAAGATTGGCAAAGAGAAAAACGCTGGAAAAACTGCCAAAATAGTAAAGGCAGAGCCATGCTGTTCCCAATTGTGCAGCCAGAGTAATCGTCAGACTGTCCCAAGGCACCTTCAACAACGGATTGCGAACCACAGCCAAGCCATTCAATCTCGGAAAGAAGAAAAAGATGGAGAGCATTGCCAGATAGCTCAACTCGAATCCGATGTCAAACAAATAGAGCGGATTGTAGGCAAGCATGCAGAAAGCTGCCGCAGCCAAGGTGTTGTAACGATCGCTATCGCGTTCCAACAGTCGTCCGACAAGATACAGCGTCAGCATGATTCCTGCACGAACGGCGGATGCAGCCAGTCCGGTGATCACGACGTACGACCAAAGCAAAAGGATCATCAATGGATATTGGACACAACGGAACACACGCTTCCTCGGAACATATTGAAACAGAAAAGAGAGGAATCCACAAACCACGGCTACATGAAATCCGCTGACCGCAAGGATATGCGGCACGCCCGCAATCGAGAATTTCTGCTTCGTTGCCCAACTCATGCTCCCTCGATAGCCGAAAGTGATGGTTGCTAACACAGACTTCTCCTCATCGCTCAAGTCGAGATGATCCACCGGTTCGAGAATCTTCTCACGTTCCTCTTCGGCAAATTCCTTCACCAGGCCCACTTGCTCGGTGAAAAGAAATCGCCGTTCATCCGCATAATGCGTGGCAAGTATCGACAGCGTGACAAGCAGAAGAGCGAAGAAAAGGCCCCACGTCCAACGAGACTCGTATTGAAGATAACCTTTGCTACGTCCCAACATTAGGAAGAAAACAGGAATAACGACGAGCAACACACAAAGTGTTGACGCTCGCTCCGGAAATGCTACGTAGAGCAAAATACCTGTTATCCAAAAAAACAGAGGGCGAGCAAAAGGTCTCTTTTGCAGCTCGAAGGTCATAGAAGGTTTTGATCAATAAAAAAAACTAAAGAACTTTCAGATCATGAATTGCCTTGAATGGATCCGGAGCATGAAACACATAACTGCCTGTGACGAGGATGTCAGCGCCGGCATCGACCAATCGTTTTCCTGTAGTCAGATTTACGCCGCCATCGACCTCGATCTCCGTGTGCAGTCCTTTCTTGAGAATCATCTCCTTCAATCTTTCAATCTTATCAATCGTATGTTCGATGAACGGTTGTCCTCCAAATCCTGGGTTCACCGACATAAGCAGGACCATATCAACATCCTGAATGATATCTTCCAAGAGTGAGATCGGAGAATGAGGATTAAGCGTGACTCCCGCTTTCATGCCGGCTTCCTTGATGCCATAGACCGTACGATGAAGATGTGTGCTTGCTTCATAATGAACATTCATCATGAAGGCTCCCGTGTCAGCGACCTGCGAGATAAACTTCTGTGGTTCGACAATCATCAGATGCACATCCATGGGCTTACGACAAGCAGACTTCAATTGGTCTAGTACAGAAAATCCAAAAGAAATGTTCGGGACAAACACACCATCCATGACATCCAAATGAAGCCAATCCGCTTCACTCTGATTAATCATTTCGATTTGACTTCCTAGATGAAGGAAGTCGGCTGCGAGCAATGAGGGAGCTATTTTCTGATTCATAGTTTCTATTGTCTAATGGTACAAAGATAGTGAAAGCCGCTCAATAAGCCAAACATGTTTGCCATTTAGCATCGGATTCGCCCATACATCTATTATATAGTCAATGAGATCAAATCCGCATATACACAATAAAAGAGCGGACTCTCACGAAATCCGCTCTAAGATCTTAGTTAAGCACATAACCATCAAAGGTTGGCTTCAACATGGGTTCGACTTGATAGACCCTAGCAAACTGCCGCAGAAAATCCAATGTCTGTTTTCTTGGTCCTTCGTTTGCATTCGGCTCTTTCTTCA
Source organism: uncultured Parabacteroides sp. (assembly GCA_964542435.1). Taxonomy (GTDB): domain Bacteria; phylum Bacteroidota; class Bacteroidia; order Bacteroidales; family Tannerellaceae; genus CAZIVE01. Next base: position 5,600 of record CAZIVE010000070.1, read on the forward strand.
TTTTCTTTACTTCGTTCATACAATGGGTAGAATCGTTCTTCATAGGCTATATTAATCATTTCTATATAAAGAACGTTCGGTTATTACCGATATTGTATGCGAAGTAAAAAATTATGTAAGAGAGAGTTCTATTTGGTTTTCTTCTGCCATACGACGCATATTCAATATGGCATAACGCATGCGTCCAAGAGCTGTATTGATGCTGACACCCGTCAGATCGGCAATCTCTTTAAAGCTTAAATCCTTATAATAACGCATTTCAAGAACTTCACGCTGGCTGTCCGGAAGATGCTTGATCAACTTACGTATATCACTAAGTACTTGATTATGCACCAATGAATCCTCGACGGTTCCGTCGCAGAGTTTTACATTATTGAAGAGATCCACTTCAACGTCATCGTTGGAAATGGTATTCTCATTACGTTCCTGACGAAAGTTATCGATAATCAGATTATGAGCAATGCGTGTAATCCAAGCTTTGAATTTTCCTGCTTCAGTGTAACGGCCCTGTTTGATGGTCATAATCACCTTGACAAAAGTCTCCTGGAAGATATCTTCCGTGAGCTCTTTGTTGCGAACTATGAAATATATGTAGGAATGGATGCTGCTTTTGTAACGTTCCAGAAGGATATCGAAAGCTGCATTATTGCCTTTAGCATAAAGGATGACCAACTGTTCGTCGGACATCGTTTTCAATGTTTTCATTACTTCAATGTTTTAAAATTCTTCGAGTAATGTGTATGCTATAGGCGAAATGATTAAATTAGTTTTACATGTTTGTTTACAAAGGCAAAGTAAACTAAAGTTTTTTTATATACCAAATTTTTTGTTTACAAAAGTAAATTAATGTCCCCAATCCGTGGTTTTAACACACGAACTGGGGACATTTGAGGACAAAACGAATTATTTCCTTTAAAATTTATAGCCAAATGAAAGAGCCACACGCGTCGTGTGAGTTTTCAATGAAGCCGGCTGGGCTGTCAGGAAAGCCTTGCCATTTTCATACATACTTGAGAAAGAATAAGCATCTTCCTTATAGGTACGAAGGACGCAAGCTATATCTGTATAGAACTGCGGCGTGAAACGATAACCCAGTCCAACAGAATAATCGGATATACCTTTGTCAACTGTGAAATGAGGAATGGTTCCTACGGTGTTGACCTCAAGCTGTCCATTCTTCAGAACGCTTTCCATAGGACTGTCAGACCAAGCAGCACCGGCACGAACCGAGAACTGTGGTGTGACTCTAACCTCAGCACCTACACGCAATGTATTCTGATTCTTGAAATAATTCTGGATATCATTGTTGTTGGCATCGATATACGTATTTGTATTACCGTTGTTGTCGTACAGTTTCATGTTGCCATAATTGCTCAACTCGTAATCTACGCTCAACAGAGCATTCTGTCCGAAGATTGCAGCTGCACTGAACAACCACTTGTCCGGTGTACGATATTCATAATCCGTATAAGCATCGGTATCAGGTGTATGAGCTTTCAATGAACGTTCCTTAGAAGCACCGTTTTCCGTGTAAGTCAGATAAGATCCGGCTTCTGCATAATAATAATCGGTCATCTTATACCATGTCGGTGAACTATAGGCTACACCCAGACGAAGAAAATCGGTTGGACGCGTCAGTACGCCTACTTTCAGGTTATATCCCGTTCCATCCGTACTCAGATTGTTATCGAGGAACAAATCATTGTCGTTCGAGAACTTCTCATCGTACTGGGAATTATAATGATAACTCAAGTCGGTGATTCCGACGGTGGCGCCAAACATAAATACATTGGAAACGTCAAATCCAAAAGAGAGCTGATAGAGATCGACCGATCCACGTTCGTTGACTCTCAGACTAGCTCCACTTAAAGAATAGGGCTGCCAGTTACCGTTCGCATCAACATCACCGAAAGAGCTGTAATAAGCGGTATTCTGGTTATTGTAATAATCGATATAACCAGCATTATAACCTAATACAGACAACCAATCCTGAGAAGAATAGGGATCATAATCAGTGCCTGAAACCATCTGAGTCTTTCCATCAATACCGTATGCACGTGAAGCAATGTAATCAGAAACGGATGTATTCAATGCACTACCGGCAGACATGGAATAGGAACGGCGGAAGTTCTTAAGACGATTGTAAGAAAAACCGAAATTCCATCCGGTCAAACCCTCGTCATTACCTGTTGGCATATAACCTACATAGGCTATATTATCCATACTAAGACGTGTCTTGTCCGTTGTGGTATTCATTCCCAACCATTTGGACTCAGTTGAAAAATTATTCACACTCAACGTTGTGACCATTTCAGAACTGTGGTAAACAGCAAGACCTGCGGGGTTACCACTCATAGCGGAGATATCTCCACCCAATGCTCCGAAAGCACCACCCATAGCAAGATAACGGGCCGTTCCATTTAAATCACTCAACGAATATCTATAGGCATCAAGCATGCCCTGTGAAAAAGCGGTGCCGCCCGCAAGGGCGAGCACCGTTATGATAATCAAAAATTTTCTCATCTTGTTAGATTATTAAAAATCTGATAGAACTGGTAAAGAGAGCTACGGAAAGATCATCTACGACCACCGCCTGAGCGGCCGCCGCCGCCACCGCCTCCACCACTGAAGCCACCGCCTCCGCTACTGAAGCCGCCACTTGAACGACTACCACCGCTGAAGCTACCGCCGCCGAATGAGCCACTACTGCTACTGCGTGTTGCCGGAGCAGAATAACTACGCGACTGAGACTGTGAAGAACGACCTATAGAATAATTTCCCATGGAGCTGGAAGAACGACTCGGCGTTGAATAAGAGCGACCTGTGCTATACGAGCTGTTGTCACTTGCGCTAACGCCACTTCTACTGCGGCTACCATCATAGATTCTTGTACGGGAAGAATTGCTCTCCATTGAAGAACTGCTTATGCTACGAGTCGTAACACCGCTTCCATTGTCAGACATTGTCGAACGACGTCCTGCTCCGGAATTATAAGCAGCATCACTCCGTGACAATGAGGTTGCACGGCCTCCGCTTGTACGGAGAGCTGTACCATCATCACCGGAACCATTTCCTATCTTACCACCGTTGCGGCTATTACTACCGGCATACATAGATCTGCCGCTGTTGTCTCCGCCCATGAAACTTCTGTCGTAGCCTCTACGGCCATTAGCAAACTCACGTCCGGGACGATCATAGAAGCGGTCGCCTCCCCAGCCGTAATAGCCACCTCCATAGTAGCCACCATAGTAGTAGGGACTCCACAAGCCTCCGTAATACCACGGACTAAATCCTGCATAGAAGCCTCCCCAACCGAAGCCTCCCCAGCCGTAATTCCACCATGGATTGTACCATGATGAATACCACCAAGGATCGTATCCATAGAACCATGGATCATAGTATCCGTAATAACCACCATACCAAGGAGAATTCCATCCCCAACCCCAACCGTTACCGATGTTGAGATTGAAACTTACGTTGGCTCCATTGGAGTAATCGGTGTCATAATCATAACCATAATAACCATTGCTCAGATAAAGATCCACCTGATCTGCTCCTGCGATGGTGATTTTGCTTGGAGAGTGATAACGTACAATGCGCTCAGAATATTCGCTGTCAGAGGTACGAGAATTGGCATCCTTCTGTGCGGATACACTCTTGTTGTTCTGCTGGGCATTCACATTCTGATCTTCATTGTTGTTATATGGCTCATCCACACCAACCGACGTACTGCGACGGTTGTACTCATCAACATCCCGACCTTCCGAGTTGTCGGAAGATGTGCGGGTTGAAGGCGTAGCAATCGTACTCGTAGTATTACGAGTGGTGGGTTGCTGTACCTTTTTCTCTTCTACCTTAGTCGTTTTCTTTGCTTTGCTTGAAGAGAAATACACGTCATCATAGTATTCTCCTTGCGCGCTGACGGTCAACGTCGCAAGCAGCATTGCTACAGATGCAATTAATTTCATGGATTTCATTTTCGTTTCTCCTCTTCTTTAAATAGTTCTTTTTCTAATACCTTTAGACATCAACACTCCTCAAAAGTTTAAACCTTCATTCGTCATCGTTGACATCTTCTTAGGATTCTCGTACAAATATATGAAACATTCCTCTCAATCGAATAGGAAATCAAATATTTAACTATATCCTGTTAAAATCAGACCTCACTCAACGTTCAGTCCTTTTTATATACAGACGAGACCTTTTTTAAAAACGTTGCACGGACAAATGTTTTTCTTTGTTAAGAATAACCTTAGGCCTTACTGTATTGTTCCGTATTTAATATTTTTTGGGAAAAATACATTCATGATAGCTTCCAACGTCAAACATAAATGGCGTTACGGATCTCAAAAAGCCAATGAACCTTCTCAAAATCGTCGCCACAAGACTGCACGTAGAATCATCCTCGTATTTCTGTTCGGTCCATCGGCTTTTCTATTCCGCTATTCAAAGTAAGATGTCGAAAGATCATTTGCTTAATAAAGCACAAAAAAGTATATACGAATATATATTACGAACATCACAAACGAGAATATCCTAATTTTGCCCCCATCTATTGCTCATATAACAATCTAATTAGTCCTTAAGAGAATGAAACGTAACGAATGCTGTATTTTAGAGAAAAAGGACGAAGTGCCTCTTTTCTCCATCTTGATTCCTACCTGGAACAATCTCAATTATCTGAAGCTTTGTATTGAAAGCATCCAGAAGAACTCCACTTACAGACATCAGATACTCATTCATGTCAACGACGGAAGTGACGGGACATTGGAATGGGTAAAGGAGAACGGCTTTGAATATACCCAAAGTGCTTCGAATGTCGGAATATGCTGGGCACTCAACCTGCTCCGGACGAAAGTCAAGACCGATTATATTCTCTACATGAATGATGACATGTACGTCTGTCCATTGTGGGATAAAGCGCTCTACGACGAAATCCGGAAAGCCGACGACAAGAAATTCTTCTTCTCATCCACATTGCTTCAGCCGCGAGCCAATTGCGGATCCTGCTGTATATCGTCTGCGAAATACGGGGAAAACCCCGACGAGTTCGACGAACAGGCACTTCTCAAAGACTATATGTCGTACGAACTTCCCGATTGGTTCGGAGCTACTTCTCCGCCCAACATCGTCCATAAAGATTTATGGGATTTAGTGGGAGGTTATAGCATCGAATTTTCACCGGGAATGTATAGCGATCCCGACTTTACGGCCAAATTATGGATGGCTGGCGTCAGATTGTTCAAAGGTATTTCCCAAAGCCGCGTCTATCATTTCGAGGCTCGCTCGACGAAAAGAATTGAAAGAAACAAAGGACAGCTGCAGTTCCTTTCGAAATGGGGAATCACCTCATCTTCTTTCCGCAAGAACATCACCAAACGTGGAGAAGTTTTCCTACCTTGGCAATTGGAACATGTGCATTCTCTTAAATTGAGAAAAGACATCTTCCGCAGTCACCTCAAAGAATTGCTTTATCTGTTCCAAGACCGAAAAGTCAAAAGACTTTGGGACGAAAAGAACAGCATCCTGTAAAAGCCAATAAAAAAAACGAAGGGACGACATTACTGCCGTCCCTTTCTTATCTCATGGTCAATGCTCCGTTACTTCTTAACAGAGAACTTATAGATGCAATGGCTCTTGTACGTTGTGCCGGGACGAAGCACGGTAGATGGGAAATCCGGATGATTGGGACTATCAGGGAAATGTTGTGTCTCAAGGCAGAATGCTCCGCGATGTGGATAGACCGTTCCATGTTTGCCTTTATCTTTTCCATCCATGAAATTACCTGTATAGAACTGGATTCCGGGTTCATTGGTATATACATCAAGAAGAATGCCGCTCGTAGGTGAATAAGCTTCGGCTGCAACCTTCGCAATGTCACCGTTTGTATTGAGTACCCAGTTGAAATCATAGCCGTGACCGAGCTTGAGCTGTTCGAACGGATCGTTGATGCGAGCGCCGATGGCTGTCAGCTGACGGAAATCAAGAGGCGTACCACCTACAGAGTCCAATCTGTTGTTCGGAATCAACAAGCTATCAACAGGTGTATATTTATCAGCATTGATCATGACCTGCTGATCCAGAACATCCGAACCGGGAACACCGGAAAGGTTGAAATAGCTGTGGTTGGTAAGGTTGACGACCGTCGGTTTGTCGGTTGTAGCTTCATATTGAATATCGATGGCATTGTCATCGGTCAAGGTATACGTCACTTTGACATTCAGATTGCCGGGGAATCCAGCTTCGCCATCTTTGGAAAGATAGGTCAACGTAACGCTGGATGAATCATTCTGCACAGCATCCCACATACGTGTATAGAAGCCTTGCGGTCCTCCGTGAAGGCAATGGCCATTGTCATTTGCAGGAAGTTTGTATTCTACACCGTCGAGTGTAAACTTAGCTTGAGCGATACGGTTGCCGTAACGACCGATCAAAGCGCCGAAGTTACCCGTTGAATGTACGTAATCTGCGATGCTATCATAACCCAGGACGACATCTGTCATCTTACCATTCTTGTCGGGAACCATTACAGAGACGAGACGTCCACCATAGTTCGTAACGCAGGCTTCCAAACCGTTCTTGTTCTTCAGTACGAACAGGCCTGTCTGTTTTCCCTGTTCCGTCATTACGAAGTTTGATTTCAGCAAGCCGGAAACGGTAGGCTGTTCCTCGGCCTTTTTGTTACTGCAAGATAACAACATGCAAATCGCAGCAGCCGCTAATAAGATTTTCTTCATTGATAATAGGAATTAAAGGTTGTTTCTAATTGGGTGTAAAGATACATCTTTTAAATGGAAAGACGAAATGTTTCCTTAGCCTCTTGTGATTGCCTCGCAGATCGGCCAGATTCATCCCGTATAAAAAGAATGAGACATACAAACGAAGACGATCGAAATGTGTATCTTTGCTTTGAATCAAAAGCAGCAACGGATATGGCAGGAAATGTCTTTGAAAAATATGTCTGGTTAACTTCCATCATTTATGAAGCCGGTGACGAAGGCATCAGCTTGGAAATGATCAATGAAAAATGGAAGAAATGCTATCTCAGCGATAATGAAGAGCTTGCGCGGAAGTCGTTCAACAACTGGAAGACCAAAATTGAAGAGATGTTCAGCATCATTATCGAATGTGACCGAAAAAACGGCTATCGTTACTACATTGACATGCGCGAAGAGATCGAGAAACACGGCATTCGGTCGTGGCTGCTGGACACGATCTCTGTGAGCAACCTCTTGAATGAGAGCAAGAATCTAAGTCCGAGAATCCTTACTGAGAAGATTCCTTCGTCGCAGAAATATCTCCAGACTTTGATCAGCGCCATGCGTGACAGCGAAGTACTGGATTTGACCTACCGCAGTTTTAATAGCGACAAATCAGCAACCTTTTCCATCGAGCCTTATTGTCTGAAGATCTTTAAGCAGCGTTGGTATCTGCTGGCTTATGCTCCGGATTTGGACAGCTTGCGCATCTATGCCTTGGATCGCATCCAAGAGCTTCATCCGACTGGAGAATCCTTCGTCTATCCTCAAGAATATAATCCGGCAGAGACGTTCGACCGCTTCTTTGGCATCATTGTCAACAGAGATAAGCCGGAGACCATCCGCATCAAAGCGTCTTATGAACAGAGCAACTATCTCAAGACACTGCCCCTACACGCCACTCAAGAGGTCGAAGAGGAGAACAAAGACTTCACCATCTTCCGTTATTTTCTGGTTCCGACCTTCGATTTCATGCAGGAAATTCTCTCCTTGGGAAGTGCGGTCATCGTTCTGGAACCGAAACATTTCGCCCAAGAGATAAAAGAGGAATTAGAAGCCGCATTGAAAAACTATTCATAGATGAAGGAGAGGATTTTCTGCCATCGGATCAAAATAATTTTTAACCACGGTTAAAAATTTGTAGGTCTATAGTCTCAGAAAGTTTTAACCACGGTTAAAAAAAGTTTCAACCATGGTTAAAACTTTTTTCTTCAATGTGAAAGGAAACGCCATCCAATGTGAACGGAAATTTTCACACCAGAATTTCATCCTTTTGATAAAAGGAGGCGTCGAGCAAAAGAGCCGGTTTACTTTGGGTATCTGTTTAATTTGTGCTACCTTCGCACCAAAGAACGACAACACGATGAAACAATATCTGAATTTATTACAGCACATCCTTGACGATGGCGTTGAGAAGAACGACCGTACCGGAACAGGCACGCTCAGCGTCTTCGGCCATCAGATGCGCTTCAACATGGACGACGGTTTTCCGCTTCTTACGACCAAGAAATTACACTTGAAATCCATCATATATGAACTCCTTTGGTTTTTAAAGGGAGACACAAATGCCAAATATCTTCAGGACAATGGAGTGAGGATTTGGAACGAATGGGCAGACAAAGACGGAAATCTGGGCCATATCTACGGTTTTCAATGGCGTTCATGGCCCGATTACGAAGGTGGCTTTATCGATCAGATCAGTGAGGCAGTGGACATGATCAAGAACGATCCGGATTCACGCCGTATCATCGTCAGCGCCTGGAATGTGGGTGACCTGAAGAACATGAATCTTCCGCCGTGCCACGCATTCTTCCAGTTCTATGTTGCCAATGGACGTCTGAGTCTTCAGATGTATCAGCG
>CAZIVE010000071.1:0-13937 GCA_964542435.1 uncultured Parabacteroides sp.
AGGAACTTACTCTCATAGTCATTTCTGACAGTCATTTCTGACATCGCAAACATACGAATTAAATATCTTTGTACAAAGAAGCACTGATAAAAACAGTATGTTTTTTTGCTGTATTAATCCATCGGATTTCTATTACATGTTATCGCTGTAGCTGCTGCCTGGATTATTACAATACTCCTTGGTGTAGGCTTCTTTGGATTGCTCATTCAGGCAATTTATGAGGCTTTTCACGACGATGACTGTTGTTAGCCTTCAAACCGTTCGCAAGTATCTGTCAGCGATATATCGATAACGCCTATCACAAAAATTTTATACCTTTGCAAAAGAAGTGGTTGAAGTACTGGGTTGGATTTCTTATCCTTCACTAAAGGCTCCGGTCACTTCTGTTTTTTTTCAGCTTCTCTACATCGAATACATACCACGATACGGAAAGAGCAGGCAAGGCGGGTTTCCATAGGAACATAAAAAAAATCCACCCAAAGCGATTTGACTCGTCTCAGGTGGATTCTCGATACAGTTAAAACAAGAGGTTATTTCGTAGTGCCGTAATCGATCTGATCCCATGCAGGAGGATCGACGCCGAGCAGATGCTTCGTAAAGAAATCGAAACGTTTGTGATCGCCGAACGGTCCGCCCAGCGTATGGTTGCTGCCGGGAACGACGAGCAGGTCGAAATTCTTGCCGGCTTTGATCAAGGCATTCACTACCTGATAGGTCGTGGAAGGATCGACATTATCGTCCATCTCGCCCACCATCAGCATCAGCGGACGGGTGAGCAGCTTGGCATTCTCCACATTGCTGCAAGCCACGTAGCTGCTATCCACAGGATATCCCATCCATTGTTCGTTCCACCAGATCTTGTCCATACGGTTGTCGTGGCATCCGCAGCCGGCATAGGCCGCTTTGTAGAAATCGGGATGGAACAGGACGGCTGCCATCGCTTCCTGACCGCCTGCCGATCCGCCGAAGATTCCGACGCGGTCGATATCCATATAGGGATATTTCTGAGCAGCGGCTTTGATCCAGGCGATTCTGTCGGGGAAGCCGGCATCTTTCAGATTCTTATAGATGATGCTCTCGTAATCCTTGCCGCGGTAGGAAGTTCCCATGCCGTCGGCCTGTACGACGATGAAGCCCAGTTCAGCGATGGTCTGATGATACCACCAGATCGGCATGAAGTCTTTCGGCGTATAAGCATCGCCGGGACCGGCATAGACATATTCGAGAACCGGATATTTCTTGTTCGGATCGAAGTTGGACGGGCGGAAGATGACGCCGTAGATATCGGTCTTGCCATCGCGACCTTTGGCGACGAACTGTTCGGGAGCGCGCCATCCGGCTGCTTGGAGCTGCGTGATGTCGGTCTCTTCGAGCGGCATGACGACTTTGCCGGCGTTCGATTCGCGGAGCACGGCTTTGGGAGCTACGTCAACCTGCGACCATGTATCGACCAGGAATTTGTTGTCTCTGCTGAAATAGGCTTCATGATTGCCGACTTCGGGCGTCAGGGCAACGAGGCCGCTGCCGTCGAAATGAATGCGGTAATAGTGTACGAAGTAAGGATCTTCGCCTTTATTCATGCCGCTTGCAGCGAAATAGATCGTACGGCTGGGTTCGTCCACGTCGATCACCTGGCGTACATACCACGGACCTTTCGTGATCTGCTTCTCCAGTTTTCCGGTTTCGCGGTTGAAGAGATAGAGATGGTTGTAGTTGTCGCGTTCGCTCATCCAGATGATCTCCTTGCCGTCTTCCGTGTCGTGGCGGAAATGGCGGACGTAGTTGACAAACGTGTTGCTGGTATCCTCGATGATGGTCTTCACGGCGCCGTTCTCAGCGGAGAAGCTGAGCACACGATAGACCTGATGGCCGCGCTGGTTGTATTCGAAGAGCAGGCTTTTGCTGTCGGGCGCCCAATCCAGTCCGGAAACCTCGAACTGATGCGGGAAGAGTTCGTTGGAGGCAATCAGCTGCTGTCCCGTTTCGACATTGAAGATGACCGGCGTCCGTGTGGGCAGAGCATCGCCGGCTTTCGGATATTCACGCTGGTGCAGTTTCGGCTGAAGCTGGTCTGCAGGAGACGACTCCACGAAATAGATGTAATGCTTCTCCACCGGGCGGAACTTCATGGTAGCCACCTTCTTGGAATCGGGCGACCAGCTGAGATGCGCTGAATAATACTCGTTCAATGAGCCATCCATGCTGAGCGCTTTCTCCACGCCGGTAGCCTTGAATTTCACATAGACGTTGTTGCCTTTGACGAAGGCGATCTTCTGTCCGTCGGGCGAAGGAATGGAATCGCCGATGCGCTCGTCGAACGTCGTTCCCCAATACTCCTCTTTCGGACGCGGACGGTTGCGTTCAGCCAGGATACGCTGCTGCATGGTGTCGGGCATAGCGACGCGGTCGGCCTTGTCGGCATCCACGATCACATACTTCTCGCCATCCGGCGTATTGCGTACATACCAGAACTTATGCGTCTCCTGCATCCAGGAAGGACGGACATTGTTGTAAAACACAGCCTTCCGATACTTCGTGGGAAGAGCGTAGGCACGGGCGTAATCAGCCGCCGTTCCCTGTGCATGTACGGATCCGCAAGCAATCAGTGCGGAAAGGATCACGACAGGAGCAATGCAATTCTTCATTATCTTCATCTTATATAAACAGTCGAAACTTATTCTACACTCCATTCATACAATCCGCTGGATTTCTCCTTCGGCTGCACGACTTCGAGCTTGATGGCGCGTGTGGTCACCGGCAGGAACTTCACCTCGTTGGGCACGAGCTGTTTCGTCCCGTAACCCGAAGGATTCACAACAGGCTGCCAGTTGCCGGCATCGTCTTTATAATACAGTTTCCATGAATCCGGAACACGGCAGTCGCCCCAAGGATTGTCGTCGTACCAATAGACGGTGGAAAGAGAGATCGTGCGCGGTTCGGAAAATTCATACGAGAGCCATTCCGTGGTGCCGAGTTTCGGCCACCAGTGGTAATAAGGAATGGAGTTGTCGTTCAGGACGACGGGCACCAGTCCATCGTTGATGGGTGAAAAAGAGCGTTCGGTCAGCGAACCTGTGATCTTGGCGGTGGTCGTCAGCGTGGCAGGCTTCGACGGCTTGACGGCACTGGCTTCCTGAGGCAGCCAGACCTCCATCTTTCCGGAACCGCGATGACACCATGCATAATACGGAATGAGCGTCAGCGTCACATCTTTGGCGGCGAGCTTGCCGTCTTCGCCATAGCTCAATGCCTGCGCGTCGGTCTTGATCTCGGTGATTCCGTTCAGCAGCTCCGGCTTGTTCTCAACCGAGAACTTCGGCTTCTGATTGACGATGACACTGAGCACGTCGAAATTGTTGTCGGGCCATTCGGCACAGTAAACCAGCGGTCCGCGTTCCACGGAGATACGTCCGCGATCGGCTTCCACATTCGCATTGGCCACGACGGTACGCGGTTCCATATCGAAATGCACCTGAACCACATCGCCCTTCTTCCAGCTGCGGCTGACAACGAAATAACCGTCCACCAGTTCGCCGCTGACCTTCTGACCGTTGACCGAAACAGAATAGTTCAGATCCTTCCGATCGGAATAGCGGTAGAGATCGCTCGGCACCACTTCGCCGCGGCACCAACCCGGAACACGTACTTTCAAGGCGAACGACTGCTTTCCGGCCGGCGTGACGTCGATGCGGATATCGCCGTTCCACGGATAATCGGTGGTCTGCTTCAGGACGACCTTCTTGCCCTTCACCGTGAGGTTGGACGTATTGCCCATAAAGAGATTGACATAAACGGCATCCTCTTTCACAGCATAGATATAACCCGGCAGCGAAGGAATGAAACGGCAGATGTTGGAAGGACAGCAGGCGCAACCGAACCACGGCTGACGGTGATGCTGTCCGATGGATTCCAACGGATTGGGATAGAAGAACGAACCGCCGTCGAGCGAAACGCCTGAGATCAGTCCGTTGTATAAGGTACGCTCCAGGACATCGAAATATTTCGAATCGCCGTGAAGCAGGAAAAGACGATAGTTCCAGAACACATTGGCAATGGCAGCGCAGGTCTCGCAGTAAGCCGACATATTGGGCAGCTCATAGTTCTTGCCGAAAGCTTCGCCGTCGTTGGTAGCACCGATGCCGCCGGTGATGTAGAGCTTCTTCCCCACTACATTCTCCCAGATGCGGTCGATGGCATGCACATAACCCGTGTCGCCCGTCAGAGCAGCTACGTCAGCCATGCCGGAATACATATATCCGGCACGAACGGCATGACCCACAGCTTCCGTCTGCTGGAGCACCGGCAGATGCGACTGGTTGTAGGCATCCTTATGTTCGGTATTGCCGCGTTTGTCGAGGAAGAACTTCGCGAGATTGAGATAACGCTTCTCTCCCGTCACCAGATACAGTTTGCAAAGCGCCATCTCTGCAATCTGATGTCCCGGCACGCGAACCACCTGATTCGGTCCGTCGCCGATGGCACGATCCACGCAGTCTGCATAACGGATGGCGATGTCGAGGTAAGCCCGCTTTCCCGTTGCCTGATAATAGGCGACGGCACCTTCGATCATGTGACCGAGGTTGTAGAACTCATGGCTCAGATCTTCCACCTTCTCGAAACGCTGCGTTCCGGACCATTCGTGCGGATGCTTCGGATTCATCGTGCGAGCCGTATAGAGATAACCGTCCGCTTCCTGAGCCTTGCCCATGAGAACGATCACGCTGTCGATGTAATGCTCCAGTTTCTTGTTGGGGAATGTCTGGATGGAATAGGCAGCACCTTCGATGGTCTTATAGACATCGGTATCGTCGAAAGGATAACCGGGCACTTTGTTCGTATCGCTGGGATGAGCAGCCTTGACAAAGTTATCATAACGTCCCGTCTCCTCGCATTTGCTGAAAGCCAAAGGGATGGTGACATCACGACTCGCCTTCAGTCTCTGGCTCCAAAAGTCGCCTGTCACCTTGACACTGGTGAACGGCACCGGAGTGATGGGATAACCGTAATCCTTCGTCTGCGCCGAAGCCAGCAGACTCATTGCAGCCAACGCTGCCAAGATGTATTGTCTCATATCGGTATGTGTTTAGGATATAGCAAATATAGAAAATAATACTATTCGTGGATCACATTGCACAACGGCAAATTGGCATCTTCGGGGAAGAAACGTGCCAGCAGCTTGTACATTTCCGGATCGTACTGCTTCAGTTTCTCGCGGCGGTTGATGGAATTATGCACGCCGTTAGGCTCAGCCGACCAGCGATTGCAGTTGAAGAACGACTGCACGGTCTCAGCGAAATATTCCTCCTTGTTTTCCAACGCATACGTTTTTGCCCAAAGTCCTGTAGCTTTCGCATGGTCGTAGAGCTTCTGCAGTTCGTCGTTGAACTCGGGGTGCAGGCCGACGATGCCGACCAGATGGACGATATGCGAAAATTCATGCACGAGGATATTCTCGCCCACATAGCGATCGCTCGGCAGGCAGATCAGATTCTCCTCGCCACAGCTCGAACTGAGCGAATCTTCAGGAGCGCCGCCGAAGCCGCGGGCCCGTTTGTTCCAGAAGACACGGTCCTTCTCTGTCTTTCCCAACCAACGGTATTCCGGAAGGTCGAGCGTCTCTTCGTTCTCGCCGATGATCATCACCTTGCATCCCTTCGACTTCATGTAAGCAGCGATATCGGGCGACTTGACCAGCATGCCACCCACAATCTGGGCAGCCTTGATGAGCGCTTCGTCACGCACTTTGGAAGAGGCGACGACCGGAAATCCGCCCGCATCGACATACTTCGTATAATAGGAATCGAAATGCAGTTCCGGCGGAACCGACGTCACTTTATAAGATTCCTGTGCAGAGAGCAGGGAAGGAACCAGACTCAGGCATAAAACAGCCAGCAAAGCATATATCTTTTTCATGTTCATAAAATTTAGTTCGTTTTAAAGAAAGAAATGCAGGCCATGATTCACACCAAACCTGCATCTCGCCATATTCATATTCAATCAAATAAAGTGTATTATATGATGCTAATTAATTGACTATCCATTCAATGACGCCGCCCGACTCGTTCTTCTGAAGCTGTATCACGAGCCTCAGTCCTGAAGTGGTCACCGGCGTAAAATCTACCGTGTTGTAGCAATCCTTCTTGCAGAGATAGGGCGACTTTGCCTCAACATCCTTCCAGGCGTCGCCTGCCTTGTATTGTACTTTCCAGCTTTCCGGAACACGGAAGTTGCCGTCGTAATGGTCGAAGTCCAGCCAGTAAACCTCCACGTTCTTCACCTGTTCGGGTTTGTCGAAAGCGTATTCCAACGTCTCCTTCATACCCTGCTGCAACCAGAAATACCAATACGGCTTGCTCATATCATCCGAGCTTTGCGGATTCCACTGGTCGTTGACGCCATAACATTCTTCCCGACGTTCGATCGGAATACCGTCTTTCTGAATCGGTGCATTCACCACAGCGTAGCATTTGGCTCTCGATGCGATGGTCGATGCAGGAATGGCGCGTGCATACTGTGCCGACTGAGGAATCCAGACAGCCATCTCATATGCTCCGCGGTTGCACCACGTAGAATAGGGAATCAGCTTGACCGGCACTTCGCGTTCGCTGACTGCGCCGTTGGCCGTACGACTGATCTCCTTCGCCGTGCTCTCCAGTTCCATGATGCCGTTCAGCTTGTCCTTAAGATAGGTGGCCTTGAACGAAGCCGATTCGGGAATATATTTGTTGAAGACATGACCGTCGGCCATGTCGGCACCTTCCATGCAATACATCACCGGACCGCGTTCGAAGGAAAGCAATCCGCGATCGGCACGTACATGCTCGTTGGCTTTCACTCTTCTGACATCCATCGGGAAAGAGATCTCGACGACGTCGCCCTTCTTCCATTCACGGTTCAGCGTCAGATAACCCAATGAAGTGTTCAGAGCCACCTTCTTGCCGTTGACCTTCACGACCGTCTTGCTGCTGAGCTGTTTGGTGAACGAATAGAGATCGCTGCTTGGAATCGGCTCCTCTCCTGCCCAACCGGGAATACGGAGTTTGACAGCGAACTTCTTCGCCTGCGCCGGATTGACATTCAGCTTGACCTTACCGCTCCACGGATAATCGGTCTCCTGAACCAGGTTCACCGAGTCGCCTTCCACCGAAACCTTGCCTCGGCTTCCGATATAGAGATTGACAAAGACGCTGTTCTCCTGTGTGGCATACATGTATTTCGGCACGGAAGCCATGAAACGCGTGATGTTGCCGGGACAGCAGGCGCAACCGAACCAACGGGCCCGTTCGTGCTGACCGGAAGACTCCAGCGGATTATCGTAGAAGAATTTGTCACCGCTCAAAGAAACACCGGAGATAACGCCATTGTACAAGGCACGTTCCAATACATCTATATATTTAGCATCGCCGGTCGCAAGGAACATACGATAGTTCCAGAAGACGTTGGCTATCGCAGCACAGGTCTCCGCATAAGCAGACTGGTTATGCAATTCGTAATTGGGGCCGAAGCCCTCGCCTTGCGCGCGGGAACCGATACCTCCGGTGATATATAGCTTCTTCGTTGCCATATTATTCCAAATACGTTCCAAGGCATGGAAATACGCCGTGTCGTGCATCAGAGCAGCTACGTCGGCCACGCCTGAATAGAGATAGCCGGCGCGGACAGCGTGGCCCACAATCTCATCCTGCTGGAGAATGGGCTTGTGATCCTGGCTGTACTCGCTCAGCTTGTGGCCGTCGGTGCCTCGTCCTGTCTCTTCGACGAAGTAACGGGCCATTTTGAGATACTTCTGATCTCCTGTGACTTTGTAGAGTTTGCAGAGAGCCATCTCAACGATGGGATGACCGCTCGGACGATGAATCTGTCCTTCGTTTGGTCCAAACGTCTTGCAGACCAAATCTGCATTTTTTATGGCCACGTTCAGAAGCGAGCGTTTGCCTGTAGCCTGGTAATGAGCTACAGCTGCTTCATACAAGTGGCCGCTATTGTACAGTTCGTGACTGTTTATTTTTTCCCACTTATGTGTTCCCCACCAACGATAGAGCCGCGTGCACTTGTTGGTGACGCAGGTGGTCAGATAACCGTCCGGTTCCTGAGCCGCAGCGATCAAGGTAATGACGCTGTCGAGATAAGCATCGAGCTGGGGATTGTATTTTACGGCTAAAGAATAGCTTGCACCTTCAATGATCTTGTAAGGATCGGTGTCGTCAAAGGGAAAATCACCTTTGTGTTCTCCTTTGATCAAGCCACCCGCCAAAGCAAAATTGTCGAAACGACCATTGATCTCGCACTGATGGAAAGCCGAAGGAATCGATACTGTGCGGTTGGTTTCAATACGCGGAGCCCAGAAGTTGTCCGTGATATGAACCTCCGTGAAAGGCACCTCTTCGATAGGTTTGTCGGATGTGTACTGTTCGGATACCGTTCCACAGGATACGAGTCCGATAGCGAATACAGAAGCCATTGTCAGTTGTTTCAACATGGTTTTAAGATTTCTCGAATGTAACGTTTCAGGAGCCAATCGTAACAGACCCTGAGAGTTACATCTGTGATGAATGAATTTGAAAAAAGAGCGATCGAAAAACAGATTGTCATCGCCCGAAAGAAGAAAAGGAACGTGGAGACGGAGCTTTTCCGCCCCCACGTTGTTTGTATGGATCAACAGAAGGGATTAATATCCCGGATTCTGTTTCAGATTAGAGTTCGTGTTCAAGATTGTATAGGCAATCGGGAACAACTGAGTGTGACCGTCGGTGATCGGCTGATGGTTGAACCAGCTCTTGGTGCTGTACGTTCCGAAACGGATCATCTCGGTACGGCGATAAGCCTCAGCGCACATTTCCCATCCGTATTCGTCATAGATTCCGCCAAACTTAACCGGAGTCTGATTGCCCGGATCCGATACGTTGCCATTCTCATCGAGAATACCGTATTTGATCTTACTGTCAGCCTTCAAGTCGGCAATCGTAACCTTAGCTTTGGCAGGATCGTCGAATGAACGGGCGCGAACCTGAGAAACCAAGTCAGCAGCAACCTGTTCGTCCTGACCCAGACGCATCAGACATTCAGCCTTCATCAACAGAACCTCTGCATAGCGGAAGTATGGGAAGTCATTGCTCAAGCGGGATTTAGCGCCCACCTTGATCTCATATTTACCAATACGATAACCATCATGATAATCGGATTTGTACATGCTCGGGATCTTGTTCGTCAGTGTGAACTGAACAGCACCTGTCGTAGCGTTGATCTGATCACCCTGCAACCAGGATTGTTTCATACGTTTGTCAGCAGGATCATAGCTGTTGATGAACTGAGGATTGGCTGCACTACCGTTCCAAGGTGTTGACTGCATCTTGAATACCAGACGATGCTGTGAATCGAGGAACTTCATGTGAGCGCCGAAAGCTTCAGAACCTGAGTTGTAAACTTCGTCATAAGGAACGGCGAAGATGATCTCCGGACAACTGGAGTTGTCGGTCTTGAAGATATCCAGATAGCTGCTTGCCAAAGAATACTTGCCGGAATTGATGATCAGGTTGCACTGATCCAAAGCTTCCTTCCAATGAGGAGTACCGGTGTAAACTTCTGCATTCAGATACATACGAGCCAGAAGGCAACGAGCGCCCCACTGCGTCAGACGACCGTAAGTAGAAGTGTTGACATCCGATTCCAGATCCGGAATGGCAGCATTCAGTTCGCTGACTACGAAATCATAAACCTGTTGACGGGTTGACTGAGTAGGAATATCAGCGGAGAATGTAGTTACGATCGGCACATTACCGAAGTTATCGCAAAGGATAGAATACCACAAGGCACGTACGGCACGCAGCTCAGCTACGACACCGGTCTTGATTTTGTCAGGGAAGAAGCCTTCGTCAGCTTTCTTCAGGACCTTGTTTACATTATTGATACCTGTGAAGCAATGTTCGTAGGTGTTTTGAGGCTGCCATTCACGGTCGTCCCATGTATGCAGGTGCATACGACGATACGTACCGCCATCATCCCAACCATTGGGACGAACTGGAGTGACGATGACATCACCCGGTTCCTCTTCCAGATCGAACAGACCTTGCCAGTCCATGATATAGCGGAGAGGAGAATAAGCTGTTGCCAATAAAGAAACAGCATCGGCTTCCGTCGGAACATAAGACTCTTCTGTAATTTCGGAATAAGGAGTCTCATCCAGGTTTAAGCATCCGCCTAAAGTCAGTAATGAACCTAAGCAGGCTGCATAAATTCCATATTTATATATTTTCATGACTATTTTCATTTAAAGTTATCAGAATGTTAAGTTCATACCGAATGTATAGGTGCGGACGGTCGGATATTTATCACGATGGTCGATACCTGCATCCAGAACACCATAATCAGAAGAAGAAGTAGCGATTTCAGGATCCAGACCTTTGTAACCGGTGATGGTTGCAAGGTTCAGAACAGAACCGTAGATACGAAGGTTCTTGATGACGTTCTGTCCCTTCAGGTTGAATGTGTAACCTAATGTGACATTGTCGATCTTCCAATAATCACCGTCTTCTACATAGTAGCTGACGTAACGCTGGTCATCCAACAGTACGCTCTTTCCGTAGATCTTCTTGAAAGAAGAGTTCAAGCGGTTGTAGTTGATACTTGGCTTGGCTGTCTCGTAGAACATACGCTGGAAGTTCAGGATCTGATAAGCGAAGGCACCACGCATGTTGACGCTCAGGTCAAATCCCTTATAACTTACCGTGTTATTCCAGTTTACATAATACTTAGGAATACCATTGCCCAGCTTCTGCCAGTCTTCACTGGTTGCATCACCTGCGAGAATGTGCTGGCGAACGCCATTGGCATCCGGCTTGCTTTCAACGATCCAAAGACCATCGTCTGAGATGTCAACGGATTTCAGTCCCCAAAGTGTACCGATTGGCTGACCAACCTTTACAATATGTGTTGTGGTCTGAACAGGTTCGCCCGTGTAACCGGTATAGAACCAGTCGTTGGTCATCTGGAATTTATCATTCTGGATAGAGAGCAGTTTGTTGCGGTTCGTTGAGAAGGAAGCGTTGGAACTCCAAACCAGATCCTTTGTCTTGACAGGCACGGCGCGAACGAGTACCTCAAGACCGCTGTTACGCAACTTACCTACATTGGCAAGGATAGAGCTGTACTGATACGGAGGAACAGGAACGTTATAATCCCAAAGAGCATCGTGTGTCTCACGGATGTAGTAATCGATAGATCCACCTAAGCGGTCACCGAATACGCCCCAATCCAAACCGAAGTTGAACTCGTTCTTTTTCTCCCAACGAAGATCCGGGTTGGCATTACGTACGGAGTTCAACTCCTTAACCCAAGAACCGTTATAAAGGAAGGCACCGGAATAGTTCAAGCTGGCCAATGAAGTATAAGGACTGGCAACGTTGATACCTGTGATACCGAAACCGGCACGCAGCTTCAAGTTATCCAACCATGTGTACTTCTTCATGAATGATTCGTTGTTGATTCTCCAACCAACAGATACGCCTGGGAAAGTACCCCACTTGTGATCTGCACCAAACTTGGAAGAACCTTCGTGACGTACACTGACCATCAACAGATAACGATCATCGTAGTTGTAGCTGACACGACCGAAGATACCGATCAGGGCATCTGATGACTTGTAGCTGGACATGCTTGCGTTACCTTCCTGCAGTGCCTGACCGGCTTCCATCTTATTATAGGAATAACCGTCGGTCGGGAATTTGTAGTTCATCTCGTCGAAATTCTGCCATGTATTGTTCTCGTAGTTGTAACCAACCAAGCCGTTGATATTGTGTTTGCCAAAGCTCTTTACATAGTTGGCGGTCAACTCACCGAGGTTACCTTTATATTCGCTTGTATAACGGTAAGCATAACCGTTGTATCCGTTCTTTGTAGTAGATACGTGGTTGTGTGTCTGATAGTAACCGCTGATACTGGATTCACTCTTGTGCGTGAAAGAAGCTTTCAACGTCAAATCCTTGATCGGACGGAAGGTTGCGCCGCCGGTGAAACGGATGTCTTTGTTTGTGGCGTCGCCCAATGTCTCACGGATGTATGCAACAGGGTTATCATAGAAATAGATATCACGTTCAAACCAAGTGCCGTCTTCGTTCTTGATCGGTTCCGTTGGGTTGTGGATCAAAGCTTCACGATAGGCATACGTATTGAAACTGTTCGGATGGTTCTCCTCACCTACGATTCCGGATGCATTCAATGTCAGTTTGTCATCAAACATCGACTGGTTGATATCGAAACGACCGGTCATACGTTCGTCATCAGACTTGATGAATGTACCTTGATTCTTACGGTAGTTGACGCTGGCCGTGTAATTGGTCTGCTTGCTGCCGCCGCGGATGGAAAGATTATGTACGTGGCTGATACCTGTGCGGGTGATTTCGCCCAGCCAGTCGGTATCAGAACCGAAGTCCTGGTAGTCGGCACCGGAGAAGGTGTAACCTTCAGCCCATTTCTGACGAAGCTGTTTGGCTGTCATGAAATCAGGTGTCTTCAACGTAGTGGAAGCAGAAACATAACCGGAGTAGTCGATCGTAGGAGGCATCTCCTTCTGACTGGTCTTGGTCGTGATGATGATGACACCGTTGGTACCACGAGTACCATAAATAGCGGTTGCAGAACCATCCTTCAAAACGTCGATCGATTCGATGTCTTCCGGAGCGACGGTGGTCAAACTTCCGGGAACACCATCCACAAGGATCAACGGCGTCGTGCCGCCTTTGAATGATGAAATACCACGAAGCATAATCTGTGTACTGGCCGTCGGGTCACCACTAGGCATGGTAACGTTCAAACCGGCAACCTTACCTTGTACCAACTGACCGGCATCCTGTACGGCACCTTTTACGAAGCTTTCACTCTTGACATTGGCGATAGAACTGGTGACATCACCTTTCTTCTGCGTACCATAACCGATGACAACGACTTCGTCCATCAACTGTGAGTCTTCCGACATATTGACCGAAACGATCTTCTGTGCTCCGACAGTCACTTCCTGTGAACGGAAACCTACATAAGAGAACTGGATTATGGAACGACCACTTGCGACATTTAAGGAATAATGTCCATTTACGTCACTCATCGTACCATTGGTTGTTCCTTTCTCAATGACATTGACGCCAGGTAAAGGTTCACCATTCTGATCTTTCACAACTCCGGTAATGACATTCTTTTGCTGGGTTACAGCAGCAACATCATTTCCAGGTGCTGACTTCGCAGCTGCAGATTGTGATCCGCCAGCTCCGACACTTAACAAAATACATGCAGCCAATAAAGGTCTGTAGTACTTTCCACTGTTAGTTTTTGCATCCATGTTTGATGATATATATTAGATATTAGATAAATGATACACCTCTTGATTGTCCACTTAAGGTTAATCAACGTTGGCAAAATAAGTGTAAAATAACCTTTTTATATACAACTACGATGCAAAATCATGAAAAGAAAGTCCAAATCCGTTAAATGTATCATTCATAGGAATAACATTGTAAATCAAATGATTAATAAAATTTTTTGGACTTTTTTGTCATTATATTGGACAATTTTGTCATTCTATCGTCCAATGCGTGTTAATACAACACAAACGGTTTTTCAAGGCAATTTTCCCCCAAAAAGGTCTGTTTTTGTGGAGCCACCTTCATTCCCCAGGTTAGGATGAGATGAAAGGGATGTGAGAAGAGAAAGATTTTTAGGCTCTTTCCTAACGGCGGAATAAAACGACCTTGGCCCTTGGCCCTTGGCCGCATACTGTAAAATACTCCTCAGTCACAGCTGCGCTGTGCCAGCTCCCCTAATTTAGGGGAGCAGCTTTTGTGAGGATGGTCGCGTTTCTACCGATAGATTCAGACCTGACGGCCTGAAAGAAAAGGGGGATATAAAATCTTTGCATAAAACCGCATGGCACAGCAGATTGTACATAAAAA
>CAZIVE010000072.1:0-2374 GCA_964542435.1 uncultured Parabacteroides sp.
AGAAAAGACCCTCAAAAATTAAGCGCTGGAAGTTCGGACTACTGGAAATTTGGAAGTTCATGATAAAAAAAGAAACGAAGGGTTTCACATAAAAGAAAAGACCCTCAAAAATTAAGCGCTGGAAGTTCGGACTACTGGAAATTTGGAAAATGAAAAACGCCATGAAAGGAGATAAAAAACCTCCTATTCGTCTTTGCAAACAGGAGGATCGGGAAAACCAAAAAGAAAAACAGAACGGTGTTCTTCTTACTTATTTCTGCGGGTGAAGGTGCTTCTCGATATACATTCTCAGCAGATTGATGGCCACGGCATTGTTGCCACCTTCGGGAATGATGATGTCCGCGTAGCGTTTGCTAGGCTCGATGAACTGAAGGTGCATCGGTTTCAGGACACGAGTGTAACGCTCCATCACGGCTTCGGCCGTACGGTTGCGTTCCAGGACATCGCGTTGGATGACACGAATCAGGCGGTCGTCGGAATCGGCATCCACGAATACCTTGAGATCCATCTGTGCTCTGAGTTGTGGATCGCAGAGCGCGAGGATTCCTTCAATGATGATCACTTCGCGCGGTTCGATGTGGATCGTCTCCTTCTGACGCGTGCAGGTGATGTAGGAATAGACGGGCTGTTCGACAGAATGTCCCGCTTTCAGCGCTTTGATCTGTTTAATGAGCAAAGGCCAGTCGTACGCATCGGGATGATCGAAGTTGATGTTCTGGCGTTCTTCCACCGGCACATGGCTGCTGTCTTTATAATAGGAGTCTTGAGGAAGAAGTACTACTTCGCCTTCGGGAAGGCTTTCCATGATTTTCTTTACGACGGTTGTCTTGCCCGAACCTGTGCCGCCAGCTATTCCTATGGTTAACATATCGTATGCTTTACATTTATATTATTCGTCCCAATTGTCTGTGCGGAAAGGTACAGTCGGAAGATTGCGATTGTTTTTCAGATTCCCTATCTGGAAATTCCGGAAACAGTAACGTACAGCTACCGGTTGAGATACTTCGTCTGACGTGACTTCTATTCTGTTCTTTCCTGTATTGACTACCGCCTTCGCTGCTTTGAACACCTTATCGGCACCTGCCACTTCGAAGCCTGTGATTCCATCCCACGGACTAAATCCTTCGTCGGCATTCGTGAAGGTGATGCAGGCTTTGTTGCCTTCGACCTTCATCTCCTTGAACATCGGACCGTCTGCTTTGATTGACGTAAAACCATAGGTCTTATTGAGGGCCTGATAAGCAAGGCGTTCGCCTACATCTTTCTTGTCGCAGGGATGAATCTGATTCACTTCGTACGGCTGCACGAGATCGTTTGTCGAGATCATGCCGCTGTTCGGAATCAAAGCCAAAGCCTTGTACTGTTGTTCTCTCAGCATGGCACCTTTCGTCTTTGCCGGATCGCCGTAGCTGAAGGGCGCGATCTCAACGTAATAGAAAGGAATGTCGCCTTGTCCCCAAAGCGAACGCCAATGTTTGACCATCGTGGCCAGTCGGTCAGCGTAGGTTTTGTAAGTATCCACATTGCTGCAGCCTTGATACCACGCGAAACCTTTGATCGTATAATGGATGCAGGCATACAGCATGCCGTTGTACATGATCATCGGCTGCATATATTGGATGCCCTCTTTGCTGCCGGCTTTGCTCAGATCTTCGTCTTTGTAGGTCTGCAGGATCTCCTTCGGCAGCCAGCCTTCTACTCGCGATCCTCCCCACGAACAGTTGATGATACCAATCGGCACTTGCAGCGTGCGCTGTAGAGCCAAGGCATAGTTGTAGGCTGTGGCACTGAATCCCGGGACGTTCTCCGGACTGCTCACTTTCCATTTGCCGTTGGCATATTCCTGCGGTGTGAGAGCCGATTTCTTTTCAATCGTAGCCATGTGGATGGCGGCATGATTGGAGCCGTCGGCAATGATATTGTTGGAGTCTTTGATCGGACAGTTCCCGAATCCTGCAATCGGCATTTCCATATTGGATTGTCCCGAGCAGAACCAAACTTCGCCGATCAGTACATTGTGAATCAGTACCTCTTCGCCGTCGTTGATGGAAAGATCATAGGCGCGGAAGCTGGCGCTTGGTGTGGCAACAGTCGTTTTCCAACAGCCGTTGGCATCGGCTTTCGTTTCCACACTTCGGTTTGTCCAACCGGCTTTGATCGTGATGGTACTGGATGGAGTTGCTTCGCCCCAAAGACATACGTCGGCTTCCTGCTGAAGCACCATGTTGTCGCTGATCAGTTGTGGCAGCTTTACTTTTGCACTTGTGCTCAAAGTAATGGCAGCAAGGAAAAGGGTTGTGAAGAAATATCTTTTCATGATTGATAGTATGACGTTGATTAACATGAGCGAAGGTAATCATTATTTGTCATTTTC
>CAZIVE010000072.1:2474-13912 GCA_964542435.1 uncultured Parabacteroides sp.
TTGATAGTATGACGTTGATTAACATGAGCGAAGGTAATCATTATTTGTCATTTTCTGACTTCTTACGGAAAGGATTTCATATCACACGAGAGAAAAATGTTTTAACCAAGGTTGAAAATTGTTTTGACCCTGGTTAAAATTTCTTGGCACCATAGTCCGAATAATTTTTAACCATGGTTGAAATATTTTTTCATACTAGATGAACGATGACGATACAGTAGTGAAATGAATTTTTAACCACGGTTAAAACATTTCTTTTCAAACAAAAAAGAGGATGTGCCTTTGGTTGTGACACATCCTCCATACTATGATAGTGATTTGAAATAATTATTCTCCTTCGGTGTTCTCATCCTCCTTGAACGGATGCGTGATGAAATCGTCGTCAATCATCGCCGTATCATCATCGAGGAAGAGCGAATCATCTTCATGAGCGTGATGCGGATAATATTTATTGCAATCATACGGACGCTCGATCGGGACTTTCGGCGTTAGCGGGAATTTGCCTCGATATTGCATGAATGCAGGATCGGCGAGTACTTTTTCCATGAAGTAGGCGTAGATCGGCAATGCCGTTCGACTGCCTTGCCCCAATTCTCCCGTTCGGAAGTGAATGCTTCGATGTTCGCCGCCAACCCAAGCACCTGCGATAAGGTTCGGCGTCGTGCCAACATACCACGCATCGGAATGGTGCGACGAAGTACCCGTCTTTCCACCGAACTCCGTGTCGTAGTCGAAGAGTTTGAAGGCCCAGAGAGCTTGGCTCGTACCGCCACGTTCTGTCATACCGCCTTTCAGCATCTCCGTCATGAGGAATGCCGTTTCATACGGAATGGCTTGCACCTGTTCTTGTTCGCTTCTATAGATGACTTTGCCATCTTTATCGACGATCTTCGTGACGAGAATAGGGTCATGACGTTTGCCTTCGTTCACAACGGTCGAGTAGGCATTGACCAGTTCTTCCAATGAGACATCGGATGAACCCAAGCTCAACGCCGGTTCTTCCTCCAGAGGCGTCTTGATTCCCATGGCTCTTGCCGTCATGGCAATATTATGGATGCCGATCTGTTTGGCTACTTGCACCGCAATCGTATTGCAGGATTGTGCGAAGGCCGCTTTCAACGTCATGGAGTCGTACGTGCAATATCCATTGGCATTACGCGGGATCCACAGCTTGGGTTGTCCTTTTTCCATGACTTCCCATTGGATCGGTTCGTCGCGGCGTGCTTCACAAGGAGACAATCCCTGATTCATGGCTTCCGAATAGACGAAGAGCTTGAACGTAGAACCAGGCTGACGTTTCGACAGCACCTTGTCGTATTTCCAAGAGTTGAAATTGATGTCGCCGACCCAAGCTTTCACTTCGCCCGAGTGCGGATCCATAGCGATGAAGCCGCAGTGCATGAAGCGTTCCATATAACGGATGGAATCCATTGTGCTGAAGGTCGTATCTTTGAGACCTAAATCGTAATCGAATACTTTGAGCCGATGAGGCAGATTCAGGAAATAATCCACGGAATCGGGACGATTGGGATAACGCTGCATCAGCTGTTTATACGTGTTGGTGCGTTTCGCCAGATCTTCGATGAAGTTCGGAATATCTTCTCCCTTCTCATCTTTCCAAGGGTTTTGTCCACGCCAGTGTTCGTTGAAATTCCTCTGAATCCTGCGCATCTGTTTATCCACGGCATATTCAGCATACGCTTGCAGACGCGTATCCAGCGTAGTATAAATCTTCAGACCGTCTGAATAGAGATCCACGTCGTTTTTCTTGCACCAGCTCTCGAGCGAATTGGCAACGGCTTCGCGGAAATACAGAGCATAGCCGCCGTAGTTGTTTTCCACTTCGTATTGCAGCACCATTGGCAGCGTTTTCAGAGAATCGTAGTCGGCGCGTGTGATGATATGATGCGTCATCAGATTCTCCAGTACGACGTTACGACGACGTGTGCTGTTCTTCGGATTGATCCGAGGATTGTAATAGGTGGTTGCTTTCAGCAGACCGACCAGCGTAGCAGCCTGTTCGATGGATATTCGGGAAGGTGTCGTTCGGAAGTAGGTCTTGCAGGCCGTTTTGATGCCATACGCATTGCTACCGAAATCGACGGTGTTGAAATACATGGTAAGAATGTCCTTTTTCGAATAGGCACATTCAATCTTCACCGCGAGGATCCATTCCTTGGCTTTCATGATGGCCAGACGAACGCCGGGAATATAACCGAGAAGTCCGGTGGAATACTGCGAACGGATCTTGAACAGGTTCTTCACCAGCTGCTGTGTGATGGTGCTGGCGCCGCGGGCATTGCCGTGCGTCATATCTTTCATGGCAGCAAAGACGCCTTTCAGGTCGATGCCGAAATGCTGATAGAAGCGTTCGTCTTCTGTTACGATCAGCGATTTAATCAGAATCGGAGAGATCTCTTCGTAGGTGACAGGCGTACGGTTTTCGCGGAAGTATTTACCGATGAGTTTGCCGTCAGCACTGTAGATCATTGAAGCCTGAGCCTGATGAGGATCACGTACAGCCGACAGACCGGGTGATTTGCCGAACATCCAAAGGAAATTCATGTCCACAAGTCCTAAAAGGACGATGAACCCGACGAATATGGAAACAATGACGATGATCGTCTTGCGATACCATGGAGATTCGCGATAGTATTTGCGACCGTTGTGCCACCAGGTTTTAACCTTGTTGATAACCGTTCCGCATTTCGAAGCTCCTTCGGGATGAGACTTTTTGAAGTTATTGATTAGCTCAATCATTCATCTTTGATGTTGATATATCTCCGCAAAGATAGGAAGAAAATATGAGAATGAGTTCAATGTGCAGAAAGAACGTTGTAAGCAAGTGAATTAAGAAGCATATATGAATAGAGGAGAACAAATTCCTGCATAAAAATACGAACAAAGAATCCCATCAGATTAGGGAAAACCGCATGGCGCATTTCTACAGATAGATGCAAGGCTGCGCCATGCAAAAAAGAGAAATATAAATATTTGATTTGTAGCGCTATAAACATATGAATCTAAGACTATGCTCTTGAAATTAGATGTATATGGTTTATGAGCAAACATATCCATCAGATTTAGGATAAAACCGCATGGCGCAGCCTTGCGACTATCTGTAGCATTGAAAATCCCAACATAGAAATTGGCATGGCGCAGCCTTGCCACCTCGTTGCGACGAAAACGTTTGTGGAATAGAGAATTATGCATATCTTTGTCCTTATAGATTAGGACCTTGATTATGAATTTTTTGTCATTCTCAAATTTTCCCCTATCTCTTATGGTTATGTCAGATACTTTTTCGCAGATGTATTGCCATCTAGTATTTGCCGTTCAAGGCAGATATTCTTTAATTTCTCATGAATGGGAAACACAATTGTATAAATATATAACATCCATTGTTCAAAACAATGGACACAAACTCTTAGCCATCGGTGGCATGCCCGATCATATTCACCTTTTTATTGGATACAATATCGTTCAATCTATTCCAGAGTTAGTGAGAGAAGTCAAACGAGATTCTGCTTCATGGATTAATAATCAGAAATTCGTTTTTGGAAGGTTCTCATGGCAAAGAGGTTATGGCGTATTTTCATACAGCAGATCGCAGATCCAAGCCGTAGCTAATTATATTAATCATCAAGAGAAACATCATTCTAAACAATCTTTTCTTGATGAATATAAGAAGACATTAGACCATTTTGATGTCATTTACGAAGATAAATACCTTTTTAAACCGGTAGAATAACCATTGAGGCAAAGGGTGGCAAGGCTGCGCCATGCCAGATTTGATGGGCGTGATGCATTTCTACAGATAGATGCAAGGCTGCGCCATGCAAGAAAGAGAAATATAAATATTTGATTTGTAGTGTTTAATCCTATGGATCTAAGATTATGTTCTTGAAATATGGTTTATGAGCAAACATATCCATCAGATTTAGGAGATGCCACATGGCGCATTTCTACAGATAGATGCAAGGCTGCGCCATGCAAGAAAAAATACAAACCTCTGATTTATTGCATTACAGACTTATGAATTTGGGACTATGTTCTTAAAATACGATATGTACATGTTTTTGGGGATTGTTTCCCCCTTTATCAACGAATTACTACGTTCATCTCTCCTTTTTTTCTTTGACGAAAATGGGATAATCTTTATCTTTACGGCTTCAAGAAATGAATGACGGTAATGAAACGACTCTATAACGATATTTGTCTGCTGGCACTGTTCTTCGTGGGCACCTTCCTTTTCATAAGGATCAACTTCCACTTCTGGTACCATTTCATGGAACAATACATGATGTTCCAATACACCGATGACTATTTCCAGGAACTGATGAAAGCTCCGGGCGGTTTGTCGGAATATTTCACGGAATATGTGAGCCAGCTGTTCTATAACGATTTAGGCGCACCGCTCGTGCTGGCTGTCCTGCTGACACTGATGGCGGGACTCTTCCACCGCTTCCTCTGCTATTGCGGTTCGAAGGTGGCTATCTGGGCTGCGATGATCCCGGCGTTTCTCTTCTGGATTTTCCCGGTTGAGTCTGTCGCTTTCCCCGTTTGCATCGACATTGCATTGGCTTTGACGCTTGCCGGCATCGTGATTCGTCAGAAGACGTCTCGATCCATCTATTTCTTAGCTATCATCATCGTCTCCTATCTGTTGTTCTCTCCGGCACAGTTCTTGATCGCCCTTCTGTGGCTTCTCTATGAAGTGTTGACCGAGAAGGGAAAAGGCCTTCGCTGGATAGGCGTCGTCGGACTGATCCTTGCATTCCTCGTTCCGCTGGTTGCCATGCGCACCTTTTTCATCGCATCCATGCGCGATGCATTCTTTACGAAAAATCTCTATCATCCCGAATATCCGCTGCCGAAGTCATTGTGGCTGGTCGTAGCATCCTTCCCGGTTTGTGCGCTGCTCGCTTATGCCGTTCGTGAAAGAGTATTCTTGAAAAATGACATGGCGAGAATGATTGTCATGGATGTTCTGATTCTCGGAGCGATGACCTATAAGATCACCTACACGCACCATCCGTTGGAACAGGCGTATCGGTATGATTATTATGCTCGGCAGAACAAATGGCAGGCCATCGTGGATCATGCGGAGAAGCATGGCATTGAAGATCGGGATGCGTTGATTTATCTCAATCTGGCGCTTTCTCATACCGGCCAGATGAATGAAAAGCTATTCAACTTCCCACAGATCGGCGAGATCGGTTTTATCCCGCACGATGCCAAGAGCCGTCTTGCTCTGATCGAAGCCAGTGAAGTGGCTTGGCAACTGGGACAGACCAATAGTTCACAACGTTTTGCCTTCGTCGGTGTGCTGAGTTCGGAACGCCGTGTTCAGTCCCGATTGATGAAACGTCTCGTGGAATCGTATCTTGTGGACGGTGAATATCGTGCAGCCGGGAAATATATCAAGATACTCGAATCGTCACACCATTATCGGAATTGGGCCAAACAACAGGAAGCACTTCTCGATTCCACAGTCTGTGCTCGTACCAAATGGGTGGCTGACAAACGCCGTTATCTTCCGATCACCGACAATCCAATCGATTTGACTATCAGTCTGCCGAGTGGCGTTGCCTTTCTGATTGATGACCATTTCGACAACCGTCCTGCGTTTGAATATGGAATGGCCTATCTGTTGGTTTACAAGCAACTTCCGGCTTTTATGCATTATATGGGATTGATGCGCGATAAAGGCATGACCTTCCCGAAACTTTATCAGGAAGCTATCTGTCTTTATTTCTCTGCGGTACATAGAGATCCCGCTGAGATGGCAACCTTTAAACTCGATCAGAATCTGGTCTATCGTTTCGCCATGTTCATGCATTCTCTTTCGTCATTGTCTCCGCAAGAGGCGGCTCAGCAATATGGCGATACCTATTATTATTATGCACAGTTCAATCCTGGACCAAAGGAATAGAAATATGAAAAAGACAAGATATATCTTATTCGCAGTCTTGGCTATCTTCCTGATGGCTGCAACCAGCGCCTGCTCGTCTCATAAACGTCCTTCGGGACAGATCGTGACAGCGTCGTCCAAACCGAGCATCTTCCCCGATTATACCGATGTGACGATACCTTATAATATAGCTCCGCTCGACTTTCGTGTCAATGGCGTGGATATAGACAACTGCTATGCTTCTGTCAAAGGAGACAACGGAACACTGCTCGAAGGTTTCGGCAAACAGTTCGTCCGCTTCGACATGAAGAAATGGCATTCGCTGCTTGACGGCAACAAAGGAAAAAAGCTTACGGTGACGGTCTCGTCATTGAAAGCCGGCAAGTGGACAACTTGGGCGCCGTTCAGTCTCTTTGTCAGTGCGGACCAGATCGATTCGCACCTCGTTTATCGACTGATTGAGCCGGGTTATGAGAAATGGCATATCGTCGGCATCTACCAGCGCGACTTGACCTCCTACGATGAGAAGGCCATTATCCGCAATGATATGGTGGGTTACAACTGTATGAACTGTCACAGTTTCTGCATGCAGAATCCCGATCAGATGATGTTTCACATGCGTGCCACCAATGGCGGAACCTATATCATCGATCATAATGCAATAGAGAAACTCGATACGAAGACCGACAGTACGATCAGTAACATGACTTATCCGTATTGGCATCCTTCGGGAAAATATCTCACCACTTCGCTCAATACCATCAAACAGTTCTTCCATTCCGTAACCGAATCGAAGATGGAGGTGTTCGACACAGAGTCGGATGTGATTGTCTATGACATTCAGAAGAAGCAGATTCTGAAGAATGCTTCGGTCATTACGAAAGACAAGTTCGAGACCTTTCCTTCCTTTTCTCCCGATGGCAAATGGCTCTATTATTGCGTGACCGATTCCTGTACGATGCCGGATTCCTATGCTTCCATCCGCTATGCCATTGTGCGCGTACCGTTTGATGCAGCCACGGGTACGATTCATCAGCCGGCTGATACGATTGTCAGCAATGCCGTCCATAGTTCTTCTTTCCCAAGAATCTCTCCCGATGGACGTTATCTGATGTACACGCGTACAGCCTTCGGACAGTTCCCGATCTGGCACAAGGACGCCGATCTCGAGATGGTTCGTCTGAGCGATGGCCAGCAGATGGATATCTCAACGGTCAACAGCAACGATACCGAAAGCTATCACTCTTGGAGCAGCAACAGCCATTGGGTGGCTTTCAGCAGCCGCCGCGACAACGGACTCTACACATTGGTCTATTTCTGCCACATCGATAAAGACGGTCGTGCCGGCAAACCCTTCATGATGCCGCAACGCGATCCCAACAGCAACGATTATAAACTCTACTCCTATAATATTCCCGAATTGGTTAAAGGGAAAGTCAAAGTCAGTCCTTACGCCATCGAACAAGTTGCGAAAAAGGACAAGCCTGACAAGGTTCAATTTAAATAGATCAATCTAATTACAAACACCATGATTCACATGACAAAGTTTCCACGCACCTTCTGGGTTGCAGATATGCTCGAATTGGTCGAGCGTTGGGCGTGGTACGGTTTCTTTATGCTTTTTGCCAATTATCTGACAGGTTCGTCGGATTTAGGCGGTCTTGAATTTACACAAAGCCAGAAAGGTCTGTTGATGGGCGTGGGAACAGGTATTCTCTATTTCCTCCCCGTTTTGACCGGCGCCATTGCCGATCGCTATGGCTATAAGAAAGTGCTTTTCCTCGCCTTCTGCATCTATGTCACGGCTTTCATCTTCATGCCGATGTTCCACAGTTTCACCGGCGTGTTCATCATGTATCTCTATCTGGCCGTAGGTGCAGCTTTGTTCAAACCGATCGTATCGGCCACCGTTTCCAAGACGACGGATGACAGCAATGCGTCTGTCGGGTTTGGCATCTATTATATGATGGTCAATATCGGAGCCTTCATCGGCCCGATGGTAACGCTGCTTTTCAAAGGCACGTCTCACATGATATTCTATGCCTCCGCAGCTGTCATCGCATTGAACTTCATCCTGTTGCTGTTCTATAAAGAGCCTCCGCGTGAAGAACAGCAGGAGAAAGAGAGCCTTGGCAAAGCGTTGGGCGGCATCTTCCGGAACATGGGCGGCATCTTTAAAGATGTGAAGTTTCTCATCTTCCTGCTGATCATTGCCGGTTTCTGGACGATGTACCATCAGCTGTTCTTTACCTTGCCGGTCTTTATTTCGCAGTGGGTGGATACGCATGTGCTGTATGATTTCTTTGCAGTCAACATCCCATTCATCAGCGAGCATTACAGTGTCTCCGCCGGCGTGCTTGATCCGGAATTCATCACCAATATGGATTCACTCTGTATCATCATCTTCCAGGTGCTTGTCTCGAGCATTGTGATGAAGATGCGTCCGCTTCGCTCCATGACTTCCGGTTTTCTGGTTTGCTCGATTGGTATGGCATTGACATTGTTCTCACAAAACGTGCTCTATACAATGGCTGCCATTCTGATTTTCTCATTCGGCGAGATGGCAGGCTCTCCAAAGATCACGGAATACATCGGACGTAGCATTGCTCCGGCCAATAAGAAGGCTCTTTATATTGGCTACTCTTTCATCCCTGTTTTTATCGGGAACATCTTTGCAGGAATCATCTCCGGCACGGTATATCAGCATCTGTCTGATAAGGTGACGATGACACAGCAGTTCGTCGCTGAGAGAGGTTA
This sequence comes from uncultured Parabacteroides sp., assembly GCA_964542435.1. Classification (GTDB taxonomy): domain Bacteria; phylum Bacteroidota; class Bacteroidia; order Bacteroidales; family Tannerellaceae; genus CAZIVE01. Next base: position 11,146 of record CAZIVE010000072.1, read on the forward strand.
TTCGATTGCTGACGGACTTTCTACCAATGCCTATTTCAATGAAGCGGCATCGAAAGCAGGTATGACTCCGCAACAGCTGACTGATTATCTGTGGCAGAACAACCATCCATCCAATATCTGGCTCGTTATTCTGGCCATTGGTATCATCTCGGTTATTGCTCTTTTGCTTTATGATTTAATAACTTCACGAAAATTGAAAACTCATGAATGACATCACATTAGACAGCGTAAGCAACGATCTTCGTTATCTGCAGCTTCTGGCTCGTAGTTTTCCAACGATAGCTGAGGCCAGTACAGAAATCATCAATCTTGAAGCCATTCTCAATCTTCCCAAAGGCACGGAGCATTTCTTGAGCGACCTGCACGGTGAAGACCAGGCTTTCAGTCATGTGCTTCGTAATGCGTCCGGCGCAGTGAAACGGAAGGTGAACGAGATCTTCACCAATACGCTCCGCGAATCTGAGAAAAAGGAACTTTGTACCTTAATATATTATCCCGAAGAGAAACTTGAGCTGGTAAAAGATCGTGAGAGAGATATCGATGACTGGTATCAGGTGACACTGAATCAGCTCGTGAAGGTTTGTCAGAATGTCTCTTCCAAATATACCCGCTCGAAAGTCCGCAAGGCTTTGCCGCAGGAATTTTCCTACATCATTCAGGAACTGCTCCATGAGTCAACGGCTGTGGCTAACAAGTCTGCTTATGTGGATCAGATCATCAGTACGATCATCTCGACAGGTCGTGCCGACGATTTCATCATTGAACTCTGCAATCTGATCCAACGACTGACCATCGATACCTTGCATATCATCGGTGATATCTTCGATCGCGGTCCCGGAGCGCATCTCATCATGGACATTCTCTGCGATTATCACAACTTCGACATTCAGTGGGGAAATCACGATATCCTTTGGATGGGCGCTGCTGCCGGCAATCCCGGAAGTATTGCCAATGTGATCCGTATGAGTCTTCGCTATGGAAATCTTTCCACGCTTGAAGATGGCTACGGCATCAATCTTCTGCCGCTTGCCACTTTCGCCATGGATACATACAAAGATGATCCTTGCAAATGCTTCATGCCGTTGATGAAATTCTCCGACAGTTCCTATGATGCCATGACGGTCCGTCTGATCTCACAGATGAACAAAGCCATCAGTATCATACAGTTCAAACTCGAAGGTGAGATCATTCGCCGGCGTCCGGAATTCCACATGGAAGATCGTCTGTTGCTGGACAAAATCGACAAGGAACGCGGTGTGGTTCATATCAATGGAAAAGATTATGAGCTGCGCGATAAGAATTGGCCGACATTGGATGAGAAAGATCCGTATAAGCTTTCCGAAGGTGAAGCCGATCTGATGAAACGCCTCTATCATTCGTTCGAGATGAGCGACAAACTGAAGAAACACATGCGTTGTCTTTTCCGTCACGGCAGCATCTATTCTGTCTGCAACGGCAATCTGCTGTTTCATGCTTCTGTTCCCATGAATGAAGACGGTACGTTCAAGGAGATCGAACTTGAAGGAGAAAAATACAGCGGACGTGCGCTGCTTGACAAGGTCGATCAGCTGGTTCGCGTTGCCTATTTCGGATCGAAGGACAAAGAGCACAACTCTTTTGCTTTGGATTATATCTGGTATCTCTGGTGCGGAGCCGATTCTCCTTTGTTCGACAAATCCCGTATGTCCACGTTCGAACGTTGTTTTACGGAAGATAAGGAACTGTATAAAGAGGCGAAAGGCGCTTATTATACGCTTCGTCAGGAAGAAGAGACGTGTAATTTCATTCTCGATTCATTCGGCGTCGAAGGTGAGAACCGTCATATCATCAACGGACATGTTCCGGTTCGTTCCATTCGTGGTGAGAATCCTATTAAAGCCAATGGCAAACTGCTCGTTATTGACGGTGGATTCTCCAAAGCCTATCAACCCGAAACCGGAATTGCCGGTTATACGTTGGTCTATCATTCCCGCGGATTTCAGCTGGTACAACACGAGCCTTTTCAAAGTCGTACAAAAGCCATTGAAGAGGGACTCGACATCAAGTCAACAACAATCGTCGTCGAACTCAGTGCGCATCGTCAGTTTGTGAAAGACACAGACAAAGGTAAAGAGCTGAAGAGTCAAATCAGTGATCTCGAGAAGCTTCTCTTCGCCTTTCGTAATGGTCTGATCAAGGAAAAGGAAAGGGAGCAATATTAAAAAGGATACGTCGCAAGACGTTATTATATTAGAAGCGCCACGTTGGTGAGGAACTCAGTGACGAACTACGTGGCGTCTTGACGAAATTGTGTATGGATTTTTCCAGATTATATGTTTGGATCGTTATCATCTATCACCAAGTAACCGCTGCGCGTTAACATGGTGCTTCTAATAAAATATCATCTTCGATGAATCATACTAACAATCATTGCTGTCCGATAAAAATAAGTCAACCGATGAGTAGAGGTGTTTTCGTACGTGTATAAGTCTCGCTAATAGTTCAGGTAGACGATAGCAATTTATACAAGTGAGCATCAGAGATGCGGCCCTCGTTGAAACCCTAGGTGGAGTGAGCGGAGCGAATGGAACCTAGGGTATGAAAGCCAAAGGATAATAGCGCATCGAAGATGCCGCCTAACACCAACAAGAGGAAAATGCATCGTGGCAGATGGGACGCATCTTCGAAGCTTGATTATGAGCGTCCATTGATCCCCAGGTTTACACCTGGGGTTTCAACGAGGGCCGCTTCTACCGAAGCTCACTTGTGATTTTTCTCATTTATTCCT
>CAZIVE010000073.1:0-1541 GCA_964542435.1 uncultured Parabacteroides sp.
ACGAAGGCAATCCATTTCTCTCGGTTGTTCTGGAATTTGACAACGTCAGCTTCCAATTCGCGAGGACGTGTAGAAACAATGATTGGCGGCTGCATGCAATCCGGATCGTCATGTTTTTTCTTCTTGTTGTCGGCTGACAGCAATACGCCGGAACGTGAACCGTCGCGATAAACCGTACATCCTTTGCATCCGCATCTCCAAGCTTCGATGTAAAGCGAGTTGACCAGATCCTCAGACACATCATTCGGAAGGTTGATTGTTACGCTGATGGAATGATCCACCCATTTCTGCATGCGACCTTGCATCTTGACCTTCTGCAACCAATCGACATCATTCGAAGTGGCTTTGAAATACGGAGAGCGTGAAACCAATTCTTCAATCTCTTCCGGCGTATATTTTTTGGTGACAGAATAACCGTTGGCCAGCATCCATGTAACGAACTTATGATGGAAAACGGTGTATTCTTCATAAGCATCGCCCGTCTCATCCACGAAATCCACACGAGCTTCTGCATCGTTCGGATTGACCTTGCGGCGACGTTTGTAATAGGGAAGGAATACCGGTTCGATGCCCGATGTCGTTTGCGTCATAAGGCTTACGGTTCCAGTGGGCGCAATGGTCAGACAAGCGATGTTGCGACGGCCGTATTGGAGCATATCCTCGTAGAGCTGCGGATCGGCAGCCTTCAGGCGGTTGATGAATGGATTGTCCTTCTCTCTTTTGGCATCGAAGATCTGGAATGCACCACGTTCCTTTGCCAGATTCACCGATGACTTATAAGCCGAGATGGCCAATGTCTTCTGGATCTCTTCAGCACATTCTGTAGCTTCGTCTGTTCCATAACGATGGCCTAACGCTGCGAGCATATCGCCTTCAGCTGTGATTCCAACGCCTGTACGGCGGCCTTCCAATGTCTTCTTCTGAATCTTTTCCCAAAGATGACGTTCGGTCTGTTTAACTTCCATCGATTCGGGATCAGAGTCTATCTTTTCAAGTATCTTTTCAATCTTTTCAGCTTCGAGATCGATGATATCATCCATGATGCGCTGTGCATACTGCACATGTTTACGGAACAGATCGAAATCGAAATGAGCTTTGCTGGTAAAAGGATCCACTACATAGGAGTAGAGATTGATGGCGAGAAGTCGGCAGCTGTCGTAAGGACAGAGCGGGATTTCTCCGCAAGGATTCGTGGAAACCGTTCTGAATCCAAGATCCGCATAGCAGTCCGGAATGGATTCTCTCAGGATCGTATCCCAAAAGAGAACACCTGGCTCTGCTGATTTCCATGCATTGTGAATAATCTTATGCCAGAGTACGGAAGCATTGATGACCTTTGTCGTCGTTGGATCGGGCGAATCGGTAGGGAACTGCTGCACATAATCTGTATTATTGACGACCGCATTCATGAAGTCGTCATCGATTTTGACGGAAACATTGGCTCCTGTAACTTTGCCTTCCGTCATCTTGGCATCGATAAACGATTCCGAATCCGGATGCTTGATGGAGACAGAAAGCATCAGCGCACCTCTGCGGCCATC
>CAZIVE010000073.1:1641-13729 GCA_964542435.1 uncultured Parabacteroides sp.
TCGTTGCCGATGCCTGTCATTGGACTTCCCTGTGGAATGATGTAGCGGAAATGGTCGAACAATCCGAACAATTCTTCTTCGGTAAGAGGATTGGGATATTTCTTCTCGATACGTTCTATCTCTTTTGCCAAACGATGATGCATGTCTTCGGGTGTCTTCTCGTAGATGTCACCGTAAGCATCCTTCAAAGCGTATTTGTTGACCCATACTTTGGCAGCGAGTTCATCGCCTGTAAAGTAATTCAGAGAAGCCTCATAGGCTTCGTCGAATGTGTAAATTCTCTGGTCCACGGTTATTAGATTTATTAGTTTTTAAGCATTTGTTCAATTTCCTCAATAGAAGAGCGGAAAGTCTTGTTTGTTTCCAATTGATCTTTGACCGTCTTGCAGGAATGCAGAACAGTCGCATGATCTCTCTTGCCTACAATCTTCCCAATGGCTGAGAGAGACTTGTCGGTATATTTGTTGGCAAGATACATCGTAACTTGTCGTGCATTGACAATCTCCTTCTTCCTTGAATTGGTTTGTACGGCGGCTTGTTCGATATGGAAATAGTTGCAAACCGTCTCTTGAATGCCTTCCACGCTGATCTTTTGTTTTTCGATGCGTACAGCTTGGCCTACGACATGTTTTGCCAACGGAAGATCGATGTCACGATTGTTGATGACAGAGTTCGCCATCAGTGAAACGACGACTCCTTCAAGGTCACGTACATTCTCTGTCACATTGGCCACGATGAAGTTGAATACTTCGTCTGGAATGACAATACCGTCGTTACTGATCTTGCTCTGCAGAATCTTCTTCCTCAGTTCCAGATCCGGACGACTGAGTTCGGCTGTCAAACCCCACTTTAAGCGCGTGATCAGTCTGTCTTCCATTCCTTCAAGATCTACCGGAGCTTTGTCTGATGTCAGAATCAACTGCTTGCCAAGTTGGTGAAGGTGGTTGAAAATATGGAAGAATGTATTTTGGGTTTTGCCCATGCCGACAAGCTCCTGAATATCGTCCATAATCAACACGTCTATGTTCTGATAGAAACTCAGGAAATCATTAGACTTGTTGTTGCGAACGGAATCGGTGTATTGCAGCAGAAAGAGGTGAGCCGATACGTAGAGGACTCTTTTCTCAGGATGACGTTCGCGGATGCGTGCACCAATGGCATTACAAAGATGTGTTTTTCCAACGCCGGATGGTCCATACACAAACAGCGGATTGAATGCTGTTCGTCCAGGATTCTCTGCGATCTGTTCGCCGGCTGTGCGTACAAGACGGTTGCTGGTGCCTTCAAAGTAGTTGTCGAAGTTATATCTTGGGTTCAATTGCGGATCCAGATCCTGGACCAAAGGGCGATTGAACGGATTGATGGCATTAACCAAAGACTGTTGTGGCGCTTTTTTCAGGATAGCATTACTTTCGTCAGCCGGATAATCCAGAGCAGAGCCGGAAGATTGGTCAACGATGGTATGATATACGAGTTTCGTCTCCTTTCCAAATACTCTGAGAATCGTTGGCTTGATAACGGTCATGAAATGTGTATCAAGGTATTCGCAAAAGAATTGGCTTGGGACGCCCAGCGTGAGTTTATTGTCTTGGAATGTTACCGGTACAATAGGCTTGAACCAAGTATCGAACGCTTGCTCAGGTATATTGTCCTTGATGATCTCAAGACACTTGTTCCACAATTGTATATTATTGTTTAACTGCATTTCTTTTTGTTGTATGAAAGAGGCTTTCTCCCTTTCGCGGACACAAAGATTATAAAAAGAAAAGGAAAAAAAAACCCCTGAAAAACTTGCTGAAAATCTTCTAAGAGTATTTTATTAGGATTCAATAAGTTACTCGGCGCCGTTAGGAACGGCCATGTTTTTGATTGAATTTTCCAAAAGCGAGCTCTATTTTACGTAGTTTCTTCCGCCGTCCTGTTTTTCTCGATTAAATTCAGCGACCCTTCAGAAGCCGTTTGTAACTTTCGTCATTGAAACAAGTTATGAAACGCTATTTAAGAAAATCTCATCCTGTAAATTATATGGAATGATTTCACATAAAGAGCCGTTTTAACTATTCCGTGCCAAAAATAACTCGATTTGAAAAGCCTGTCATTTGTTTCATTAGACGTTGATTATTAGAGATAAAATGACACCAAAGGAAAACTCATGATTAGTTCTTCCTTTATTGCTTTACTCACGTTGCTAAGTGTTTACACAATTGTTAAAGGACCTTAATCGAGCCCTTGGTTTTGTTTAAGAATCCAAGTGCGGCTCTTTTTGTCCGGATCACTTTTTCCCGAATACGGAGAAATGGACATAGCGTTTCGGATTCTCTTTGACGTCGATGAGAAGTTTGTTTGCATTCTCAGTCACGCCGTTGAGATTATTGTAGAGCTGCTTGTCATTCAGAAGCAAGCCCATGCTATTGTCCGTAGAATTCAGTTTGTCAGAGGTCATCTTGAGATTATCCAAGGTGTTGTTGACTTTGTTGATGGTTGTAGCCAGATCCAGATCCTTAAGATTCCCGCTCATCTCTGAGAGATTTCCCGAAGTGGTCTTCAGATTTCCCATGATGACCGGAACATCGTTATTCAGCATCCGATTGAGCTGCTTCGTTGATGCTTCGAGTCCGCTTGAAGTCTGGTTGATATGATTGAGTGCCTCTTTAAGCGAAGGATCGTTTACGAGCGTCTGAAGGCCCGTTAATATGGAATCTATCTTCGGAAGCATCATTTCCACTTGAGGAAGAATGTCTGATTGCACTTGCGACACCATGTCTTTCGCCAGACGACCTTCGATCTTTGCACCTGGTTTCAGGAACGAATTCTCGTTCTTGTTGAGGTTCAGATAGAGTTCGGCTCCGCTGAGGAAAGTGGAATAGATGGTGACATAGCTGCCTTTGTTGACACGCATGGCCTCATCGAGGTTGATTTCCACCGTGATTTTTCCGGTGGTCGAATAGTCGTAAGAGATACTTCTTACCAAACCTACTTTGTATCCATCCACATAAACGGGGCTGGAGACGGTTACGTCTTTGATGTTGGTGAAGGTGACGTAGTAACTATTCGTGGGTTTCAGCAGATTGATGCCTTTCAAATAATTGATGCCCATATATAGCAATACCAGACCGATGATGGTCACCAATCCGATTTTAGCCTCATTCGAAAACACTTTTTTCATGTGATGTTCTTAATTATTCATTAGTAATTTACCTTCACGCCATCTTTGAAACCGATAATAAAGGCATCCTTAAAGTCCTTCAGCATCCCTTTACGTATTTTACTGATTTCATTGAAGTCGGTCGTTGCGCCCAATGTGTATTTGTACAAGCCGTTTTCAAAATAGAATTCGGCGTCATTATATCCTTTGAGCAGTTTGGAACCGGAAGCTAATTTCTTCCCAGACGTCAGAAACTGAACTTTATATATAACCTTTCCGCTCTCTTTTTGTTTTGTGATTTTTGTTGAAGATTGCGGATCTGTCATCTGTTTGGGTGCATCAGCTGCGACAGGTTGATCTTTCGCCGGCTGATCTTGTATAGTTGGGTCAGAACCATTCGTGATGCTTTCCGGATCATCACTGCTTTTGGTCACTACTGCTTGTGCAGTCGGACTGTCATTATTATCCGTCGTTTCGTCCGCATAGACCATCGCATTTGGCTTGTTATTCCCTAATCCTCTGCGTCGGTCGAAGTTCCATTTGTATTTGATAAATGCATTGTAAATGGCATCGGCGAGTCGCTCCTGTCCATTCGACGACATCAGGAAATGTTCTTCGTCTGCATTGGTGATGTATCCAAGTTCGACGAGTACACTCGGCATGCTCGTCTCGCGAAGTACCAGAAATCCGGCTTGACGAACGCCTCTGTCCACTCTTCGGGCTTGAACGAATTCCCCTTTTATGTTCGATGCAAAGTTCACGCTTTGTTCCATGTGTTTGTTCTGCATGAATTCGAAGATGATATAGGATTCCGAAGAGTTCGGATCAAACCCTTCGTATTTCTGCTTGTAGTTGTCCTCCAGAAGGATGGCTGAGTTCTCTCGCATGGCGACAGAAAGGTTCTCGTCAGAGCGAGCCAAACCTAATGTATAGATTTCCGTTCCGTTGGTCAAGCTGCCTTTTGCCACTGCATTGGTATGGATTGAAATAAACAGATCGGCTTTTCTTTGGTTGGCGATGCGCGCTCTTTCGTTCAATTCGACAAAAACATCTGTTTTGCGCGTATAGACGACTCGTACTTCAGGACAGTTCTGCTCGATGAGATGTCCCAACTTGAGTGCTACATTGAGGTTGATGAACTTTTCATCCACGTCGCGACCGCGCGCGCCGGGATCTTTTCCTCCATGTCCTGCGTCTATAACCACCGTAAAATTCTTCTCAATTGCATGAATGGTACCAAAGCAGAGAAGCATGGCCGGCAACAGAATGATGTATAAGAATCGCCTTCCTTTCACATTAATCGATCAAAGTTCTTGTTTCGAGCGATAAAGTTAATACTTTTTGCTCATGAGAACTCCATTTTTACGTATATTAAAACAAAAAGCTTTGATTTCACCTCGCATAGCAGCTGCATTTTCTTCCCGTAATGTTCATAATGTGATAAAATTCGTCTGAAACGAACATCGTGATGTGTGAACGAAGAATATGGACAACATTTTGCTCTCTCTGTTATGCGTTAGCCAAATATCCCTATCCTTTTTTTGCCGCACAAAGAAGAAATAATTTTTAACCATGGTTGAAAATTATTTTCATAGTGTCCCAAAATATTTTAACCATGGTTGAAAAATGTTTTAACCACGGTTAAAACTTTTCTTTTCTTTATGAAAGGGAAGGTCATTGCTTATAAAAAAAGAAAGAGAATGGCTCATCGTCATTCTCTTTCAATTTTGTATGTCGGAATCACCGATAGGGCGATTCGAAAAGTATTATTCAGAAACAACTTCAAAAGGAATGGTAACAGTTACCTCCTTGTGGAGATGGAGAACGGCGTCGTATTTGCCAACCTCTTTCACTGCTTCCTTGATAGCGATGATCTTACGATCGATCTCAAAGCCTTTTGCTGCCAAAGCTTCTGCGACCTGAATATTGGTAACAGAACCAAAGATAGTACCTGTAGAACTTGTCTTAGCACCGATTGTCAGCGTAACGTCTTTCAACTGAGCTGCCAAAGCTTCAGCTTCTTCTTTGATCTTTGCCAACTTGTGGGCACGTTGCTTCTTGTCTTCCGCCAGCATTTTCTTGGCTGATTCTGAAGCGATCACTGCCTTGCGCTGCGGGATTAGAAAGTTACGTCCGTAACCGTCCTTGACTGTTACGATATCGTCTTTGTAACCTAAATTGATTACGTCTTCTTTCAAAATAACTTGCATATTCTGTCTCCTCTAAATTATTATTTCATTAAATCGGTTACAAAAGGCAGAAGAGCGAGATGGCGGGCACGTTTTACGGCCTGAGCTACACGACGCTGGAACTTCAGAGATGTTCCCGTGATACGGCGGGGAAGGATCTTGCCCTGTTCGTTCAAGAATTTCTTGAGGAATTCAGGATCTTTGTAGTCGATATATTTGATACCGTTCTTTTTGAAACGGCAATATTTCTTCTTCTTTACGTCCACAGATGGCGGAGTAAGATATCTTATTTCGGACTGAGCTGATGCTGCTGTTGTTGTTGCCATGATTATGCCTCCTTAGATTCTTCTTCTTTTTTCGTTTGTTTCAAACTTCTTCTCTTAGCTGCATATTCTGCTGCATACTTGTCCTGACGGACTGTCAAGAAACGAATGACACGTTCATCACGGCGGAAGTTAACTTCCAATGTGTTGATCGTCTCAGGTTTTGCCTTGAACTCAACCAACTGATAAAACCCGGTCGTCTTTTTGTCGATCGTGTAAGCCAGCTTCTTCAAACCCCAGTTTTCCTCGTTCACGATTTCTGCGCCTTCCTTCTTTAAAAGGCCTGTGAACTTGTCAACCGCTTCCTTCATCTGTGCGTCAGACAAAACGGGAGTTAAAATGAAAACGGTTTCATAATTGTTCATAATAACGCTTTTATTAATTTGTTAATTTATAGAAAATTGCGGTGCAAAGGTAGTAAATTATTTTATCGGACAAAACTTTTGGCTCTTTTATTTTTTCTCTTAGTGTACGATGGTGATGCATCCAAGTTGAATACGTATGCCTTATGACGAATCCGAGATTGACAGATCTGACAGAAGATCAACAGAATGTTCTTTATGAGAAGTTGAGCGACTTCAACAGCCGGCGCGCTTCTTATAAGACAGCTGGTGCTTTCTTGATCGTGCTGCCGCATTTGTCCTGCTCCAGTTATTCGCTTTGGATCTATTCTCCGGATATGGAACGTCGCTCAATGTTCTTTCTCGAGATTCTGTCGCCTTCGTTTGTCGATTCGCTTCGCACCGTTTCCGGAAAGTACTATTATTCTTCTCGTCCTATTCTGGTCATTGAATACAGTGAGAAGCATATGCATGGAATTGGTGAAGATCTGATTCCTTTCGGAAAATACAAAGGTCATTATCTGAGCGAGATCATGCTTATCGATCCGAATTATATCAGTTGGATTGCGCATAAGTTCGAGGCACGCGATGAACGGCAGATTCATTTTGTCAAGATTGCCGATCTTTACGATTCCGTTTACAGTGAATCGAGGCTTGTCCGTTCCGCTGCAGCTGTCCCGAAGTCGAGTCTGCATATCCAAAAAGGAGAGAGCGTAAAAGGACTTATCCTGAAAGTGATCAGCGCTCGTCTTGAAGACGATCCGTATCGTTCCGGACTTATAGATGGACATGTCTCGTTCTTTGTCAACCAGAATCTGCAACTTGCAGATACCGATGGAAACAGGTTCATCTGGAATGCGCCGGCTCAGTATGAAAGTCTTCGTTCCTGTCATTTGGCTTCCATGGAACATGCCTATCATCTGGGTGAAATCCTTCATGTTCGTACGGCTCGTGTCTCGGGTTCTTTTACCAGCCGAGGAATTCCGTTCGTCCGAATCAACCATGTCAAACTTGACTTTACCGATGACTGATTCGATTAAAAAAAGCGGACTCTTTCGAATCCGCCTTTCTTTATAGGGTCGTAACAGGGAAAATCAATTACTTCTTCTCTGTTGTCCGTTGGCTGCACGCTGCTGCATGGCCTGTTTCATCTTCTCGAGTCTTTGAGATTCGTAGGTTTGCCATGAAGTGAATTGCTCGGCTGTCAGAATCTTCTGCATCTTTTCGGCCTTCTTGGCAGCATCTTTCTCCATTGCTTTCTGCATGTCGGCTGCTGACATCTGAGAAGCACCACCGCCTCTTTGTCCGCCCATGGAAGCACCGCCGCCCATTTGGCCGCCGCCCATTCCGCCGCCCATTCCCATGTCGTCGCCACCGCCGCCGCCCATGGAAGCACCGCCGAAGTTAGTTCTGTTGCCGGCACCAACTTCCATTCTTGCTTTCATGCGGTTCTGTCGAGTGGTTTCTTCAGATAGATTCAGTTTGTAAACTTTCTTGTACTGATCTTCTGTCAGGTTGAGTGTCTTGCTCAGTTCGTCTGTCTGAGTCTTTGCTATCTCAGCAGGTGTCTGACGCTTTTGCTGCGTGTTGCCACTTCTCTGGCCTTCCGGATTCTGACCGAAAGCAAATGTAGCGCATGCAAGGCAAGCTGCTACAAATAGTAGTTTTTTAGTAGTTTTCATACTCTTACATTTTTAGTTTTCACAAAAGTAATATGAGTCTTATCTTTAGGCAAATGTAATCTACAAAATTCGAATAGCAATTGACAGAATCGTTTTTTTTGTCGTCGAAAGATAAAAAATTTGTGAATAATGAATCTGATCTTCTTTGGAAGGATGATTAATGTCTATTTTAGCAAATGAATTGGAAACAAGGTGTATGAAATGAAGTTTATAGATATCCATACGCATCGCATACCTGATCATGATGAATCGATTTCAATCGTGAACCGAATAATCGGAAGAGATGAACTGCTGCCGAATGAAGTTCTTCAATCTTGCGGTATTCATCCTTGGTTTATCGAAGGCGATGGCATGCAGCAGCTCGAGCGCCTTCGCACAGCATTGAGCGATTCTTCCATTATAGCTTTGGGAGAAGCTGGCCTCGATAAAGTCGTGGATACATCTATTATAATACAACAAACGATTTTTGAGGAAGAGGTGTTTTTGTCTGAGAAGACCAAGAAACCGCTCTTGATCCATTGTGTCAAAGCATTCGACGAACTGCTTGCGATCCGCAATCGGTTGAATCCTTCAATGCCTTGGATCATTCATGGATTTCGTGGTAAAGAGACGCAGGCTGTGCAGTTGCTGAAGAAAGGTCTCTATCTTTCGTTCGGTGAATATTTCCATCCGGAATCTCTCCAAGCGGCTTGGCCGGCTCATCTCTTTGTGGAAACCGATGAGTCGAAACTTCCGATTCCCATTCTTTATCAACGATTTTCAGAATCGTTAAATATCGGCGTTGAGCAGTTCGCAGCTCAGATGGAGAATAACTTCCGGCAAACCTTCATCCGGATTTAACATTCTCTTCTCGAAAATCATTAGGAATGAGGATTGTGAGCTGTTCTGTTTTCTGTATCTTTGTATCGGTTTTCAATCATTTGGAAATAGCTAACTCAACAAATTTTTCATTTACACATATATATAATGGTAAGAATACTCTTGATGCTGGTGCTGTCTCTCTGTTTCTCATCAGCTGTTCTCGCTTCGCCGGAGGTTAAAAACCCGATTACGAATGCCGATGACACAATAAAAACATTTACGATCGATGAGGTTATTGTCACTTCATCGCAGAAGGAAACGAATGATTTCCGTACGCTTCCTGTTGCCGTCTCTTTGCTTTCTCCGAGACAAGTCTCCTATCGACAGATTGAGGGAATTAAGGATATCAGTACGTTTGTCCCCAATCTCTATATGCCCGATTATGGATCGAAGCTGACTTCGGCTGTTTATATCCGCGGCATCGGCGCTCGCAGCAGCGGTCAGACAATGGGACTTTATGTGGATAACATTCCTTATATGGACAAGGCTTCTTATGATTTCGAGCTGATGGACATCCAGCGCATCGAGATCCTTCGTGGTCCGCAGGGAACTCTTTATGGACGTAATGCCATGGGTGGAATTGTAAACATCTATACGCTTTCGCCCTTTACCTATCAAGGAACCCGCGCCACGGTTTCTGCCGGAAGCTATGGACAATACAATGTGAGGGCATCTAAATACATGCTCTTTGGTGATAAGGTCGGCCTTTCTCTCGGTGGTTATTACAACAGTGCCGACGGATTCTTTACAAATTCTTATACGGGAAAGAAAGCCGACGATCAGAAGAATGCCGGTGGCCAACTGAAGTTCGACGTTCGCTTCAATCCCAATTTTTCGCTGGCCTATTCAGCTCGATTCGATTATACACATCAAGGTGCTTTCCCTTACGGACAGTACAATGCCACGACCGATAAGACGGCTGATGTGAGTATTAATGATCCGAGTTCGTATCATCGTCGTCTGCTCACCAACCATCTGCAGCTGGTTTATAAGACCGACAAATGGTCGCTGACGAGCAATACGGGTTATCAGTTCTTGCAGGATCACATGCAGATGGATCAGGATTTCACATCGGCTTCCATCTTTACGCTGAATCAGAAACAGAAGGAACATTCGGTGAATGAGGAAATAGCCATGAAGAGTCTGACACAGGGAAACTATCAGTGGTCCGTGGGATTATATGGCTTCTACGACGGAATGAAGATTACGGCTCCGGTCGATTTTAAGGAAGATGGCATCAAAACAGTTCTTCAACCGGTCTTTGACAAGCTGAAGGTCGCCTACCCAAAGATGCCGCAGCTGGTTCTTACGGACAATGAAATCATTATTCCGGGTAATTTCAAGAAACCTACTTATGGATTTGCAGCTTTCCATCAGTCCACATATAATAACTTCCTGACGAAAGGTCTCTCTATTACGGCCGGTGTTCGTCTGGATTACGAGAAGCAGACGCTCGACTACAATTCTACCGCCAAAATGAATATGGGAATCCAGTTGTTCGATGGCGCTCCTGTGGTTGATCTTGCAAAGTTCGCCTCTTGGGATGCCAGCGTGATGAATGTTCACATCCATCAGGATTTCCTTCAGCTTCTTCCCAAGTTTTCCATCAAGTATGAATGCGATCCCTCCACTTTTACATATCTGACGGTGACCAAGGGTTACAAAGCCGGCGGATACAACGAACAGATGAGTGCCGATTTGATGCAAAGCCGCATGCAATATGATATGATGAACGCCTTCACCAAACTGATTCCCACAATGAAAGTGACGGAACCTGCCGCTGTGAAAGATGTGATTGCATATAAACCCGAATACAGTTGGAATTATGAGTTGGGTTTCCGCAGCGAACTGATCAAGGATCGTCTGAGCGTGGAGGCTACTTTTTATTTCATGGATATTCGTGACATCCAGCTTACGCAGTTTGTCAACAGTGGCAACGGACGAATCCTTACCAATGCAGGAAAAGCGCATAGTTGTGGTACGGAAATCACACTCAATGCCAAGCTTGCCGAAGGATTGACGGCCAACATCAACTACGGTTATACGCATGCTACGTTCCGTGATTATAATAATGGCAAGGTAGATTATTCCGGCAATTATATTCCTTATGCGCCGATAAACACCTTCAATGCTTCGTTGCAATATGTACGACCGTTGCATTGCTGGTTTGATCAGTTCATCGGATCTGCGCAGTATGGCGGAGCCGGCAAGATCTATTGGACGGAAGCCAATGATATTTCACAGAATTTCTATGGAACGCTCAATATGAAGGCCGGCGTTCGTAAAGGTGATGTGACTGCAAGCGTTTGGACCCGCAATCTTACCAATACGGATTATTCCGCCTTCTATTTCGAATCGTTTGGTCGCCAGTTCATGCAGAAGGGAAAACCTTTCCAGATCGGAGTGGAGCTGAGCGTGGCTTTCTGATATACATATATATTAATGTATAAATCATCAGTGACGGATTAAAAGGGAAGCTTCGTTATATTCTTTTTTTATGCTATCTTCGCACATAGTAAAGAATTAAAAACATACAGCCATGGAAGAGAATAATCTGGATGAGGATCATTTGGTTGAGATCGCACGGTTTCAGTATCCTGCCGAGGCTCAGACTTTGATGAGTCTGCTTCGTTCGGAAGGAATCGATTGTTATCTGAGAGATGAACTGACCAATCAGGTTCTTGGTGGAATGATAGATGTCGGTGGAATCCGCGTAGAAATTCTCGAAAGTGAAGTGCAGCATGCGATGCAAGTGATGAAAGACGGTGGATATCCACTTCCTTCCGAAGATGCCGAGACGGAACAGATAGAAGAAGTTGCAGGCTTTACCGGTCGCATCCCGATTCTTCGCAAGCTTCCGCTCGAAAAGCGGATCTTCGTCATGATCGTCGTCATCGCCTTGCTGCTTGGCCTTTTTATTGCCATTGGCTATATCATCGCTTAATACTTTAATAACGTTATGCAACCCAGAAGAAAATTATCCAATAGTCAAGTCGTTTGTATCATCCTTTTGTGGGGAATCTTGTGTTATATCCTGCTCGCCTATAGCAAAACCATCAATTTCGATGTCATTTTTGCTTTGATTTGCTCGGGTATCGTCGTATTTGTTCCCGTTTATAAGAATCTCAAGCATAGAAAAGACGGCAACATCACCAAATAACGTTCTAAGGAAACCTATTTTTCCTCTTTTTGCCCTTTTCTCATATTTCAAAAGAAACAATCTTTGCAATGATCGCCTTCGTTGCTTCTCCTCTTTTAGCTCTTTCCCCATCCTTGTACAAGCCTCCAATATGTGACAAAACGAAAGTGAATAGATTAAAACAGTATCATAATGATTATTCCTATGCATGAAGTTTTCTTGTGAATGTACCTATCTATATCTTCCATTTAATAAGAATGTTTATTTGTATTACAATGATTGAAATGGTTGTATGAACATGTATCACTTTGCTCATGTTAGATAACATGCATCAAGTACTATCATAAAGTAAGATTTGATAGCAAAATATGCGAATAGTATGCAAAATGTAATTTTTTTTTCATTTTT
>CAZIVE010000074.1:0-13040 GCA_964542435.1 uncultured Parabacteroides sp.
AAATCTTGATGTTCTTCTCCGATTCGGAGAAATTATTGTTCGTCACGTCCACGAGCGGAACGCCACGAATTGTCTTGATACGGGCATGCGAGAGGAATGTGTCATGATCGGCAAGGACCTTTACAGGCACCTTATAGCGATACAGCGGATAGAGGATCGACAACATCCGACTATTGCCCGGCGATTCCACTGCCACAACAATCTCTTCGACGTCATTGTCAACGATCACTTCCGACAGATTGTCCAATGTACCGACCACTTCATTCAACGGAACGGTGATCTCAGTCTTCTCATCATCCGGAATATAGCCCACGATACGATAACCTTGCGTGTAAAGATTCTGCGCCACATGTTGTGCTTTCGAACCAACGCCGATGATGAGTGCACTAGTTGTCCATTCGCGACTGGCCACTTTACGCAGTCCACGCTGCGTAATGAGCAGGCGAGGCACATACACAAAAAGAAACTGCAATCCGAGCAATGCGAAGAACAGCTGGTAATAGACCTCGAAATGATCAGGAAGGTCATTGATGAAAAGTATGAAGAATACGAGAATGGTCCCGACAATCGTACTGAGCAGCGTGGTGAAAAACTCCGTCAGCCGCGATTTGCCGAAAGGTTGATTGTAATAACCGGAAAACCAGAAGATAGCAAGCCAGAAGAAAGGCAGCAGCACCTGTCCGCGCAGGACATTGGCTGAGAGCAGATAGTTGCCGACAGATCCGAATCCCTCAAAGACGGCGACCTCCTTATATCGGAGCAGGTTCAGCAGCAACCAGGCAATCGCCGATGCAAAGAAATCGGAGATCACATATTTCCTTACCTGAACGCTTCTCCTCATGTCAACGAATCACTCTCACCAGACCGCCTTCACCAAGGAAGATGATGTTAGAAGGAGTGGAACGGTTCTCATCGTCACGACGATATCTGACGATAAAGTCCACGCCGTTCTTAATCGTTTCGGAGATATCACTGAAGATAGCCGGTGACGGCTCACCGCTCACATTGGCCGAAGTAGATACAATCGGTTTGCGGAACGCTTCACAAAGACGGCGCGAGAAATCCTCCTTCGTGACACGAATACCTACGCTTCCATCCGGTGCAAGCAGATTGGGAGCAAGATTCTTGGCTTTGGGATAGATGATGGTCAGAGGTTTTTCAGCTGCACTCATCAGATCCCAGGCGATGTCGGGAATCGAGTCAACATATTGATAGAGCTTGGCCTGGCTGTCGGTAAGAACCAGCATGGCTTTGTTGTCGATGCGGTTTTTCAGCGTGTAACATTTATGCACCGCTTCTTCGTTCGTCGCATCACAACCCAATCCCCAAACCGTGTCGGTGGGATAAAGGATCAAACCTCCTTTACGCATCACTTCGCAGGCATCGCGGATGTCTTCATCCATCAATCTCTTTGTATCGTCCATAATTTATTACTTTTGTGCTGACAAATATACAAATATTATTATATGAGGAGGCTTATTATAAACATTTATTTCTAACTTTACGGTTCGAAATGTTTTGCGTGCATTCAGCACCACATTTCCTTGCTTTGGAAAAAAGAAAAACAACATATAATGATTTACAAATGGAACTTTCAAAATCCTACAGAAGAAGAATTACTTGAGCGGGATCAGCTATCTAAAGAGCTGGGAATGAGTCCTATCTTATGCCTGTTGCTGGTGCAACGGGGAATTTCTTCTTTGGAGGAGGCAAAGAAATACTTCAGACCGAACCTGAACGATCTGAACGATCCGTTTCTTATGCCCGATATGGAAAAGGCCGTAAAACGCATCAATCTTGCTCTTGGCAACAAAGAGAAGATCCTGATCTACGGCGACTACGATGTGGACGGAACGACGGCCGTGTCTTTGGTTTACAAATGCCTGCGCCCCTATTCGTCACTGCTCGATTTTTATATTCCCGACCGTTATGATGAAGGTTATGGCATCTCTTTCAAAGGCATCGACTATGCTGCTGAAAACCATATCACCTTGATCATTTCTCTCGATTGCGGTATCAAAGCAATAGAGAAAATCGAATATGCCCGCAGCAAAGGCATTGATTTCATCATTTGTGATCATCACATGCCCGACGACCAGCTTCCTGCTGCTGTCGCCGTACTCGACGCCAAACGTCTCGACTCCGTCTATCCATACAGCGAACTCTCCGGTTGCGGCGTAGGTTTCAAACTTATGCAGGCTTTTGCCAAGAGCAACAACATTCCGGCACAACGCCTCGACAAGCTATTGGAACTGACCGCTGTGAGCATTGCTTCGGACATCGTTCCCATCACCGGCGAAAACAGAATTCTTGCCTACTACGGACTGAAACAGATCAACAGCAATCCGAGCCTCGGACTGAAAGGCATCATCGACATCTGCGGACTGAGCGGAAAAGAGATCACCATCAGCGACATCGTCTTCAAGATCGGACCGCGCATCAACGCTTCCGGCAGAATGATGAACGGACGGGAAGCGGTGGAACTGCTCCTTTCGAAAAGCGTGGAGGCAGCACGGAAGAGAAGCGAGAACATCAACCAATACAACGATGAACGTCGCGAACTGGACAAGAAAATCACCGACGAAGCCAACACCAACATCGAGGACGTACAAAACATCGAGAACCAGAAGGCCATCGTCGTCTATAACCCGAACTGGCACAAAGGTGTCATCGGAATCGTGGCATCCCGACTGACGGAGAAATACTATCGTCCGGCTGTCGTCCTCACCAAATCAGGCGACCTCATCACCGGATCTGCACGCTCTGTATCAGGATTCGACATCTATAAAGCCATTGAGAACTGCCGCGATATCCTCGAGAATTTCGGCGGTCATACCTATGCAGCAGGTCTTTCTCTCAAAGAGGAGAATCTGGAAGCTTTCAAGGAGAGATTCCTTAAGTCTGCTGCCGAGGAGATCATTCCCGAACAGATGATTCCACAGATCGACATCGACGAAACGATCCAGCTCAAAGAGATCAATAATAAGTTCATGAACGAACTGAAGAAACTCGCGCCCTTTGGTCCTGATAACCAGAAACCGGTGTTCTGCACACGCAACGTCAAAGACTACAGCACCAGCAAACTGGTCGGCAAAGATCAGGAGCACATCAAACTCGAGATCATCGACAGCACGTCAGACAGTCCTGTTCATGCCATCGCATTCGGCATGCACGAGTTCTTTCCCTATATCAAAGAGATGAAGCCGTTCGATATCTGCTACACCATTGAGGAAAACACCTACAATGGCAACACCTCGATACAACTGCTCATCAAAGACATCAAACCCAGCGAAAACAATACCAGTGCATAGTGGACATCTATCACCAGATACTCAAGCAATATTGGGGACTCTCCACCTTCAGGCCTCTGCAGGAAGAGATCATTCACTCCGTATGCGAAGGTAAAGACACTCTGGGACTGATGCCAACCGGTGGCGGAAAATCGCTCACCTTCCAAATATCCGCTCTCGCACAAGAGGGCATCTGCATCGTCGTCACTCCGCTCATCGCCCTGATGAAGGACCAGGTCGAGAACCTCCGTAAAAGAAGGATTCTCGCTACTGCCGTCTATACCGGCATGAGCTATTCCGAAATCGACCAGCAACTCGACAACTGCATCTTCGGCGACTATAAGTTTCTCTATGTCTCGCCCGAACGACTGGCCACCGATCTTTTCAAAAGCAAGCTTCAAGCTATGAAGGTCTGCCTCCTCGCCATCGACGAGAGCCATTGTATCTCTCAATGGGGCTACGATTTCAGACCTTCCTATCTTTCCATAGCCGACATCCGTGCCGATCTGCCCGACGTACCCGTACTTGCACTCACGGCTACAGCGACGCCCGAAGTGACCGACGACATCCAGGACAGACTCCTCTTCAAGCAGAAGAACGTCTTCAAGATGAGCTTCTTCCGGAAAAACCTCGCCTATATCGTACGGAAAGCGGAGAACAAGACCGATGCACTGATCTACATTCTCAACAGAGTTCCCGGAACGGCCATTGTCTATGTGCGCAGCCGGAAACGGACGCAGGAGATTGCCAAGGCATTGCGTTCCGCCGGGATCGAAGCCGACTTCTTTCATGCCGGACTCAATATCGACGAGAAGAACAAACGACAGGATAACTGGAAAAACGACCGGTGCCGTGTCATCGTCTCTACCAATGCGTTCGGAATGGGTATCGACAAACCGGACGTGCGTCTCGTGGTGCATATCGACATGCCGGCATCCTTGGAGGAATATTATCAGGAAGCAGGACGCGCCGGACGCGATGGCAAGAAAGCCTATGCCGTGGCACTTGTATCCGGCAGAGATAGTGCAAAACTCAAGAAACAACTCACCGAGGACTTTCCCGAAAAGAAGTTCGTAGCCCGTATCTACGAAGCGCTGTGCAACTATCTGCAGGTGGCCATGGGATTCGGCTTCAATTCCATCCACGATTTCGACCTCGAGCACTTCTGCTTCGTCTTCAAATTTTCGCAGCAACAGGCCGAAAATGCGATTCGTCTGCTGGAACTCGCCGGTTATCTCAGCTATGAGGAGGAACCGGAAAGCAGCTCGCGCCTCATGGTCATCATGCAACGTGACAAGATCTACGACGCCTATATCCAAAACAAGATGGACGAGAAGGTGCTGATGACGATCCTTCGCTCCTACTCCGGACTCTTCGCCGACTACGTACATATCAATGAATCGCTCATCGCAACACGGACCGGTTATAGCGGCCAGCAGGTTTACGCCTCGCTCACAGGCCTACGCCAAAATGGCATCATCGATTATATACCGAAGAAAAAGACGCCTCGCATCATCTTCCTGCAGTCCCGCGTGGAAAAGGAGGAAATTCATATTCCTGCCAATGCCTACGAAGAACGCAAAGACAGAATGGAGTCGAGAGTGGCCAAAGTGCTCGAATACATCAATGAGGAGACTGTCTGCCGCAGCCGAATGCTTCTCGCCTACTTCGGCGAAAAAGATTCACAGGATTGCGGCTGCTGCGACATCTGCCAGGAAAAACATCCCTGCGGATTGAAAAACTTCCAGGTCAACCGTATCCGCGAAAGTCTCTCCGCCCAACTTTCCGATGCGCCTCTATCAGTCAACAAACTCGCCGAGGAATTGCCCTATCCAAAGAACCAGGTTCTCTCCGCCATCCGCTTCATCGCCGACCATGATCCCGATGTCCAACTGGAAAATGGCATGATAACGAAAACAGAAGAAGGGGACAATAAATAAGATCACATATACTCAAATTGTCTCAACAATGTCAAATACCGCTTTGCGAAATGCCTTCTGAGTTCCTGTCTCTGCAGATGACCGAACCCAAAATGAAGCTTTCCGCCCTTTTCATAAATCCTTTCAAAGATACAACAAAATACCGAGAAATACAATGTTTTTCAAAAGAAAATCAATAAAAAACATCCTTCTAAATTTCGCCAAATCATAATCCGTGAACGAAAGATTTTTCGTCTTACAAGATTCTTCACATTGCCTTCCCTTGCTTCTTTCTTTTCGGCGGAATCTTTTCTTTCTTTTTCTTTTGGGCTCAGTTTCCTCCACTATTTTTTCAATACAATAGTAGAAACGGCGTGAGAAATCGACGAGCGAACGGATCGAGCTGTCTTCGCCCGTCACATAGACGACTCTCAAACACGTTTGCCATTCCCTATCTTCCATCATCTTCTTGATATAATTCTAAATTGAGTGAGTTTTTCACGCGCGCACGCATTGGAGTGAGTGAGCGAAGCGAACTCACTCCATTCTTCTTTTCTATTCTCTTCTATTCTCTTCTTTTCTTTTCTTTTCTCTTCTCTTCTCTTCTGTCTGACATAATGTCGACATTATGTCGACATGAATCGTTTTTTTCTTCCTCTTTCATCTCTACCTTTTTCATCCCTTCCGTTTTTTATAGATTTGAATCATCCTTTGATTTTTAATACCTTATAAATGGCTATCAACAGATATTTGTATTCCGAATTCTGCTTTTTCATGCGACATTTGACAGCTTTATAAAAGAACACTTGGATCCCAATGGACGACAAAGTTCTCCCATTGGCAGACAATGGGAGTCGAAGTAGCCACAAGTGGTCAACGATTGGATGATCTTTTTCTCCCTTGTGACACCCATCTTCGCCGATAGGTTCCGTTTGTACTCCACTTCGAAACATTGATTCCACTCAATGAAATAACCTTTCTTTGCCAATACGACTCAATAGCATCCGAAAAACCTTCTTTTCAAAATAATAATTGCGACACATTTTCACTCATAAATGATTTTATCGGGAAAAGAATAAAAAGGCAGAAATGAATATATGCATCAAAATATGCATAATGAAAGGTATCTATGGTAACCACTCGTGAAGGATGAGATTCAACTTTATACTCTTCTTTCTTCATTTTTTTCTATTTATCATTCTACTTCTACGAAACTTTCGTAACTTTGCGAGAAATTAGTAACAACAAAATCAGGAGGAAGTTATGAAATTGGAAAAACTGACGGCGCAGGAAGAGGAGGTTATGCTTCACATCTGGAAGCTGGGTAGCTGCTTTGTGCGAGACATATTAAACGACATGGACGAACCACGACCGCCATACACGAGCTTGGCTTCGGTGGTGAAGAATCTGGAGAAGAAGAAATTCGTGGAAGCGAAGAAGTTCGGTCCGATCACGCAATACACACCGATCGTAAAGGCTCGCGCCTATCAGCGGAACTGCCTCGCGGGTGTCGTAAAGGATTACTTCACCGGCTCGTACAAAGAGATGGTAAGTTTCTTCGTCCACGATCAGAAGCTGTCCAAAGAGGATCTGCAGGAGCTGATCAGGCAGATCGAGGAAAAGAAATAAAAACACCTTTCATACATCTAATAATATATAGAAACAGATACATCATGAAAACAATTTCATTCTTCCTCACAGCGATACTGCTGAGCATCAGCACATCACCGCTCCTCGCACAGGAGAAGACCGGCGCTATCGATTACGACAGCATGAGCTACGCAACACTGAATGCAAAGGCGGACTCCTGCATCTTCTTGGCCAAAGATCCGGAGACGGCAAACGAAATGTTTAATCACCTGCTGCTCCGAAAAGAGTGCGTTCCGCAGAATTGGTACAACGGAGCTTGCGTTGCTGCTTCGATCGGGAAGAACGAACTGGCACTGGATCGACTGAGCCAAGGCCAGAAAAGGAACAAGAAATGGTACAGCCACTTTCTGGACAACGACAAGGAACTGATGCCACTCCATTCGGAAAATCGCTGGAAAGCGTTAAGCGAAGAGAACCGCAGGAGAAAGGATAAGGCAGAAAAGGACTTTGACAGACCGCTGATCGCCGAACTTCAAGATATCGTAAAGGATGATCAGGCGGTGAGATATCAATACCTCTATGCACGACACAACAGCAGTCAGGCAGCCGCAGACAGTATGCTGAAGGTGATGGCTGCTGTGGATGAAAAAAATGAGGCGCGACTGTTCAAAATCCTCGACACTCGCGGTTGGGTGAGCCATAAGATTGTGGGAGAAAGCACGCATGCATTCTACACCATCCTCATCCACAGCGGACTGGAGAACCAAAAGAAATATCTTCCGATGGCTCAACAGGCTCTCAAACATGGTGACATGACGCCGTCGCAATATGCCCATTACGAAGACCGCATCAACGACTTCGAAGGAAAACCGCAACGTTACGGCACCATGCTCTACCAAAAAGAAGACGGCACCTACGAAGTCGGACGGCTGGTGAATTCCAAGAAGGTGGATCGATGGAGAAAGAAAGCCGGACTGCCACCGTTGAAGGAATATATCGCAAGCATGCAAACCGCCGTAGGAAAGAAGTGATGACACCAATCGGTTCGATACTCCGCCTTCCATTGATAGTGAGCAAACGAAGTTGAGATAGTATCCGACGAGAGCTGAGACAGTATCCCACGTGAACTGAGATAGTATCCCACGCAAACTGAGATAGTATCCCACGCGAAAAAAAATCAATAGTCAAAAAAAACAAAAAAGAGATCTGATGAAAAGAAGCCATTTGAAAAAGATCATGAGTCTGTGCAGTCTGATGACGGCACTTCTGCTTGCGTCATGCGCCACGACAAAGCCGATTCCCTTCACGGCCAATCCTTACCGCCTGAATGCAGACCAAAATAGGCTGCAGTGCTCCGTAGGTATTATGTCGTTCTCGCTGGAAACATTCATCCATCAGAATCTGTCCTATCCGACTGTTCTGACAGACGTAGAGAGTCTCTCCCAAAACAAACGGGAGGCAAGTTTTGTCCATTCCATTCTTCGAGAGACCGGAATGAAAGTTGACACCATGCTGTTCGACATTCCGGGACAGATGATGGCCTTCGCGATCAACAAATCACCGTTCGAGCAGACCTTTCCCGAGCCGCAATGCACCATCAAACAGGGCGCAGAAGTCGAGGACACCTGGCTTTACAGCTATTATTGGCCCAAAACTGCCGACTGGATGGAAACGACCGACATTCTCCGTTCCGTCATCACCAACAAGAGCAAACAGCGCGTCATCGTTGTCGATCAGATGCTGATGCCGCAGCAGAAAACGCTCTGCCTGGTCTATATCATGCAGTACGAAAAGGGACTGACAACGACGCCGGATAAGAATTTTCAAACGATCCAAGCCTGGATGTGGAATCCGCTGAAAGAAACATTGCTCACCGAGCAATACATCCGTCGCGTCTTCACTCCGATCTCGTTGGGCGCAGCGTCAAAGAGATACATCGAAAAAGAATTTCTTATCGACAGCCATAAAAAGATCAAAAAAGGATTGAGATAAGATCAAGACAGACGATGTTCGTCGTTATCCAATCACGGTCAGTTTGGCATATTTGAGAAGCAGCGTCTTCTGTCCGAAGCTGTCGAAGACGACCGTAGCTTTGGTATCGCCGCCGGCATTTTCCATGGCAGTGATCTTGCCTTGACCGAAACGAGCATGGCTGACACGCATGCCGACCGACAGACCATTTGCGCTCTGCAACGGTTCACTCTTTACGGTTTCATCCTTGGCACTCTTGGTCTCAAGCTTGGTCATCTGCGAGAGATGACGCGGCAGAGATGTATCAAACGACGGCTCGAACGAACGGCTGGCATGGCTGCCATACTGACGTCGTGCGGATGCAAAAGGATCTTCGGCTTGCGATTCCTCGGCCGACACTTCGAGATATTTGCTGTCGATGTCCTTCAGAAAACGACTGGGCGAACAGACATCGGACTTTCCATTACGGAATCGGCTCTTGGCATAGGTCAACGTACAGGTCTGCTCGGCACGGGTGATGGCCACATAAAACAGCCTTCGCTCCTCTTCCACGGCCCGCTGACTGTCGAGCGACATGATGCTCGGGAAGAGATTCTCTTCCATTCCGACCACGAAGACATGCTTAAACTCCAATCCTTTGGCGGCATGAACCGTCATGAGCGTCACCTTTTCCTTGACCTCATCCTTCAGATCGTCCTGATCGGTCAGCAGCACCACTTCGGAAAGATAATCCTGCATACGGATCTGCTCCATTCCCTCCTCACGACGGATCTCGCAGAACTCGGCGATGCCTTTGAGAAGCTCCGTGAGATTCTCCTGTTTGCTGATACCTTCCACAGAACGGTCGTCCATAAGCGTTTTCATCATTCCGGACTGCGCTACGATCTCTTCCGAAAGTTGTTCCGCATTGTATCCTTCGTCGTGAATGATGAAGGTCTGAATCATCTCGCGGAAATCGGATATCTTCTTGGCTGTCCCGCCATTTATCTGCACGCCGAAATTGGCAGGATTACCGATGATCGTCCAGATGCTCACGTGATTTCGATTGGCTGCATCGATGAGTTTGTCGAGCGTCGTCTGACCAATTCCACGTGTCGGATAATTGATGACTCGTTTCAACGCCTCCTCATCATCGGGATTGATGACCAGACGGAAATAGGAAATAGCATCCTTGATCTCCTTGCGCTGATAGAAAGAGGTGCCGCCATAGATTCGATACGGCATGGTGCGTTTGCGTAAAGCCTCCTCAAGGAGTCGCGACTGCGCGTTGGTGCGATAGAGCACGGCGAAATCGGCATAATTGCCCGTATGCCGCTGCATCGAAGCGATTCTCGAAGCCACAGCATAAGCCTCCTCGTAATCGGAAGAATACGAAAGCACCCGAAGTTTGTTTCCTGTCTCTTTCTCCGAATAGATATTCTTGCTGATCTGCCGTTCGTTCTTCGCAATCAAACTGTTCGCAGCATTAACGATGTTCTGCGTGGAGCGATAGTTGCGTTCCAGCTTGAAGATGCGGCAACCCGGATAGATATTCTTAAACTGAAGGATGTTGTCGATGTTGGCACCTCGAAACGAATAGATGCTCTGTGCATCGTCGCCCACGACACAGATATGTCCGCTGTTCTCACAGAGTCGGCGGATGATGAGATGTTGTGCGAAATTGGTGTCCTGATATTCGTCCACCAGCACATACTTGAAGAAATTCACATATTTCTGCAATACATCGGGATGATCGCGGAAAAGGATATTGGTCTGCAGGAGCAGATCGTCGAAATCCATGGCGTCAGCCTGGAAGCAACGGCTCTGGTAACGTTCGTAAATTTCCTTGATGAGCGGCACTTTGGCATTGATATCGCCCTGCATGATCTCTCTGTTGGAAGAGTAGGCATTGCAGGTGATCAGTGCATTCTTGGCATTGGAGATACGACCTTGGATCATTCCGGGACGATAGACTTTGTCATCGAGACCCATTTCCTTGATGATGGACTTGATCAGACTCTTGCTGTCGGCTGCGTCGTAGATGGTGAAACTGCTCTTATAGCCGAGCAGAGACGCTTCGTTGCGCAGGATACGTGCGAAAATGGAATGGAACGTTCCCATCCAGATACGACTGGCTGTGATTTCGCCGGCAAGCGACGCCACACGTTCTTTCATCTCGCGGGCTGCCTTATTGGTAAAAGTCAGCGCAAGGATACTGTAAGGAGCAAAACCGAGTTTCAGCAGATAGGCCACCTTGTAGGTCAGCACACGCGTCTTGCCCGAACCAGCTCCAGCAATGACGAGCGAAGGACCATCGGTGTAAACCACCGCTTCACGCTGGCTCTCATTCAATTGATCAAGAAAATCATCCACGGCAATATAGAAGTCAAAAACAAGCCCCGGCAAATCTCTGAAGACTCACAGGGGCTTGAAATATTTAACAATTATGGTTTATTCTCATTTGTAAGGTTTGCCTTCAACAGCAGCTACGCCGGGAAGAACCTTACCTTCGATGGCTTCAAGCATTGCGCCACCGCCTGTAGAAACATAAGAAACCTTGTCAGCCAAGCCGAATTTGTTGATAGCTGCAACAGAGTCGCCACCACCGATCAGTGAATAAGCGCCCTTTTCAGTAGCTTCAGCAACATAGTGTGCAATGGTCTCCGTACCTTTGGC
Organism: uncultured Parabacteroides sp.; assembly: GCA_964542435.1. GTDB lineage: Bacteria > Bacteroidota > Bacteroidia > Bacteroidales > Tannerellaceae > CAZIVE01. The sequence goes on from CAZIVE010000074.1 coordinate 11,426, forward strand.
GAAGTTCGGGAATTCGAATACGCCTACAGGACCGTTCCACAGAATCGTCTTGGAATCCATGATGATCTTTCTCCAGTTCTCCAGAGAAGCAGGAGAAGCATCCATACCTTCCCAACCATCCGGAATATTATGTGTATCGCAGATCTTCTGATCAGCATCGTTACTGAACTTATTGCCTGCAACGGTTGCAACAGAGAGAGACAGATTGACGCCCTTCTGCTTTGCCTCATCGAGAATCTCGAGAGCCAACGGCATGAAATCATCTTCGTGCAGAGAATCACCGATCTTACCGCCCTGAGCTTTGAAGAAGGTAAATCCCATACCACCACCGATAATCAGATTATCAACCTTACCCAGCAGATTCTTGATGACGCCGATCTTGGAAGATACCTTCGAACCACCGAGAATAGCAGTGAACGGATGTTTTACGTTGTTCAGCACGTTGTCAATAGCTGCAACTTCCTTCTCCATCAGATAGCCGAGCATCTTGTTGTCTACATCGAAATAGTCAGCGATGACAGCCGTAGAAGCATGAGCGCGGTGAGCCGTTCCGAATGCATCGTTTACATAGCAGTCAGCATAAGAAGCGAGATGTTTTGCAAACTCTTTCTGTTGTGCTTTGATCTCTTTCTTTGCAGCAGCCTTCACTTCGTCAGAAGCATCATCAGCCAATCCACGCGGTTTACCTTCCTCTTCAGCATAGAAACGGAGGTTCTCGAGCAGCATAGCTTCACCCGGCTTCAGAGCCTTTACAGCTTCGTCAGCCTTCATGCAGTCAGGAGCGAACTGAACGGGAACGCCCAGTCTGTCAGCTACATCCTTAACGATCTGGCTCAATGAGAACTTAGGATCCGGATTTTTCTTCGGTTTTCCCATGTGTGACATCATGATGACACTGCCACCATCAGCCAATATTTTCTTCAGAGTAGGAAGAGCTCCGCGAATACGGGTGTCGTCTGTGAGCTTTCCATTCTCATCCAACGGAACATTGAAGTCCACGCGTACGATTGCCTTTTTACCGGCAAAATTGAATTTGTCAATTGATTGCATAGATAATGTATTTTAAGTGTCTAAAAAAATATCTTCGTTTCCGACTTAGTCTCGCAAAAATAGAAAGAATTCTTGAAACGTTTATCCGATACGCTCTTTTTTATTCAACGAGCTTGAAACGAAGTCTTAGATGTCCATCGGCATAATCGTGACTGATGATATGAAAATGACCGATTTCAGAAGTGTTAGCTACGTGTGCGCCGATGCAGGCACAGGCATCGTAATCTCCTACACGAACGATGCGAAGCGTCTCGCTGGCATCGTCGGGCAGCTTGCTCAGATCCACAATCTCCGAAGCCTTCTCCTTCGGCATGAACTCGATGGTCACTGGCAGATGCTGATCGATCACCTCATTCACACGGCGTTCAACCTCCTGCAGCTTCTCTTCGCTCGGCTCTTCGGAAAGATTGTAATCGCATTTGCTCTTCTTCTTCTCGATGTGTGCATTCTTGGATCTCGGACAGCCGAACATCCTGACCATTGTCTGATTCAATATATGTTCCGTAGTATGCATCGGAGGATATTCCTCCTTGTTGTGCGCATTTAAAATCGGTTCTGTTTCCAT
>CAZIVE010000075.1:0-13005 GCA_964542435.1 uncultured Parabacteroides sp.
AGCTAAAGATTATCTCCGGTATCATAGCGGCGGATCTCCTTCCCTTGGATTTCCGTCGCTTTTTTGCGAAGAGGATTTATCTATATCTACCGACGTCATTGGGCTGGCGCAGAGACTGCCGACGACCACGAATGTTCGTTTTGTAAACCTTCTGCATACGTTTCGTGAAGGTCGAAATGCTATCGATGCCGCATTGCTCCAGAATTTTTGTCGCAGACAAATTCGTGTAACGCAGATAGTCGTCCACAAGACGCATCTTATATTTCGTGATAAAGTTTCTCGCGTCCATCCCCGTCAGAAGATAGACGAATCCGTTGATCTGAGTCATGTCCAAGCCTGCGTTATAAGCAAGAGCCTTGATATCATGATAGCAATAATAGGAACACCATTCCAGAAGCTGGTCGAAAAAAGCTATGCCCGTGCCCTCTTTGGAAGAAAGCGGCACATATTTTATCGTCCCGTCCGGCTGATATACGCGTTCTTCTTTGAAAGGCATCCTGTAAACCTGTTCTACCGTAAATTGAGGGTTAAAAGTATATTTCATATCCTGTGCTATTTTATTTTTTGCTAAGATAATGCAATTCTTTAAGACTCTCAAAGTTCTTACAATGACTCTTGAAGGGGACAACGGAAGCAAACTTTGGCAGAATGTTGTTAGAATCTTGGAAAATAACGACAAAACTAATATAGTGTTGTTAGAGTATGGCGAAATTGTACTATTCTTTAGCATATTATTGTTATAATATAAGTTTTTAACAACAGTCTAAACGGTTTATTGTTAAATACTGAATAAATAACAACAATACGAGATATTTATTGTTAAAGACTTGAGAAATAACAACAATACGAGATGTTTATTGTCAAACACTGAAGAAATAACAATAATACGAGATGTTTATTGTCAAACACTGGGGTTATAACAACATTCTTGATGATCCCGCTGCCGCTGAACAGGGCAAAAGCGGATTGACGAAGCGGATGAGCACCGGAGATGCACGTTTTCGGAATGATCCGTGAGGAAATGTCTTCTCCGATTCCGACAAAAACGACGATCTGGCCCAACTCAAGTGTGCAGAGAAGCACGTTCCGTAAACGCTACGAATTGTAAGCAACTTCTTCCGGCTTTTCGCAGGGTAATAAGACAAAACAATCTTTTTGATAAAAACTTTTCCAAAAATATCGTTGATTAAAGAAAAAGTCCTATCTTGCACTGCCATTTTTAGAACATATCAGTGGCAAATTGTTAATCTAAATTTTAGTATTATGGAATTTACTCTTGATGAAACACTTCCTGAATACCCTTCATTCGTAGAAGGCATTCGTAGAGCTCCCGACAGAGGTTACACACTGAATCCCGAGCAAACAGCCATCGCTTTAAAGAACGCTCTGCGTTACATTCCTTGCAGCCTGCATGAGAAACTGGCTCCCGAATTCCTCGAGGAACTGCGCACTCGCGGCCGCATCTATGGCTATCGCTTCCGCCCGCAAGGCGATCTGAAGGCCAAGTCCATTGATGAATATCCAGGCAAATGTATCGAGGGGAAAGCATTCCAAGTGATGATCGACAACAATCTCTGCTTCGACATCGCGCTCTATCCTTACGAGCTGGTCACCTACGGCGAGACCGGTCAGGTTTGCCAGAACTGGATGCAATACCGACTCATTAAAAAATACCTTCAGGAGCTGACACAAGACCAGACTCTGGTGCTCGAATCCGGACATCCGCTGGGGCTGTTCCGTTCCCGTCCCGACGCGCCGCGCGTCATCATCACCAATGCCATGATGGTCGGCATGTTCGACAATCAGGACGACTGGCACACAGCCATGCAGCTCGGCGTTGCCAACTATGGGCAGATGACGGCCGGAGGCTGGATGTATATCGGTCCGCAAGGCATCGTCCACGGCACTTTCAACACACTGCTCAACGCCGGACGTCTGAAGCTCGGTATTCCTCAAGATGGAGATCTGCGTGGTCATCTGTTCGTCTCTTCCGGATTGGGCGGAATGAGCGGTGCACAGCCTAAGGCTGCCGAGATTGCCGGAGCCACCTGCATCATCGCCGAAGTCGATTCGTCACGCATCGAAACACGCCATCGTCAAGGATGGGTCAATCATATTACCGATGATATTTCCGAAGCTTTCAAGCTGGCTCACGAAGCCATGAAGCGTCGCGAACCCTGTTCCATCGCCTATCACGGCAACATCGTCGATCTCTTGGAATATGCCGGCGAGAAGCAGGAAAAGATAGAACTCCTCTCCGACCAGACTTCCTGTCATGCCGTTTATGAAGGCGGCTACTGCCCCGTTCAGCTGAAGTTCGAGGAACGCACACGCATGCTGCACGAGAATCCTCACCATTTCCGTGAACTGGTGGACGCATCCTTGCACCGCCACTTCGAAGCCATCAAGAAACTCGTCGCACGCGGCACCTACTTCTTCGACTACGGCAACTCCTTCATGAAGGCAATCTTCGACGCCGGCGTCACCGAGATCGCACGCAACGGCGATGTGAAGAACGGATTCATTTGGCCGAGCTACGTAGAAGATATCATGGGCCCGCAACTCTTCGACTACGGTTACGGTCCGTTCCGCTGGGTTTGTCTGAGCGGCAAGCATGAGGATCTGGTCAAGACTGACCATGCCGCCATGGATTGCATCGACGTGAACCGCCGCGGTCAGGATCTCGACAACTACAACTGGATCCGCGATGCCGAGAAGAACAACCTCGTCGTCGGCACACAGGCGCGTATCCTTTATCAAGATGCAGAAGGGCGTCTGAAGATCGCACTGCGTTTCAACGAACTGGTACGCCGCGGCGAGATCGGTCCGGTCATGCTCGGTCGCGACCATCACGATGTCAGCGGCACCGACTCTCCTTTCCGTGAGACCTCGAACATCAAGGACGGCAGCAACATCATGGCCGACATGGCCGTGCAATGCTTCGCAGGCAACTGTGCCCGCGGCATGAGCCTCGTTTCGCTCCACAACGGCGGCGGCGTAGGTATCGGAAAAGCCATCAACGGCGGATTCGGAATGGTCTGCGACGGCAGCAAACGCGTGGACGATATCCTGCGTTCGGCCATGACTTGGGATGTCATGAGCGGCGTGGCTCGCCGTTCTTGGGCGCGCAACGAACATGCACTCGAGACCAGTAAAGCCTTCAACGAGTCGTTCAGCGATTTCTATCATATCACCATCCCGTTCATCGCCGACGACAAACTTATCCAGAAATGTATTACATCCAAATAATAGATCTATAATCATGAACAAAATCATCGAATGCGTCCCCAACTTCAGTGAAGGACGCGACAAAGCCAAGATTGATCAGATTGTGGAACCGTTTCGTGGCAAAGAGGGCGTGAAGCTCCTCGACTATAGCAACGACGAAGACCACAATCGTATGGTGGTAACTTTAGTAGGCGAACCGGAACCGCTGCGCGATGCGCTCATCGAAGCCATCGGTGTCGCCATCAAACTGATAGACCTGAATCATCACCAGGGACAACATCCGCGCATGGGTGCGGTCGATGTGGTTCCGTTCATTCCTATCAAGAACTCTTCCATGGAGGAATGTATCGCGCTCTCCAAAGAGGTGGGTGCTAAGGTGGCAGAACTGTATAACCTGCCGGTGTTCCTCTATGAGAAATCCGCTTCGGCTCCGCATCGTGAGAACCTTGCAGCCATCCGCAAAGGCGAATTCGAGGGAATGGCCGAAAAGATCAAACTGCCCGAATGGAAACCCGACTTCGGTCCGGCTGAACGTCATCCTACAGCCGGGACTGTAGCCATCGGTGCCCGCATGCCGCTCGTTGCTTACAACATCAACCTCGACACGCCCAGTCTGGAGATCGCTCACGACATCGCCAAGAAGATCCGTTTCATAGGCGGCGGTCTGCGTTATTGCAAAGCGATGGGTGTGGAACTGAAAGACAGAGGCATCACACAAGTCTCCATCAATATGACCGACTACACCAAGACAGCGCTCTACCGCGCTTTCGAGCTGGTCCGCATCGAAGCACGCCGTTACGGTGTCAACATCGTGGGTAGCGAAATCATCGGTCTCGTCCCGATGGAAGCACTCATCGACACGGCATCCTATTATCTGGGACTGGAGCATTTCTCCATGCAACAGGTACTGGAACAAAGAATGATGGAATCATGAAAGACTGCCTCATTCTCTTCAATGCCCGTATCGTCACGCCGACGGGAACCATTTCCCGTAAAGGCAAGGAGATGTCACAGCTGACGGTCATTGAGAATGGCGAGGTGGAGATACAAAACGGCATCATCACCTACGTCGGTGAGAAACGTCACAAATACCAAGGCAGCGGATTGTATGATGGCATCCAGCATCAGAATCTGCACGGCAGATGTCTGCTTCCGGGCTTTGTGGATTCACACACGCACCTCGTCTTCGGCGGTCTTCGTGCCGAGGAATTCTCATGGCGGCTGAAGGGCGAAAGCTATATGTCGATCATGAATCGCGGAGGTGGCATTGCAAGCACAGTGGATGCTACGCGGAAGACATCGCTGAAAGATCTGCGCGAATCCACCGGAGGTCTTCTCAAGAAGATGTTCTCCATGGGTGTCACAACCGTAGAAGGGAAAAGCGGCTACGGACTGGATTTCGATACGGAGGTGAAACAGCTTCAGGTCATGAAGTCTCTCAACGAAATGGACACCAAACGTGTGGACATCGTCCCAACCTTCCTCGGCGCTCACGCTGTACCGCTGGAATACAAAGGAAGAAACAAGGACTACATCGACTTCCTGATCAACGTCATGCTTCCCTATGTCAAGAGCCACGATCTGGCTGAAAACTGCGACGTGTTCTGCGAAAAGGGCGTCTTCTCCATCAAGGACTCGAGACGTCTGCTCAAGGCAGCTCAGGAACAGGGCTTCAACGTGAAGATCCATGCCGACGAAATCGTATCTCTTGGCGGCGCTGAACTGGCCGGCGAACTGCATGCGCTCTCTGCCGATCATCTGCTCCACGCTTCGAATGCCGGCATCAAGGCTATGGCTGAAAACGGCGTCGTGGCAACGCTTCTCCCACTCACCGCTTTCGCCTTGAAGGAACATTATGCACGTGGTCGTGAGATGATCGATGCGGGATGTGCCGTGGCTCTGGCCACAGATCTCAATCCCGGAAGCTGCTTCTCAGGATCGATCCCGCTGACCATTGCGCTCGCCTGCATCTATATGGGCCTGTCCATCGAAGAGGTCATCACGGCTCTCACGCTCAACGGAGCTGCCGCTGTCAACCGCGCCGACAGCATCGGAACGATCGAAGTTGGCAAGAAAGGAGACTGCGTCGTGCTTAACTCCGACGACTACAACATTCTGCCCTATTATGTGGGTATGAACTGCGTCTTGGCTGTCGTCAAGAATGGTAATTATTATTCAGAAAAACGTAACAAGTAATAGATCAATATTATGTTAGTAGATTCAACAGTTATTGGATTTTTAGACAAAGTGGCCGGCAACGATCCCGTTCCCGGCGGTGGCAGCATCGCTGCACTCAACGGCGCTATCGCCTCGTCATTAACTGCTATGGTCGCTGGATTGACCATCGGGAAAAAAGGCTACGAAGGCCGGACCGAACTGATGGAACGTATCCAAAAGACTGCCCTCGACAACAAAGAGGAATTCATCAAGGATGTGGACCGCGACTCGGAAGCGTACGACCAGGTCTTCTCCTGCTTCAAGATGCCGAAACTGACAGCCGACGAGAAAGAGGCCCGAAGCGCAGCCATCCAGGCAGCCACCAAATATGCTGCGGAAGTGCCGCTCACTGTGGCTCGCAGAGCTTACAACCTCATGGACCTCATCGCCGATGTGGCGCGCCTTGGCAATAAAAACGCGGTCACCGACGCCTGTGTGGCCATGATGTCTGCACGCTCAGCCGTAGTCGGCGCGTTGATGAATGTCCGCATCAACCTGTGCTCCCTTAAAGACAGAAGCTACGTTCTCAAGATGCAGAACGAAGTGGACGCCCTCGAACAGAGAGCCTGCGCTAAAGAAAAAGAGTTATTAAACGATATCAATCAAGAATTGAAATTATGAATCATGTTTATTATGTGGGTTCCGGAAGTCTCAGTTTCGAACTGGTGGATCAACTCATCAAGGATCATACCAAGCTGGAACTCGCTCCGGAAGCCGAACTCCGCATCCAACACTGCCGTGACTATCTCGACAGGAAAATAGCGGAGTCAAAGGAACCGATCTATGGCATCACAACCGGATTCGGCTCGCTTTGCGACAAGAACATTTCGCTCAGCCAACTGGGCAAACTGCAGGAGAACCTCCTCAAAAGCCATGCATGCAGCGTCGGCGAAGAGATTCATCCGACCATCATCAAACTGATGCTGCTCTTCAAAGCGCATGCACTCTCGCTGGGGCATAGCGCCGTACAGGTAGGCACTATACGCCGTATCCTCGATTTCTATAACAACGACATCCTGCCCGTCGTCTATGACCGCGGCTCTCTCGGAGCCTCCGGAGACCTCGCTCCGCTCGCCAACCTTTTCCTCCCGCTTATCGGCGAAGGAGAAGTGAAATATAAAGGTGTCAGACGCGACTCTCAAAGCGTGCTCGATGAATTCGGATGGGAACCGGTCAAGCTGATGAGCAAAGAGGGTCTGGCCCTGCTCAACGGCACACAGTTTATGAGCGCTAACGGCGTCTTCGCCATGCTCAACGCTTTCCGTCTCTCTAAAATGGCTGACCTCATCGGCGCCGTTTCTCTCGAAGCTTACGACGGTCGTATCGAACCGTTCATGGACTGCACCATGCAGATGCGCCCTCACAAAGGACAGATCGAGACAGGTGCCCGCTTCCGCAAACTGCTTGATGGAAGCCAGCTGATACACCAGCCGAAAGTGCATGTGCAGGATCCCTATTCCTTCCGCTGCATTCCGCAAGTGCATGGCGCCGCTAAAGATGCCATCCATTATGTGGCTTCCGTGCTGCTCACCGAGATCAACTCCGTCACCGATAATCCTACCATCTTCCCCGATGAGGATCTGATCATCTCCGGCGGTAACTTCCACGGCGAACCGATAGCCATTCCTTTCGACTATCTCGGCATCGCACTCGCCGAACTGGGCAATATCTCCGAGCGCCGCGTGGCTCAACTGATCCTCGGCTTCAGAAACCTGCCGGAATGCCTCGTCGTTAATCCCGGACTCAACTCCGGCTTCATGATTCCACAATATGCCGATGCAGCCATGGTGAGCCAGAACAAGATGTACTGCTACGCCGCTTCCAGCGACTCCATCGTCTCGTCGAACGGACAGGAAGACTTTGTCAGCATGGGCGCCAATGCCGTCATCAAACTGCATAAGATTGAAGACAACCTCGAACGCATCCTTAGCATCGAACTGCTCAATGCAGCTCAAGCTATGCATTTCCGCCGCCCGCTCAAGAGCTCTCCCATCATCGAGAAGTTCCTCACCGGCTATCGCGAAAGAGTGCCCTTCGTGGAAGACGACGTCGTCATGTATCGCCTGATCGATAAAACCATTGAGTATCTCAGACAGGTGGAACTCGATTTCTAATCACAGACTATTTTATCCCCGCGGTTGCGATGTCATTTCCATGACCTCCTTCCGCGGGTTTACTATGAGCAAAAGACAGCCATCCAACAATACCAACGGTTTTGGACAAATCGCATTCGTTGTGACAGATTACAATTTGGCGAATGCAGGATTCGTCTTGAACTTCCATTGTGAACGGGGTTTATACCCGCTTATACAGAATGTATACTCTTTTTTTCCAAGACTAACGGATTGTGTATTTCAGGCGGTTAGAGACTCCAGAGCTATAAAAAGAATTGTCATTTCTTTATGGCCATACCTTTTACGGAATATCCGGCATAAAAGACAGGGACAAGATCTTTATAGGTTTCATAAATGGCAGGAAGATATTCTATTCGCAGATTGATAAGGCCGTTGGCTCCCATACTTTTTGCCTCCGATAGCGCCATGCGGAGTGCATCTTCGGGAGTCGCTTCTCTGAAATCACCCGGTTTTACATAGGACCTGCTCAATTTATGTTCTTTTCCATAGACATCATCATGAAGTCTTTTGGCACCTTGTTTCGTATTGATTTTCTCTTCATATCCACTTCTGGCTCTTCCTTCAATGCTGCCCAAAGCCTGATATGGGAAACTTACAACATTCGATTCGGTGAGGAAAAACCCTTCGTTGGTGTATGGGGAATAGTCGATAGAAACACCATACGCCGTATAAGGCGTTTTCAAAACATAGCAACCGGTTAGTGTCACCATAAGCAGTAATAAAGCAATAATTTTGTACATAATTCGTAAGTATTTAAAGTGTAACGTAGTTTCTATTGCTCAACGAATTGTGGAAAGCTACAAAAATACACATTTTTCGCATCTTTCCTCATTTCAATGCCGGAATGTTGCATTGCAGGTAGCAGATTTGAGTCGCTGTCGGAAACGAGGCGCAAGGCTGACGGAGCTTCAACAGAAAGGAATTCTGTTTATCAAACAGCCATATTGAATAAAAAAGGAATGCTGTGCAGAATGAGTGCACAAGATTGCGAATATCTTTGCAATATCATAAAACAAGAAAATATGGACTACGAAGAATTCATGAGTTATGCCCCGAAGGACTGCCAGCCGACTGTGATCACGATGGAGAGCCGGTGGAGAGATTGGGCGAAGAAAATAGGCAAGAAGGTGGAAGATCTGACGGAAGAGGACAAAAAAGAAGAGGCGGAAAGCTGGGACATCGCTTGCAACACTCCGTGCGACTGGATGAACAGCTAAACGGTGGAGGGCATCGTTTCGAATGTCGGCACGCATCGATATCTTAGGAATCCATTTGTATTACAATCATGAAGAAACTCATTGTATTTGTTCTCGTACTTACAGCGTTTTGTAATTGCGGGGTTGCAGATCGTGCGGTAAAAAATGCTGCAAGGGAATCTCTAAGCCGGATGGAGATTCCGGCACCGCTCACAAAGTCACCGGAACAGATCCTGATGCGTAAAGGGTACACGGTTTCCTATAATAAAGAGACCAAGATCCCCAATTAGGTAGCGTGGCATTTAACGGCAGATCATGCCAACGGCGATGCGAAGCGTCCGGGCAGTGCCTTCCACGAAGATCAGGACGTGCCAATGCCGAGAGCCAACGATTATGATTACCGAAAAAGCGGATGGTCGCGCGGCCACATGTGTCCGGCTGGTGATAACAAATGGGATGCTGAAGCGATGTACCAGTCTTTCCTTTTCACCAATATCTGTCCTCAGGATGAGCGTTTGAACAGCGGTGATTGGAATCAGATCGAGATGTCGTGCAGACAATGGGCCATAAAATACAAAGATGTTTACATCGTCTGTGGTCCGATTTTATTCCACAAGCAGCATGAAACCATCGGGACTGACAAAGTTGTGGTGCCCGAAGCCTTCTTCAAAGTGGTGCTCTGTCTGAACGGAAAACCCAAAGGCATCGGCTTCATCTGCCGCAACGAGGTGGGCCATCATCCGAAGAACTTTTACGTGAATACCATCGATCAAGTCGAGCGCATTACCGGCATGGACTTTTTCCCGAACCTCGACGATGCGACGGAGACGGCCGTCGCATCCAGGGCCGACATCAATGAATGGTAGGAAAGAGAAGATAAAAGGAAGATAAGTAAAGAGAGGAATGAAATGCCCTTTGCCTCAATGATTGAGAAGATGGGCATAGACGTCCATGAACTGCCGGGCGATATGATCCCAATCGTAGGGAGAGAGATCGTAATGAGGAAGCTGAGGATCGGCCAGTCGCTGACGAAGGCAGCGGACGAAATCTTCGGGATCATCGAGATGGAAATAGCAGGACTCGGGAAGATGGACCGCTTTATTGGCAGGAATATCGCTTACCAGCACTTTCAGTCCGTAGCTCATCGCTTCGAGCAGTGTGAAAGGAAGGCCTTCGTGCGAAGAAGGCAAGACATAAAGGGCGGCGTTGGCATAGATCTCGGCCAATCTTTCCCCTTTGATCATTCCGGTCAGGACAACATTGTTTTTCCGTGCGAGCTCCTTCAGACGAAGGGAGAAGGGCGATTCGCGATCGGCATCACCGGCGATGACCAGCCGCATATCCGATTCCGGCAGTTGCGTGAACGCCTCAATAAGTTTGTCAAAACCTTTTTCCTCCACGAAGCGTCCCACGGCGAGGATATAGTTTCCTTTACGCAATCCGAGGGAATCGATATAATCCGTTGAAGCGGGCGCCGTCACTTTGTTGACGCCGTTAAAGATCAGATGCGCGTCATTCCTGTGATATTTGGTTTTGAGGATATCATCGATCACCGTAGAGATGACAACGATCTCATCGGCCATCTTGGCGGCGAAGAACTCACCCAGACGAAGGATAGCACGAGCAAACTTGCCCCATTTCTCCCGATTATAATCAGGACCGTGATGTGTGACGACCACTTTCAGCCCGAGCAGCTTAGCCAGCGGCATAGCAATGGAAGGTCCGATGGCTTGGATATGAACCACGTCAGCGCCGACGCGTCGGGCGTAAAGGATGGCTTTGACGGTATGGACAGCGGCCTCGAGACCACTTGTAGCAGGAGCGCTCAGATCCTTAAACTTCACCCCTTTATATTCGGTACGCACAGGATTTTCATGGACGAAGCCTTTGCGGCGCACCACGGTAACGTCGCAACCCAAGGCGGCAAGACGCGGGAAGAGTTCCTCGCAATGCGTTTCTACGCCCCCTTGAATATTGGGAAAGCCTCTGAGTCCTGTGACGACGATCTTCATTTTCCTGATTCTCTAAGGTTGCCCTGTTCCGGACTTTGCCCGACGTCGCGCCATGTACGACTGAGATCGAGCGGACGGTTGAGCAGGGAATTGATTTTGTTCTTGACAACCCATCCGGCAATGGAGGTGATATATTTCTTCATGACGGGCGAAGCCGTTCCCACCATCCAGCAGTTTTTCGGGCAGGTCCGAACCAGATCTCTCACCTTTGCAGCCTGATCGCTTTGCCAGATCTCGTTGAAAGAACGAGCCTGACGGATATTGCCCATGCTTTCCTCCCAATAACGCTTCTCCAGTCCGTTGCAGGGATAGACCTCACCATACGGATCGACGAAGAAGTTGACCAGTCCGGCTTCGCAGGGCAACATTCTGCGGTTGCCTTCGATATAGTTGATCAGTCCGTTGTTGAAAAAGGCGCGGAACCACGATTTCGGATGTTTTTCCTTAAACTCCAGCGAGATGAGCTTCTCGAAGTTGCCGATCACCTCCCCTTTGTTGGTGATGACATTGTCATATTTATGGAAATAATAGGAATTATGGAACGCGGCGGTAGCAAACTCCATGCCGAGGCTTCTCGACAACTGGTAGAGTGCAAGCATATCGTGAGAGTTGTTGTTGGAGACCGTGATGCCGAAGCCGATGTCTTTCACGCCCATATCCTTCAGCGTAAGCAGCGTGCGGAGGCCTTTGTCGAATCCGCCCTGACGTCCGCGCAGCTCGTCGTTCTTTTGGGAAAGCCCTTCGATGCTGATGCGAATGCCGATGTTCGGGAAACGTGCCGCCAAGCGGAGTACACGGTCGTCAAACCAGCCGGAGGTAGAGATGACCACGCGCGGCGACTTCTTGAACAGCACCTCCACGATCTCATCCAGATCCTCGCGGATGAAGGGCTCGCCGCCGGTGATGTTGACAAACTTCACCTTGGGAAGCATCTCCAGTTCTTCGGGACGGATTTCCCTACTCTTCTCCGTGGGATTGTTCCAGATATCGCACATCTTACAATGCATCGGGCAGCGATAGGTCGTAATGATGCACATATCTGTCGGTTTAGATATATTCTGTCGTTTATTTGTCATAGATCTGCATTAACTTATGATAAAACGTTTCGGCAGAGAATTTATTTTGTGCTTCAACAGATATATTGAGATGATCGGTCGTATCCGAGAAACATTCAAAACCTCTGACGATGGAATCCTTTGCGGCCTGCGGGTTGCCGGATTCGAAAAGCAGCCCGTTCCTACCCTCTTCGATCAGTTCCGGAATGCCGCCGATGCGTGCGCCGACAACCGGCGTGCCGCAACACAACGACTCGATCACGCCCAGCGGATTGTTCTCATACCATTCCGAAGGGATGACGGAGAATGCCACTTTTCCCAACAGCCGCAGCACCTCCTCATGCGGAAGCCTGCCGAGGAAATGCAGTTGCGGACAATCGTTGTATTTTTTCATCAAACATTCCGCCAGCGGTCCGTCGCCAGCCACATACAATGTCTGAGGCAGTTGTGCAGCCGCAGCGAGAAACGTCTCTACGCCTTTCTCCACTGCAAGACGACCCACATAACAGTAGGAATGTTCGCGGTCGTCACGGACAGTGACCTCTTTCGACGCCTCTTCGGGTATAAAATTACAGAGATGCACCAGCTTTTCGGGAGGAAAACCGCCTTCCGTCATTTTCTGAAGCATGAAACGGCTGGGACAGATGAAGGCATCCACGCACTTCGTCAGTTCGGCACGGTTCCAGCGCAGCGCCTCGAGATAAGCGAGGAGGCTGGCCGCAAGACTCTCTTTCATACATTTCTCACGGAGCACATGACTCTTGTCGTGGAAACACAGTTCACACACCTTTCCATGACGCAGGCAGGAATAAGACGGACAGATCAGCTTGTAGTCGTGCAACGTCCAGACCACTTTGATCTTCCTTTCGTGAGCGATCCGGGCAATGACGGGCGAAAGATAGGAATGGATATTGTTGAGATGCACCACGTCAGGCTGAAAGGCATCGAGCAGCCGGCTGAACGATTCGGCCACGCCTGCCCCTCCGAAGATCCGCGCAGCCGCCTTCAGCTTATTGCCGATGCCGGGCGCTTTGAAATCCACATTCACGGGATAGAACGACTCATAAGAGGAAGGAATATTGTCGGGATACTGCATCGAGAAGATGGCCACTTCATGTCCCATCGCCTGAAGCAGGTGCATGAGATTGATGGTGTAGATGCA
>CAZIVE010000076.1:0-12933 GCA_964542435.1 uncultured Parabacteroides sp.
TAAAACCGGTAAGGTGGTTTTTGATGCATCAGATGTGTACTTTTGAATTGAAAAGGCAACATTTGATGCAACTTTTCCCATTTTTCGATTGGAAAAGCGGAGATCGGATAGACCGAAAAACAACTTTCGAATAAAAAAGTGGTTTTTTTGACGTCACAATTTGATTATTTCTGTCCCGAAGAATGTCTCAGCACCTGATGACCGATTCGGCAGATGAGACAGCGCCTTTGTTCGCAGTAGCATCTTTTGAGTTGAATGAGCGCTTGTGTGCAGCCTGCTGAATCGATTCGAATGCCACATTCGTGAAACATATGTATAATGTAGTTCGATTCCGGAGGCAGTTTGTCGAGCATCTCTGTTGCGCGTTCGCAATATTCCGGGCAACCGTGTATTTTTCCATAAGCGAAGAGCATGGGAACGGCGGCGTTGATGAGCAGGATGTTGAGAGCTCCTGTTCCCATTATCTTTTCCCGCTCTGGAGATTTCTGATTGAAACGGTAATGGCTTTTCCAATATTCCGATGGACAGACTTGGAGCAGGCTTCTCATCTTGGTGAGGTCATGCTCCTCGAGCATCTCGGAAAAAAGCCGGTCGTGCGTGATGAAGAGTGCTGCCAACTGAGCGATGCGAAGTTGGGGAAAACATCGGGGGCGCATCCTGAGCGCCTTGAATAGCGATTCATTGAGAGGCTTCAGCTGATATTTGTTGCTAAGAAAACGATATTCGCGTTGCAGCAGTCGGTAATAGTCGTCTCCAATGGTTTCGTCCAACATTCCGGCTTGACCGAAAAAGAGAGCCTCGACCTGTGCATCGCTGCTGCGATGTTTGAGAATGTAATGCAGAGGAAGACTTTGAGCCAGCCATTCGAAGGCGTCGCTGTTTACTCCGAATCCGAAGCTCCGTGAAACGGTGACATAGAAGGCTTCGTCCCAATCGCCGCCGGCTTTCTTCAAGCGTTCCGTGATGTCGATCGTCTTACGCTCTAGACGTTCGGTGAGCAAGGCGTCGATCCACAAGGTGAGAGCCGAGCTGTTGCTTCGAAGAAAAGGAAGGCAGCTGATCGGTGTATCACGGAACAGAAGCCAATCGATGCTTTTACGGACACGCTCTGGAATGGTCAGAACAAGCTGGGGAATAACCTCTCCGTTTGTACGTTTTACTTGGGCATCGTCTTCGCCTGTGACATGCAAAATGACAGTGTCGTAAGCTTTATCCCGCTCATGATGATGAACGAACCAGTCCGAAGCTCGGTCATGAATCTCTATGCCGCCTGCCCAGACGACACCTTGCATCTTGATTTTAGCGTTGAAAAAATCCGGTCCGGCCGCGTTGTTATGGATTCCCGGATCGATGACTTCCAATTCGACACCGTCGGTCGTGTTCAGTGTCACATTGCCGTAAAGCCTGTATTGCCAGACATAATGCAGAAGTTGTTCCATGATGATTCACAGTTAAAGATTTTGTTTGGAGCAAAGATAATGCAAGTCGCGTGCAGAATCATCAAGCTTGCTTGGATGTTATGCCGAGGCGCAGCTTATCTTCGCTATTGGTAGCAAAGATAGCAGTAATCAAGAGTAGAAGCAAAAATATCATTATGTTTTCTGCCATCTGAATGATATCGGCTGTAGATAATATGAGAAAAAGAATCATCTTTGCGTTAGTGAAGCAAGAAATGAAAACAATGAATATCGCCGGAAAGCAAATCAATATCTTCGGAGAGGTGGAAAAGGCTGCTCCTGTTGTTTACCTCCATACATTCATGCATGAAGGAAGTATGGTGTGGGAAGAATGTCGGAAAAAGGGGACAAAGAGGTTCGTGCTCGTTGAAGTCGATGGCGTGGACTGGAATGCGGATATGTCGCCCTGGCCTTCGGAAAAACTGTTTGCCGACGACGTTCCCTGCACTGGGAAAGCAGCAGAGTGGTTGCATGTACTGACTTCGCAGGTCATTCCGGCCGTGGAAAAAGAGCTGACAATCACGCACCGTTTTATTGCCGGTTATTCGTTGGCCGGACTGTTCGCCCTTTGGTCAGCCTATGAAACCGACGTTTTCGATGGCGTCATCTCCGGTTCGGGTTCTTTCTGGTATCCTGGATTTATGGAATTTGTCAGTAAGCATCCGATGTTGAAGAAACCTATATCCGTTTACCTCTCTTTGGGCGATCGTGAAAGTCATGTGAAAAACGAGGTTTTGAGAACGGTCGAAGACAATACGCGCGCGCTTTATAACCTTTATCTTGAGCAAGGCATTCCTGCTGTTTTTGAACTGAACAATGGTAATCACTACATACAGACTCAGAAACGTATGGCTAAAGGAATTCAATGGTCGATGAAACAAGAATATCTTTTGCGGCAGGATCGGAACATGGAATAACGAATGTCCAACCTTCTTGGCCGTTGTTTGATGGGTTTCGATATAATTGTATATCTTTGTTTCACTTAAATCGATAACACAGAACGAGAGAAAATCATGAACAAATCTTTATCGACTTTATTTGTATTATCGCTGTTGGTCATGATGTCATGCCATCGCAATGGCGTCGATCCGAATGCGATCATACAGCGGGTGAGCGAACAAAACATTGCCGACGACCGCCTCGAGGTGTTTGAATATGAATGTCATCTCAGCGGTTCAACGGTTACGCTGACAGGCGCGACTACTTCGCAGAAGACCCTTGACGCAGTGAAACAGGAACTGAATAAAAACGGATATCAAATGAAAGATGAAATGACGAAGCTGCCGGATACGGCAAGTCTGGAAGGAAAGGAATATGGCGTTGTGGATGTTTCCGTCTGCAACCTTCGTTCAACGAACGATTTTACGGCCGAGCTTTGGCTCCAAGGTCTGCTTGGAATGCCGGTACATCTGATGCAACATGAGACATGGTATCGTGTTCAGACGCCGGACGATTATATTGCCTGGGTTCATCCTGTCGGAATCACGCCGATGACGAAAGCGGAATATGATGCCTGGAACGCCGCAGAGAAAGTGGTCGTAACCGAACATTATGGATTTACCTTCAAACTTCCCGATGTGCATTCGCAGCATGTTTCGGATGTCGTGGCAGGTGATCGCCTCAAGTTCTCCGGCGAATCGGGAGACTTCTATAAAGTGACCTATCCCAACGGAAGAGTCGCCTTCATCGGAAAAGATATCGCCAAACGTGAAACGGAATGGCGTGCTTCGCTTAAGCAGGATCCTCAATCGATCATCGCTACTGCCGAGACGCTGATGGGTATTCCTTACATGTGGGGCGCCAATTCCTCGAAGGCTGCGGATTGCAGCGGATTTGTCCGTACTGTGTTTTTCATCCATGATATCATCGTGCCGCGCGATGCTTCGCAGATGGCCAGAGTAGGAGAACGGATTGAGATTGCCGACCAATGCTCCAATCTTCAGCCCGGCGATCTGATCTTCTTCGGCGAGCGCGGTAAAGACGGAGCGAAAGATCATGTGGCTCATGTGGCCCTTTACATGGGCAACCAGCGCTTCATCCATTCGCAAGGTGACGTCCACGAGAGTAGTTTCAATCCCAAAGATGCCAATTATGATGCCTATAATCTGGGACGCAGGCTTTATGCCGGACGGTTGCTCCCTTATCTGAACAAACAGAAAGAGATCAACACCACGTTGACCAATCCCTATTATAATAAATGAGATGTATGCAAAACAGAAGAACATTCCTCAAGGAAGCTGCTCTGGCTGCTGCCGGATCAGGCTTGATAATGAACAATGCCATGGCTGAGAATCCTGAACCTTTCATGATCAACCGTCATGGAAAAGGGGGAAAGATGGTGATGAACTTCTTCCCCTATGAGTTGAAACTGAAGCATGTCTTCACTGTTTCCTCTTTCTCGCGTACCACAACGCCTGACGTGCAGGTGGAGATCAACTATGACGGACTAACCGGCTACGGCGAAGCTTCCATGCCTCCGTATCTCGGACAGACTGTGGATTCCGTTTCCTCCTTCTTGAAGAAAGTGGATCTTTCGCAGTTCAACGATCCGACGCAGTTGGAAGATATTCTGGCTTATGTGGACGGCATCAATCCGGGCGATACGGCAGCCAAAGCTGCGGTGGACATTGCGCTTCACGATCTTGTCGGCAAAATGCTCGGTGCACCGTGGTATAAGATCTGGGGATTGAATCCAGCCAAAGCACCATCCACTACGTTTACCATCGGAATCGATACGAAGGAGGTGATGCAGCAGAAGACGGAAGAGGTCAAAGGTCAGTTCAATATATTAAAGGTAAAGGTCGGTACGGATCGCGACAAGGAGATGATCGAAGCGGTTCGTTCCGTCACCAACGTCCCGATTGCCGTGGATGCCAATCAGGGTTGGAAGGATAAGGAAAAGGCACTTGACGAAATCAATTGGCTGAAGGAACAGGGTGTGGTTATGGTGGAACAGCCGATGGCAAAGGATAAGCTTGACGACATCGCCTGGATCACGGAACGCAGTCCGCTGCCGATTTTCGCGGATGAGTCCGTTCAACGTCTGGCTGATGTGCCGCGCCTCAAAGGTGTCGTTCACGGCATCAACATCAAACTGATGAAATGCACGGGCATGCGTGAAGGATGGAAGATGGTGACGCTGGCTCATGCTTTGGGCATGCGCGCCATGGTGGGTTGCATGACCGAAAGCTCTTGCGCCGTAAGTGCTGCTGCACAGTTCTCACCGGCAGTGGACTTCGCCGATCTCGACGGCAATCTGCTTATCTCCAACGACCGCTTCGAAGGAATGCTGGTCAAGAACGGAAAGATCACGCTCAACGATTGTCCGGGTCTCGGACTACGCCTGTTGTAACCAACATCCAAAATCGACTTATGAAACGACTGCTATTAATCGGTATGATTCCGCTTCTGATGATCTCTTGCGGAGGAGAAAAACAAAGTATGAAATACGACTGGAACAAAGATCTGCATCAGCGTATGCTGGTTGACTTCCCGCTCAAGGAAGCGGAGGTGCGTGCCGGTATCGCTCACTATATTCCCCATGTGACGGATAGCATGATGCGCGTCTGGGAACAATCGCGTGCACTCGAATACAAAATGATCGACGGCCAGAAACGTTATTTCAAGCAGGCCGTTCCGAATCTTTTCCGTATCGACTCGTCGTGTATCGCCGCCAAGGCAGCCAAAGTCGGTCCTGATGTCAGCGACTATTATGCCGACGATAGCATCAATATTCCCGCCATCATTTCCGGAGTAAAAGCAGCCAAGTCTCCGTTTGCCGCACCTCACAAGATGCGTGTGAAATATACCTTGTCGGTAAAGCCTGATGCCGTTCCTGCAGGCGAGATGATTCGCTGTTGGATGCCCGTACCTCGCAGAGATGTCGCTCGGCAGAAGAATGTGCTCATTCTTTCCGCCAACGGAAAATATACGCTTGCGCCCGATTCGATTTATCATGCTTCGCTTTATATGGAGAAGAAAGCCGAAAAAGAAAAACCTACCGTGTTTGAGGAGACTTTCGAGTTCACGGCTTATGGCGAATGGCATAATCTCAAGCCCGAAGCCGTAAAACCGTACAATACGACTACGGATCTCTATAAGAAATATACGGCAGAGCGTCCGCCTCAGATTGTTTTCTCCGAGAGGATCCGTCACTTGGCAGATTCGCTGACGGCCGGCGAGAATAATCCTCTGCTGAAGGCAAGAAAGATTTTTACCTATATAAAGAGGTATCCGTGGGCTTCATCGCGCGAATATTCCACCATCGATAATATCCCGGAATATGTGCTCGACAATGGCCACGGCGACTGCGGCCAGGTGAGCCTGCTCTTTATCACGCTTTGTCGTGCTTCCGGCATTCCGGCCCATTTCCAAAGCGGCTTCATGATGCATCCGCACGACAAGAACCTGCACGATTGGTCGGTCATCTACATTGAGGGCGAAGGATGGATTCCTGTGGATCAGTCCTTCGGTTTCCAACCCTACGCCAAGACGGATGAGGAACATTGGTTCTTCGTAGGCGGTTTGGATTCATGGCGTCTGGTCGTCAATCAGGATTATGGCATGCCGCTCTATCCGGCAAAGACCTATCCGCGCAGCGAAACGGTCGATTTCCAACGCGGCGAAGTGGAATGGAACGGCGGCAATCTTTATTTCCCGCAGTGGAACTACGATTACGAAATCACTTATCTTAACTAAGGTTTCTGCAGCTCCTTGTACAGGTGAAAAGTGCTCGGCGAGTGCTCCGAATGCACTTTGCACCGAGTGAAATGTCCTTGGCGAGTGCTCGGCAAGCTTCCTGCAAGAGTGAAAAGTGCTTGGCGAGTGCTCCGAATGCACTTTACAACGAGTGAAGGCGCTCGGCGAGTGCTCTGGAAGCACTTTACATTGGGTGAAAAGTGCTCGGCGAGTACTCTGAATGCACTTTGCAACGGGTGAAATGTCCTCGGCGAGTACTCCGAAAGCACTTTGCACCGGGTGAAGGCGCTCGGCGAGTGCTCGGCAAGCTTCCTGCACAGGTGAAACGACTTTTCTGAGGTCTCGCAGTACATTTAACCCGGTGAAAGCCGTTCTAACTAATCGTTATTATTACTGAAAGTGTGAATATATCTCCCTTTCAGAATAAAAAGTTTACCTTTGCACAAAGAACTAAACGGAAGGGACTCTTCGGTATATCATGGCAGAAAATTATCATTATGCAGAGCTGGTTTTTAGGCAGGCAGAAAAGTATGGCAATCGTACGGCATTGAAGTTTCGTGACGATGCGACCGGAAAATGGCTTAAGGTTTCGTGGCGCGAATTTGCCGACAGTGTCATGATGACGGCAAAGGCGATGGCCGAATATGGCATGGAGGTGCAGGAGAACATCGGTATCTATGCGCAGAACATGCCGCAATATCTTTATACGGATTTCGGAGCGCATGCCAATCGCATGGTGATTGTTCCCATGTATGCCACCAATTCACCTGCTCAGGTTGAATATATCGTGAAGGATGCTTCCATCCGGACGCTTTTTGTCGGTGAGCAGCTGCAGTACAACAATGCATGGAAAGTGTTCAAAGCTTCTGAGACGCTGAAGCGTATCATCATCTTCGATCCGAATGTCAAGCTTAATCCTGAAGATAAATCATCCATCTATTTCGACGACTTCCTGCGTCTTGGCGACAATTCCCATGCGGAATCGGCCGTCAGAGTGCGTATCAACGAAGCCGATGTGAATGATATTGCTACCATTATATATACGTCCGGAACAACGGGCGAGTCGAAAGGCGTCATCCTGCATCATTACAATTATCTCGAGGCCATGCGTATTCATGACATTCGTCTGCCTGAGGTTACCGATAAGGATCTTTCGATGTGCTTCCTTCCGCTTACGCATATTTTCGAGAAGGCGTGGGTTTACTACCTGTTGCATAAAGGTGTGACGATCGCAGTCAATCACGATCCGAAGCTTATACAGAAGACGCTTCCCGAGGTTCATCCGACGCTGATGTGCAATGTTCCTCGATTCTGGGAGAAGGTCTATTCCGGATTGCACGATAAGGTTTCTTCTTTGCCTAAGCCGATCCAAAATCTGTTTTACTACGGAGTGAAAGTCGGCCACGCCTATAAGTTCGATTACATTCGTGAAGGGCGTCGCCCGCCGTTCATGCTGAATATGAAGTTCCATATCTTCGATTTCCTTTTCTTCAGTCTGGTGAAACGGGTCCTCGGCATCGAGAAAGGACGTGTTTTTCCGGTAGCAGGAGCGCCTTTAGCTGATAACATAGCGAAGTTCCTTATCAGCATCAACATTCCAATCCGTTATGGATACGGATTGAGCGAGACGACAGCTACCGTCTGTTTCTATCCTGAGACAGGCTTCGTGTTGGGCAGCATTGGTAAAGTCATGCCCGACGTGGATGTCAAGATCGATCCAAATAACAGCGAGATATTGGTGAAAGGAAAAACGGTCACTTCCGGCTACTACAAGAAGCCTGAAGAGACAGCGAAGTCTTTCACGGAAGACGGTTTCTTCCGTACGGGAGATGCCGGACGTCTGGAAGGCGATACGCTCTTTTTCACCGAACGTATCAAGGAACTATACAAGACCAGCAATGGAAAATATATCGCTCCGCAAGCCATTGAAGGGCTGATGGGCGGTGATAAATATATTGCACAGATAGCTGTCATCGGTGATCAACGGAAGTTTGTCTCGGCATTGATCGTTCCTGAGTTCTCGGAGCTCGAACCTTATGCGCATTCCCGCGGCATCAATTTCTCCAACCGTATCGAATTGGTGGAGAACGAAGATATCCGTCATTTCATCATGGCACGTGTGGAGGAAAATCAGAAGGACCTGGCTTTGTATGAACGGATCAAAAAGATCACGTTGCTTGCCGAGCCTTTCACAATGGAAAACCGTGAGCTTACCGACACATTAAAACTTCGTCGTCGTGTCGTGAACGAACGTTATGCGACCCAGATTGAAGCCATGTATGAAGAGAAACAACAATAAGTTTAATTAATTAATTAATAGGTATAAGACATGATTACTCAAGACCAATTACGTGATGTATTGGAGCGCGGGAAGGCGCTGGGGAGGTATCTTTGACATCGATAATCTGAAGATTCGATACGAAGAGGAGAATCTGCGCACGCAGGATCCGGCTTTCTGGGAAGATACCAAACGTGCGGAAGCACAGATGAAGAAGGTGAAAGACCTTAAGAAATGGATTGATCTTTATAATGGAGTAAAGGCAGCTGACGATGAGCTCAGCCTCGCTTACGATTATCTGAAAGAAGAAATTATTACCGAAGAGGAGCTTGACGAGGATTATCGAAAAGCTCTGTCGATGACCGAAGATCTCGAGTTGCGCAACATGCTTCGCGAGGAAGCTGATCAGATGAGCTGCGTCATGAAGATAAATTCCGGCGCAGGCGGTACGGAAAGTCAGGATTGGGCCGAGATGCTGATGCGTATGTACATGCGCTGGGCCGAAGCTCATGAATATAAGGTGACGGTCAACAACATCCTGCAGGGTGATGATGCCGGTATCAAATCGGTCACCATGCAAATCGAGGGAGATTTTGCTTACGGTTATCTTAAGAGTGAGTCGGGTGTCCATCGTTTGGTGCGCGTCTCGCCCTTCAATGCACAGGGAAAACGTATGACGAGCTTTGCTTCAGTCTTCGTGACGCCTTTGGTGGACGATTCCATTCAGATCGAGATCAATCCGGCCGACTGTTCCTGGGATACGTTCCGCTCGGGTGGTGCCGGCGGACAGAACGTCAATAAAGTTGAATCGGGCGTGCGTCTGCGTTACAACTACCATGATCCCGATACCGGCGAGGTGCGTGAGATTCTGATCGAGAACACCGAGAGCCGCAATCAGCCGGACAACCGTGCCAATGCCATGCGACTGCTGCGTTCCATGCTCTATGATTTCGAGCTGAAACGCCGTCAAGCTGAGCAGGCCAAACAGGAAGCCGGAAAGAAAAAGATTGAATGGGGTTCGCAGATCCGAAGCTATGTCTTCGATGACCGCCGCGTAAAGGATCATCGCACCAATTTCCAGACATCTGATGTCGGAGGCGTGATGGACGGAAAAATAGACGGTTTCATCAAAGCTTATCTGATGGAATTTGCCGGACGTGACGAAGGTGAAAAGTAAAGTGAGAAAATTGGAAAGGATTTGTTCACTCGTCTTGCGGCCGGAAAAGAAAGAGCTATTATAAAATGTCGAAACCTGGTAGCTACAAAAGTTTGTCGGTATCTGCCTTTATCCAGTTTCAGCATTGCTCCTTCAACCCGGCCTTGCGAGAGAGCAAAAAGTAAAAATTATTCGTTTTACTTTCGAAAGCAAAGATAGCGTATGGCAATGATGTCTATCTTTTTGTAGGAATCATAAAGAATTATTTAGCATAAAGACGAAAATATCGTTATTTCAGCGATAAAAGTTTTAGTTGATACTTTCTCCTTTCGTAAAAGATAATTTGTACCCGACTTTCGATGCTCGAGAATGCCAAGAAAGGATAAAATAGAGATAACGGGTCTGTCAGAAAGGAATTTTCTCTACTTTTGTCGAATTGATAAAACGTACTGTTATAGATGATGTCAAACGAATTGAAAAGGAAATGGATCGCTTTGCTCGCAGCAGCCATGCTGTTAGGCGGATTGTTGTCATGTGCCAACGTGGCTTCGCCCAATGGCGGCCCTTATGATGAAACTCCTCCTAAGTTCGTAAGCAGTACGCCGGCTCCGGGACAGTTGAATTATCATGGGAAACGTGTAGAGATTCTGTTCGATGAACTGATTCAGGTCGACAAGCCCCAGGATAATGTCATCGTCACGCCTCCGCAGCTGCTTCAGCCTACAATCAAGACGATGGGAAAGAAGATTGTTGTGGAGCTTCATGATTCGTTGCAGAACGATGCCACTTACACCATCGATTTTACCTCTTCTATTGCAGATAATAACGAGAAGAACGTACTCGAAAACTATTCGTTCGCTTTTTCTACGGGCGATACGATCGATTCGCTTGAAGTCTCGGGAACGCTTCTCTACGCCAATAATTTGGAACCGGCCTCTGGCATTATCATCGGACTGCATCGCGATCTGGCGGATAGTGCTTTTGTGAAGGAAACATTTTATCGTACTTCTCGAACCAATGACCGCGGACATTTCACGGTGCGTAACATCAAGCCTGGGAAATACCGTATCTATGCGTTGAACGATCAGAACCGAAACTTCCGTTTCGATCAGAAGAGCGAGGAGATTGCCTGGAGCGATTCAATCATTGTTCCTCACTTTGAATTTGCCACACGTCAGGATACAATCTGGAAGGATTCGACGAAGATTGATACCATCAAGACTGTCAATTACACCCATTTCCTTCCTGACAAGATCGAGCTACGGCTCTTTGCCGAGAAATATGCAAGGAAATACATGACACGTCCCGAGCGATTGCTGGATCGGAGATTCACGCTTCATTTCAACAGCCCCGAACCGACACCAGTCATTCGCCCCATTGGTTTTACACCGGCGGACAGCAGCTGGTTCTACATCCAAAAGAGTGACGAAGGGAAAGCCCTCAACTATTGGATAACCGATTCGACTGTTTGGAAACGAGATACATTGGGACTTTCTGTCACCTATCTGAAAACCGATTCAGCCGGGATTGATCGGCCTCAAACGGATACGCTTTCCATTGCCACACGACGTCGTGTGGAGAAACGGAGAAAAAACGAACCGGAGCCTCTTCCGAAGCTTGCCATCACAGTCAATGCTGCCAATGCATTCGATATGAATGACACGTTGAAACTGACGTTCGGCGAACCAGTAACGGAGAAGTTCCGTGATACACTTCGTCTGCAACTGAAGTCGGATTCTGTGTGGAAACCTTGCGATTTCACGATGTTCCCCGATACGACCGATGAACTGTCCTATTTCATCCTCCGCAAATGGAATTATGGAGAACAATACAGATTCAATATTGATTCGGCAGCTATCCGAAGTGTTTATGGCAATCCCAACGATTCGATAGGGGCGGAGTTCAACATCAAATCAGAGGATTCCTATGGACATCTGTTTGTCACGATACAAGGACTCTCGCCCGATGCACATGCTTACGGTGAATTGCTGAACAGTAATGATGCCGTCGTTCGTCATACTCCATTAAAAAATGGCGGTTTGCTCTTCATGGATATTAAACCAGATAAATATTATGTACGTCTAATCAAAGACGATAATGAAAACGGTAAATGGGATACCGGGAATTATTCCGAAAAGCTTCAGCCCGAAACGGTGTGGTATTGTCCAAGGATGTTCAATGTCATGCAGAACTGGCAGGTAGAAGAGACATGGAATATCCATGCAGCTGAGTTTACGAAACAGAAGCCACTCGAAATAACGAAGAATAAGCCCAAGGATGTAAAAAAAGAGAAAAGGGATTATAAGAATGAAGGAAAATCAACATCATCATCTTCAACCAATAGCCGTATTCGCGGCCTTTCGTTCTAGTCTGTGTCTTTTGTTTTTGCTGCTGGCTCCCGCTTTTGTGGAAGCCCAGACGGTTAAGATGTCGCAATCTTTTTACGACAATGAGACTTTGAATTATGACATCTATTTCAAATGGGGCGTCATCATGCCACGTGCCGGTGAGGCTTCGTTGACCATGAACACTACTCGTTACAATGGTTCGTCAGCGTGGATCTACCGTCTCCTTTTCCGTACGACGGGAATCGTTGAACGTGCCTATCGCATGCGTGATACCATTGATACCTGGATGACACCTTCCTACAAGATGATCTATAGTAGCAAACGCACGGATGAAGGTGGTTATAAGCTGATCGACAATCTTACGTTCCGTTTCAGTGGGGACAAAGCTTATATCCACTCGTACCGACGTCATCTCGAAAAGGTCAAGATTGATACGACGCTTGTCAGCGATGATAATGTCTATGATATTCTTGCCAGCACTTTGTATCTTCGTGGCATCGACTGGGACAATATCAAATCCGGGGATGTCTTTCCTTTCACCGTTGCAATCGGTCGTGATCTGGTCAAGATACATTTTCGTTATAGTGGGAAAGAGACTTTCGATAGAGGTTCGTACCGCTTTGTCACGCGTCATTTCTATGTAGATATCTTTGACAAGGCCTTTACACAAACCAAAGCTGCCGCCGAGGCTTGGATCGGTGATGACGAGAATCATATTCCTGTGAAGATCCGTGCCAAACTAAAGATCGGTGCCGCTGAAGTCTATTTCCGTTCCGGAAGCAATCTTCGTACAGCCATGAGTAGTCGAACGGCTATTCAATAGGAATTGACAGTGTCATTCCTTTTGTGTCTCGTTTCTCCAAAGAAATATTGCTGTCCGATAATGGAGATTTATTTTTGCAAAACCAGCCCCTTACTTATTAAGAGATGGTTCAAGAGAGATATATGCAGCCTCATTAAGGCATGCCTCATGGTCTTTTCCAGAATGGTTCATTG
>CAZIVE010000077.1:0-12717 GCA_964542435.1 uncultured Parabacteroides sp.
AAGATGTATCAATCCATTCCATACAGTAATCGTTCAGGCTGAAGACCTGCTTTGGTAAGAAGACCGGCGATGGTTCCGAAAAGCAGCGGATGACGTTCGTGATCAGCAAGTGCTATGGCAGCAATGCAATCGAGCGGGACCGTGACTTTGGCTGTGGTTATGAGCGAATGATCGGAAGCTGTATAGTCCACTTCATCTGGTGCGCGAAGGACGGAAAGACGCCATTCGTCATCCGACGCATGAGTCGGCTCGCACGATTTCAACCAGGCATCGGAAAGCAATGTGAAAAGCTGGGACGATGCGGAGAATCCGACATGGTCATTCTCGAAGAAGAACTTCCCATATTCCTTGTCCAAAGAGGCGACGAAAGAATCTATCGTCTCGTCACGATCGTATTTGCAATGTACCAGTGCCAGATTCTCCTCCAGACAATGTCCGACGAGGCGTTCATAATCGACCGCCAGAACCATAGGTTGATCTTTCGGCACATTCTGCAGCTGATGGCCAAAGAACGGCACGAAATAATAACTCATTTCGGGACCTATGAGCCAACGACTGTTTTGACGGAAGAAGGGGAAATCTCGTTTGCTCTTCGCCGGATCAATTCCCTTCTGCGATTCATAACGCTGGATCGCTTCGCGGAACAGCTGCAGTCCATACGGTTCTTCATTTTCCGGCGTACGGTGCATCAAACTCTCCGCGACGAACGTAAACATTCCTTCGTCCGAAGACTTGAGGCCTTCCACGAAGGATTCAATGGATATATAATGGTAGAAAATCATAGTCGATCTATTTCAATTTCATTGGCTACAGAACGCCATTACGTTTTAATAATTCACGAAGTTCCTTATCCGTAATGGTTTCTCGTTCTGATTTGTCATATATTATGAGGAGTTTTATGTCTGCATCAGTTGAAGAAATAATCACACTGAAAGTAATCACTCTTGCTCCACCGCTTTTTCCCTTCCCCTTTGCAGCAAATTGCCATTCTTACTTTACGTAGTCCATTCCCCAAATCTGTTCCAAGATATGGATTATCTCTTAATTCATTTACCAAGATTTGAAGGTCTTGAGTTAAAGACTTGTATTTCTTAGCTAGTCTTTTAAATTCTCTATCGAATGAGGGAAACGTCCCGATCCTAATGCATCTCATTGAGCAAATCCTCCACAGGACGAGTTTTTAGTTTGCCCTCCTTGAACAATTTCAATTCTTTGCAAGCCTGTTCCACGCTTTTCATTATCTCCGCTTTGGTTTGTGTCTGATACTCGACAGCCTCTTCACACAACTGGGAAGGCTCTTCGTCTTTGCATAGCGAGACATGTGTCCAGCCCATTTTGAGAGCCAATTTCTCAAAAAACTCCACGTCGCTTTTCGGCAATTGAAAGGTTACTTGCTGCATTGTTGTTTCCATATCGTTATGCTCCTATTGTATAATTTCACTTTATCTTCACTAAGCGTAGCAAAGATAATGAAAGTCGAGTGAATAAACGAGAAGTAGTCTTTAATGATTTCTTTCTCTGAAAACCGTCGGTGTAATGCCTTCGCGCTGACGGAAGAAGGTAGAGAACTGTCCTACGCTTTCGAACTGAAGCATATAGGCGATCTCGGAGACGTTCTTTTCGGAACCGGTGAGAAGTTCTTTCGCAGCGAGCAGACGTTGCTGGTTTTGATAATGCGCCGGTGACGAACCGGTATATTCCTTAAACTTGCTTCGGAACGACGAATAACTAAGTCCCAAATGATTCGCAATCATTTCGGGAGTATATTGCTGTCCGGAATGAGGCTTCATCAGCGTTTGCGCCTCTTTGATCTTATTGACCATTTCGGAATCGGCGAACTGATGGTTGCGCTCCTTATAATATACGGATCCGAGAATATGAAGCACGATGCTCGAGATCATCTCCTGGAATCCGGCCTTCTCTTCCGTGGAGTAGTTGAGGATTTCGTCATAGAGACTGATAATAGTAGAACTGATACCGATGTGATGAAGAGGCTCTTCGCGTGTGAAGAAACGATTCTGAACACGTCGATCAATATGCGGACCGCGAAAACCGACCCAATATTCGTCCCAGCCGGTTTCTTTCGAAGGATAATAACTATGCCATTCGCCCGGGAAGAGCAGAATCATCGTGCCTTCACCGATCTTTTGCTGCTTGCACGACTGAGAAGAGAAAAATCCTGAGCCGCGCGTGATATAGACGAGCTGGTACTCATTCAGGATACGTCCTTTCTGCGGTTCGAACTCATAATTGTCCGGATGACGAGAAAGCGGATAACGACTGCCCGGTTTCACGAACTGAAAACCTACGGTTGTAACCACAATTCCCCAGTCCTCGTCACGATTGGATATGGTCAAATAGCTCAAACGGTCATTACTGTGCTTATCCATGTCAGATTTGAAAGGTTTCTAATCACTTTCAAAAGCAAATGTAGTAATAAAACCCACTATCTTTGCCATCAAACGAAGAAAATAAGCTGTGCTTACGGAGAATCCAAACAAGCATCGTTCTCCACTCGGCTTGCATGATCTTCGTCATCAATTAATGATTACTGCATAATATCATGAACGAACATCATTTTTTAGCATTCGATTTAGGTGCGACAAGCGGACGCTCAATTCTGGCGACACTATCATCCGAAAGTTTTGAGATGGAGGAAATCACCCGTTTTCCCAACGCCATCTATCCGCTCAACGGGAAGTTCTACTGGAATATCTTCAGTCTGTTCCAGGAACTGAAACGCGGACTGACCGAATGTGCCAAACGGAAAGTCAAGATTGATTCCATCGGAATAGACACGTGGGGCGTGGATTTCGGATTCGTTACTCCCGACGGAAGTCTGCTGGGTTTGCCGCGCGCCTACCGCGATCCTTATACAGAAGGTGCTCCCGAAGCATTCTTCCGCACGATTCCTCAGAAAGAGGTTTACGAACGCACCGGTATCCAAGTCATGCCGTTCAATACGCTGTTCCAACTGTCACGCGCTGGCCAAGGCGATTATCGCCCGCAACAGATTGCCGACAAGATGCTGTTCATGCCGGATCTGCTCTCCTACATGCTCACCGGGAACATGGTTTGCGAATATACCATCGCTTCGACCTCGCAGATGATCAATCCTTACGATAAGAAATTCGAAGAGAAGCTGATCGCAGCCGTCGGGCTCAACGCTTCGAAGATTCCGCAGCTGGTCAATCCGGGCACGAAGGTCGGAATGCTTTCGGACGAGATATGCGAAGAGACCGGCATGGAAAAGATTCCGGTCATAGCCGTTGCAGGTCATGACACAGCCTCAGCCGTTGCAGCCGTTCCCGCGCAGGACAAGAACTTCGCCTATCTGAGCAGCGGAACATGGAGCTTGCTCGGCATCGAAACGGAAAAGCCTATCATCAACGATGCTTCCGAAGCGAACAACTTCACCAACGAAGGCGGCATCGAAGGAACGATACGTTTCCTGAAGAACATTACTGGAATGTGGCTGCTGGAGCAGAGCCGCAAAGTCTGGAAGAAAGAGGGAAAAGATTATTCCTACGCACAGATCGACGCCATGACGCAAGCTGCAAGCGGCTTCCAATCGCTGGTCAATCCCGACGATCCGCGTTTCGCCAATCCTGTAAACATGGTCGAGGCCATCGCATCGTACTGCAAAGAGACGCACCAGGCTGTTCCTTCGAACGATGCCGAATACATCCACTGCATCTTCTGCAGCCTTGCCAACCGCTATAAGGAAGTGGTCAAGATACTTCGTACGATGGCTCCATTCCCGATTGAGAAACTCCACGTCATCGGCGGTGGCGCCAAGAATGCACTGCTCAACCAGATGACAGCCGACGCTTTGGAGATTCCCGTCATTGCCGGTCCGTCGGAAGCTACGGCTATCGGTAACTGTATGATCCAGGCCAAAGCCAACGGACTCGTCACCGATCGCTGGGATATGCGGCGGCGCATTGCTCAGGTTGTGGAAACGACCACCTATCTTCCCAAGAAATAATCATAAAACGACAATAAATCATTAAAAGGAAAAATATCATGATTAAAGAAAGTTCAGTAAAGAAAGAGTTTGAAGCAGCAGCCGAGCGCTATGCTTCCATTGGAGTTGACGCAAACAAAGCATTGGAAAAGCTGCAGAAGATTTCCATCTCGCTGCATTGCTGGCAGACAGACGACGTGGCAGGTTTCGAAAAACAGGCAGGCTCTCTGACAGGCGGAATCCAAGTAACAGGCAATTATCCCGGACGTGCTCGCAACATCGACGAGGTTCGTGCCGACATCATCGAAGCCAAATCTCTCATTCCCGGCACACATCGTCTCAATCTCCACGAGATCTACGGCGACTTCAAAGGCAAGATCGTCGATCGTAACGAAGTGACTCCCGACTATTTCAAGAGCTGGATGGAATGGGGAAAAGAGAACAATATGAAGCTCGACTTCAACAGCACCTCCTTCTCTCATCCGAAGAGCGGCAACCTTACCTTGGCCAATCCCGACAAAGAGATCCGCGACTTCTGGATCGAACATACCAAACGCTGCCGCTGGATCAGCGAGGAACTGGGCAAATATCAGAACGATCCTTGTATCATGAATCTCTGGATTCACGACGGCAGCAAGGAGGTTCCGGCCAACCGCATGTATTACCGCAGTATTCTGAAGGATTCTCTCGATGAGATCTTCGCTACGAAATATGCACACATGAAGGATTGCATCGAAGCCAAACTCTTCGGCATCGGACTGGAAAGCTACACCGTCGGATCGTACGACTTCTATCTCGGCTACGGCGCCAAGAACAATCAGATGGTAACGCTCGACACCGGCCATTTCCACCTGACGGAAAGCATCGCCGACAAGGTTTCCTGCCTGCTGCTCTTCACACCTGAAATCATGCTTCACGTAAGCCGTCCGATTCGTTGGGACAGCGATCACGTTGTCATCCTCAACGACGATCTTACCGACTTGGCTCGTGAGCTTGTCCGCTGCAAAGCTTTGGACCGCGTTCACATCGGTTTGGACTATTTCGATGCCACCATCAACCGCATCGGCGCCTATGTCATCGGAACACGCGCCACACAGAAAGCGCTGCTGATGGCACTGCTCGAACCGTCGGAGACTTTGCAGAAATACGAAGCCGAGAACAAACTGTTCCAGCGCCTTGCCCTTCAGGAAGAGCTGAAGAGCATGCCTTGGAATGCTGTTTGGGATATGTTCTGCCTGAAGAACGATGTGCCTGTCGGCGAGAACTACATCAAGGAAATCGAGAAATACGAAGCCGACGTCACTTCGAAAAGATAAAACATGAACACACTGATAGGATTAATCATCATCGCCATCGGCAGTTTCGGACAAAGCAGTTCGTATGTGCCGATCAACAAGGTGAAAAACTGGAGCTGGGAAAGTTTCTGGCTGGTGCAGGGCATCTTTGCATGGCTCGTCTTTCCGTATCTCGGAGCGCTGCTGGGCGTTCCCGACGGCGGCAGCCTCACGCAGCTGTGGAGCTCAAACTCCCTGAATGCCGACTCCAGTAATCTGGCCCACATGGGCGCCTTCGGTTCGGTTCTCTTTGGAATCCTTTGGGGAATCGGCGGATTGACCTTCGGACTGAGCATGCGTTACTTGGGCGTAGCACTCGGACAGAGCATCGCGCTCGGTACCTGTGCCGGCTTCGGTACGCTGATTCCGGCTCTGCTTGCCGGTAAAGACCTGCTTCACGGACAAGGCCTGATGCTGCTCATCGGCGTCTGCATCACGCTCGCCGGCATTGCCATCATCGGCTATGCAGGAAGCCTTCGCTCGAAGAACATGACGGAAGAGGAGAAAAAGGCAGCCATCAAAGACTTCGCTCTGACGAAAGGTCTGCTCGTCGCACTGCTTGCCGGTGTGATGAGTGCCTGCTTCGCTCTCGGATTGGATGCCGGCAGCGGGATCAAACAGGCTGCTATCGATGCGGGCGTGAAACCGCTCTTCGCCGGTCTGCCGGTCACACTGCTCGTCACGCTCGGCGGCTTCATCACCAACGCAGCCTATTGCATCCAGCAGAATATCCACAACCACACTGGCAAAGACTATTTCTCCGTCAGCGGGAATATTCTGACGAACAACATTCTGTTCTGCGCTTTGGCAGGTGTGCTGTGGTATTCACAGTTCTTCGGATTGGAAATGGGAAAGAGTTTCCTCACAGACAGTCCGATTCTGCTCGCCTTCTCATGGAGCATTCTGATGGCATTGAATGTCACGTTCAGCAATGTCTGGGGAATCATCCTGAAAGAATGGAAAGGCGCCAGCAAGCTCACCGTTGGCGTGCTGCTGCTCGGTTTGGTCGTATTGGTATCGTCCATAGTCGTTGTTGCCATCGCACAACAATGATCTTCTCGACAGGTCGTTCGAAAGGAAATGAGAATGGAAAGGGTACATCAGGCGGTTTTCCTTCGGGGAAATCGCCTGAATGATCCCGAATCCGATTTTCCTCCACGGGAAAGGAGCTAAAAGGTTCAAAAATCGATTTCCGTAGAAGAAAAGTCATTTTTAATGCTCTGAAAATCGTTTTCCCTGCACGAAAAGTCATTTTTGAAGCTCTGGAAATCGTTTCCCCTGCATGGAAAGTCATTTTTAATGCTCTGGAAATCGTTTTTCCTGCGCGGAAAGTCATTTTTGAAGCTCTGAAACCATTTCCCTGGAAGGAAATGTACGTTATTTAAAAAAGAGCGTTTCCCCCGCGGGAAATAATACTTCGGAACCGACACTCTCTTCTTTCACCGTCTTTCGCACGAACCTTGATGTGTAAACAGCAATTTTTCTTTCAGACGCAGGTTATTTCCTGCAGCGACTGAATAAGAATCTTTAAATAATCGTATCTTTGAATTTCGAAAAAGAGTTGAAACAAATGAATAAATCAATATTGGATGGTCGTCCTCAGCTGACGGCAGAAGTAAACAAAGTAGCAGAAGTGGCCGGTTATCTCTGGCAAAAAGGTTGGGCAGAACGGAATGGCGGTAACATCACCATCAACATCACCGAATGGGTGGACGACGAGATTCGCCGTATGCCGGCCATCTCTCCCGTCAAACCGATCGGTGCCACACTGCCGCATCTGAAGGGTTGCTATTTCTTCTGCAAAGGCACCAACCGCCGCATGCGCGACCTGGCACGCTGGCCAATGCAGAACGGTTCCGTCATCCGCATCCTCGACGACTGCGCTTCGTATGTCATCATTGCAGACGAACCGGTCGCTCCCACTTCCGAACTGCCATCGCATCTGAGTGTTCACAATTATCTGATCAAGAAGGGTTCGCCTTACAAAGCTTCTCTTCATACGCATCCCATCGAACTGATCGCCATGTCGCACAATCCCGCCTTTCTCAAGAAAGACGTGCTGACCAATCTCCTCTGGAGCATGATTCCGGAGACAAAGGCCTTCTGTCCGCGCGGACTGGGAATCATCCCTTACGCTCTGCCGAGTTCCGTGGAGCTGGCCAACGCCACCTTGAAGGAACTGGACGATTACGATGTTGTGATGTGGGAGAAACATGGCGTCTTTGCCATTGGTCCGGATATAATGGAGGCCTTCGACATGGTTGATACGCTGAGCAAATCAGCCCAGATCTATATCAACAGCCGTTGCATGGGCTTCGAACCTACCGGAATGAGTCAGGAACAGATGCACGAAATGAGCATCGCGTTCCATCTTCCCAAATAACGCATATAGATGGTATGAAAATGAGGTTGATTGAAAAGATCTTTGTGCTATTGCTTTGTTGTCACGTCGCTGCTTTCGGGCAACAACGTGACAGTCGTGTCAGGGAATATCTTACGCCGACACGTATCGTATGGCAAAAAGGAGATAGTTTGATTAACCTCAGCAAACTTCTTCAGAAAGGGAACGGACAAAGCGTCACCAACGCCGATTCGTTGTGCATCATCAAGAGCACAAACACCGACCATCCCGCTATTCTTCTTGACTTCGGTAAAGAAATCCAGGGCGGGCTTCAGATTGTGACAGGTCCAACTGCTTCCAAAGCCCCGATTACGCTTCGCGTGCGTTTCGGCGAATCGGCCAGTGAAGCGATGAGCGAGATCGACACCATCGGCGGCGCGACCAACGATCATGCGTTGCGCGATTATTTGGTGCAGGTTCCGTGGCTGGGCGTTGCCGAAACAGGCAACTCCGGATTCCGCTTCGTTCGCATCGACATTGTGAGTGATCCAGCCGTTCTTCTATTAAAGGAGATACGCGCGATCTCTATTTTCCGCGACATTCCCGAACTGGGCTCTTTCCGTTGCAACGACGAACTGCTCAACCGCATCTGGCAGGTCGGCAAAGAAACGGTGCATCTCAACATGCAGGAATATCTTTGGGACGGCATCAAACGGGATCGGCTGGTCTGGATCGGCGATATGTATCCCGAACTGATGACCATCCAATCGGTCTATGGCTACAACGAAGTGCTGCCAAAAAGCATCGACTTGGCCCGCGACCTTTTTCCCGTTCCGCAATGGATCAACGGCATCAGCTCTTATTCGCTCTGGTGGCTGATCATACAGCATGAATACTACAACTTCTACGGAGACAAGAACTATCTCCGACAGCAATTGCCTTACCTGCAAGGTCTGCTCAGACTGATCATCTCGAAGGTTGATAAGAAGGGAATGGAACAGCTCGACGGAATGCGCTTCCTCGACTGGCCTTCCAGCGAATCACCCGAAGCGATCCATGCCGGATTGCAGTCGCTGACGATGATAGCTCTAAAACGAGGCAGCGAACTATGCAAGATCTTGGGTGATGAGCCACTCGCATCCAGCTGCGATTCTACTTATCAGAAGATGCTGAAGGCCAAACCTTCATTGCTGAAGACTTTCGACAAAGCCAAGCTCTCTCCTACTGCTCCCGGTACCAAGCAAGCCGCTTCGCTCCTCTCGCTTTCCGGTCTGATGCCGGCAAAGGAGGCCAATGAGAAATACATTTCCGTGGACAGCGTTCAGTGCTTCTCCACCTATTTTGGCTATTATATGCTCCGCGCCATGGCAGAAGCCGGAGATTATCAGAATGCCTTGAACGACATCCGCACCTATTGGGGCGCGATGCTCGACTTGGGCGCAACTACATTCTGGGAGGATTTCAACATCAACTGGATGAAGAATGCTGCGCGAATCGACGAACTGGTTCCGGCAGGAAAGGTCGATGTCCACAAAACGTATGGCGGTTACTGCTATATGAAATTTCGTCACAGTCTCTGCCACGGCTGGGCTTCTGGACCGACAGCCTGGATGAGCCGTTACGTGCTTGGCATAGAAATTGCAGAACCGGGATGTAAGGCGGTTCGAATCGTGCCTCATCTCGGAGATCTTCAGTGGGCAGAAGGATCATTCCCTACTCCTTACGGTGTTATCAAGGTGCGCCATACCAAGAAGAGCGATGGGACAATCGACACGGAATTGAACTGTCCGAAAGAGATTACAGTCATCAAATAAACCATCTAAATATCCTATAGACAATGAAAAAATGGAACTTTATATGCTGTCTTGCGACACTGGTGCTATTCATGATGAGCAGTTGCTCTGATTCTATCAAGCCAGTCAATCTTAGAACCGATTATCTGGTCAATCCTATCGGTCTCGACAACCAGACTCCCCAATTCACATGGGAATATTCCAGCCAGAAGAAAGATGTCACCATCTCTCGCACCGAAGTATATGTCGGCTCTTCTCCTGAGAAATTAGCCAAGTATCAAGCAGGCATGAAGTTCGATTCCTATACCAAATACTACTGGATCGTCAAAGCGTGGGATTCCAAAGGTCACGAATGTGCCAAGTCCGACACGGCGACCTTCGAGATGGGAAAGACACAGCCTTCCGAATGGAACGGACAGTGGATTTCAGATAATCATGAAAAAGAATTTGGTCCGGCTCCGCTTTTCCGTAAGACCTTCAAGTTGGACAAACTGGCCTCCAAAGCGCGCGCTTACGTGGCAGTCGCCGGATATTACAAACTTTACATCAATGGGAAACAGGTCCAGGACAGCTATCTTGATCCCGGATACACAGCCTTCGACAAACGAATCCTAACAGTTACCTACGACATCACGCCTCTGCTCAAGCAGGGTGACAACGTGGTAGCCGCTGAACTGGGAAACGGATGGTACAACGAACAATCCGTGGCAACCTGGAACTTCGACAAGGCCGCCTGGCGCAATCGTCCCAATATGCAGATGGAACTGCGCATCCAGTCATCGGACAATGCAGTCAATTCCATCAAGACCGATTCCACATGGCTCACTTCGACAGGTGCATCGCTATACAATAATATATATAGTGGCGAACGCTATGATGCACGCCTGGAACAGAAAGGCTGGAACAATCTCCCGTTTGACGACAGCAAATGGGAAAAGGTGAAGGTAGTAGCTTCGCCTACCGCTCAATTAGTCGCTCGTGAAATGCAGCCGATTCGTGTAAAAGAAGAGCTGAAACCTGCTTCTGTAAAGACATTCAGTGACAAGTTGTATGTCTTTTCGTTCCCGAAAAACATCTCCGGCGTTTGTCGTTTGAAGGTGAAAGGCGCTGCCGGTACTAAGATCACGATGAAACACGGAGAACTCCTCAAGCCTGACGGCAGATTGGAACAGGGCAATATCAATGTCTATTTCACACCGGTTGACAAGAACGAAATCTTCCAGACAGATGAATATACGCTCAGAGGCGACGGCACAGATGAAATTTTTGTTCCCTCTTTCACTTATCATGGATTCCAATATGTAGAGGTGGAAAGTTCCGAACCGGTAGCATTGACCAAGGAGAGTTTGACAGCGCTGTTCTTCCATACAGATGTCGAACCTGTCGGATCCTTCTCCTGCTCCAATCCGATGCTCAACAAGATCTGGGCAGCTTCCATACAGTCCTATCTCTGTAACCTGGAAAGCATTCCTACGGATTGTCCGCAACGCGAAAAGAACGGATGGACTGCCGATGCGCATGTCTCCACAGACTTAGGTCTGCTCGGCTTCAACGGCATCAACTTCTACCAGAAATGGATGAATGACTTCATCGATAATCAGAAAGTTAACGGACAGATCTCAGGCATTATTCCGTCCGCCGGATGGGGTTACGAAGATTGGATCGGTCCGGTTTGGGATGCTGCACTATTCATCATTCCAGACAAGCTCTATCAGTATTATGGCGATACGTCAACCATCCGTCGTCTTTATAGTACGATGACTGAATATCTCTATTATCTCCAGACACGTGAAGAGACCGGATTCCTGAACTACGGAATCGGAGACTGGCTCACCTACAAAGCTACGACCAATACGCAGTACACGTCAACCGCCTTCTATTACTACGACAACGTCCTGATGTCTCGATTCTCAAAGATACTGGGAAAGGATACGCTGCCATTCAGTCGCAAAGCGGAAGGTCTGCGTCAACTCATCAATGTAAAATTCTATCATCCCGAAAGCGGATTCTATGCCGACAGTACGCAAGCAGCTCAAGCCGTGGCTCTATACTTAGGACTTGTGGAGCCGAATCAGGAGAAACGAGTAGCCGAAAATCTTCATAAGATTGTGAAGGCAAACGACTACTTCCTCGACTTTGGACTTCTCGGAAGCAAAATGGTCCCTGCGATGTTAGTGAAATATGGCTACATGGACGACGCCATGAAAATGGTATTGAAGAAAGAAGCACCCTCTTGGGGATATTGGGTTGAGACATTAGGATTGACAACGCTGTCAGAGACATGGGTTTTGAATAAGGATCTACACGACGGTTCTCTCAATCATGTGTTCCTCGGAGATATCTCAGCCTGGATGATGAATCAGTTGGCCGGTATCAATTATGATTCTGACAGTCCCGGATTCAAACACTTCAAGCTGACGCCACACTTTGTAAGCGAACTCGATTGGGCTAAAGGTTCCTATCGTTCAGTCCGCGGTCTCATCCGAAGCGAATGGAAACGCGAGAATGGAACAGTAAAACTCACGGTTGAGGTACCTGCAGGTTGCACTGCCGATCTTACCGTCAACAACAAAACTTCTCATATTGGTTCAGGAATAAGCACTTTTACTTATAAATTTTAAATGAACTATGGCAAAAAAAAGGAAAACACGGCAATCAACAAGTCGAAGGAAAAAGAAAAAAGAAAGCATTCCGAAGATTCTCAGAAATGTGATCATCTGGGCTATCATTCTGATTGTCTTACTTTTCTTGACGCTATATCTGTTCAGCAAATGAGAAACAAGGGACAAATATTCAGCAAATTTGAAGAAAATCTTAAAAAGATGTTTTATAATATCTTTATTTATTTGCTTAATAAATATTTATCCGCCATCTTTGCATGCAGATAACCTAAACAATCTTTTTGCCTTAAAGACTAATACCTATTAAGAACCTATAAGGAGGGACTTTGCGAAAAGTCCCTCCTTATGTTTTTTATATAGCGCCTATTCTCCGAATCCTGAAAAGTGGATCGTTCGATGCTTCGAAATCTACAATATCAAACGAACGAATTGACATTTTAAAAGTGCTGAATTCCGGATTTCATTCCTTTTCTCCTTAATTTCCTAAATTCACTTTGACAGCCTCTTTTCGACTCAAATGCAAGCTATTTGAGAACGATATTTGTTAATTAAACATAACACCATGAATTTTTGTCTTAGAAATCTATGCTGAATAACACAAAGCCACTATATTTGCACTGTGTTTTTCATGGTATTAGATTTAAGGTTAACAATGAAGATT
>CAZIVE010000078.1:0-12701 GCA_964542435.1 uncultured Parabacteroides sp.
GGGATTTTATCAATAAAAAGGATTAGGCTCTGGAAATTTTCATGCATTTCACAGGATGAATCGACAGCAATGGCTCTAAAAAGTCATTGCAATTCTGCAGGACGCTTGCCGAGTACTCGCCGAGCGCCTTCACCCATTGCAAAGTGCTTTCGGAGTACTCGCCGAGGACTTTTCACTCGTTGCAAAGTGCTTGCCGAGTACTCGCTGAGCGCCTTCACCTGTTGTAAAGTGCTTTCGGAGCACTCGCCGAGGACTTTTCACCCATTGTAAAGTGCTTGCCGAGTACTCGCCAAGGACTTTTCACTCTTGCAGGGACTTTTCGGAGTACTCGCCGAGGACTTTTCATCCATTGTAAAGTGCTTTCGGAGCACTCGCCAAGGACTTTTCACTCTTGCAGGGACCTTTCGGAGTACTCGCCAAGGTGTTTTACCCGTTGCAGAGAGCTTGGCGAGGTCTCGCCAAGGACATTTCACCCATGCGCGGAACAATCCGTTTAGTCGTCTCCTTTTATTGGACGCAATTTATCAAGAGAGAAGGTCTTTCTCGGAGCGTTATCGGAATGGAAATCCCGGTCGTCTCTTCTTTCGGGGCGGTCTTCGCGACGAGGCTCTCTGGGACGACGGTCAGAATGGAAATCCCGGTCGTCTCTTCTTTCGGGACGGTCCTCGCGATGAGGCTCTCTGGGACGACGGTCGGAATGAAAATCTCTATCTTCTCTTCTTTCAGGACGATCCTCGCGACGCGGACGTTCGTGGCGTGCATCGTTGGCTTTGCGAAGATGTTCGGATGGGAACGTACGTTTTTCCTGAGGCTCGTCTGCCTGATCGGTAAAGCCTTTCTCGGACGCTTTCTTTCCCTCGTCTGTCAGACGGATGCCTTCGTCTTCGATGACGATATATTCTTCACGATAAAGTGCGCCGATGGCCTGCTTGAATGCTTTCTTGCTGCAACGGAAGAGAGAATAGATCTCTTCAGGTTCGCTCTTGTCGTGGACAGCCAGATATCCGCCTTTCGCTACAAGCGCATTCAGGACGATGATGGCTATACTGTTGATCTTGCGATATCCGAGCGGCGTGAGACTCACGTCGATCTTGCCGTCTTCGCGAACCTCCTTGATGTAGCCTTTCATCTTCTGGCCTCTCTCGATGCGGTCATAGACCTCGTTGGCATAGACCAGTCCGGTGTGCAGATTGTTGATGATGACACGGTAGCCAAGGTCTGTTTCGTCCGCGATGAGGATATTGACCTCTTCCCCGCGGGAATATTCAGGTGGCACATTGTCGAGGAACTTCTCAATACGGGCAGAAGCCATGATGCGATTGGTTTCTTCGTCGATGCGGACATATACGAGATACCATTTGCCTTCCTTCATGGCCATCTTCTGTTCCTTGTACGGCACGAGCAGATCTTTCATCAGTCCCCAGTCGAGGAAAGCACCGACATCATTGACCTGTTTCACCTCCATGAAAGCAAATTCCCCGACGGTGGCCATGGGCCTTTCTGTCGTGGCAATCAGGCGTTCTTCGTTATCGCGGTAGATGAACACCTCGATGTCATCTCCGGGTTTTACATTATGCGGTACATAACGTGCGGGCAAAAGGATTTCCGTACCGTCACCACCATCCAGATATACGCCGAAATCGAGATCCTTGACGATCTTCAGTGTGTTGAATTTTCCTATCTCTACCATAGCTGTCTAATATTTCCGCAAAGTTAGCTATTTATCGCCGATTGTCAATTACCAATAAATTCGTATCTTCGCGGCGTCGTAAAAAAATAGTAAACCGATATGTTTGAGAATCTGAGTGAGCGCCTGGAACGCTCTTTTAAACTCCTGAAAGGTGAAGGTAAAATTACCGAGATCAATGTAGCCGAGACGCTGAAGGATGTTCGCAAGGCTTTGCTTGATGCCGATGTCAATTATAAAGTTGCCAAGCAGTTTACCGACGTTGTCAAGTCGAAGGCGATAGGTCAGAATGTGCTGACTTCTGTCAAACCCGGACAGCTGATGGTCAAGATCGTTCATGACGAATTGGCCTCTTTGATGGGTGGAACGGCCATCGACGTGAATCTGAAGAGCAATCCTTCCATTATATTGATGTCCGGTCTCCAGGGTTCTGGTAAGACCACCTTCTCGGCCAAGTTGGCCAGCATGCTTCGCTCCAAGAAAGGCCGTCATCCGATGTTGGCTGCGTGCGACGTCTATCGTCCTGCTGCTATCGATCAGTTGAAGGTTCTGGGAGAACAGATCAACGTGCCGGTCTATTCAGAGCCGGAAAACAAACAGCCGGTTGAGATTGCACTCCATGCCATCAATGCTGCCAAGGAACAGGGTTGTGACCTGCTCATCGTCGATACCGCCGGTCGTTTGGCTGTGGATGAGATGATGATGAAGGAGATTGCAGCCATCAAGAATGCCGTTCATCCCGATGAGACCCTTTTCGTGGTTGACTCCATGACCGGACAGGATGCGGTCAATACGGCTCGCGAGTTCAACGAACGTCTCGATTTCGATGGCGTTGTTCTGACGAAACTCGATGGTGATACCCGTGGTGGTGCTGCCCTTTCCATCCGTACAGTGGTTGACAAACCCATTAAGTTCATCGGAACCGGTGAGAAAATGGATGCACTCGATATTTTTCATCCCGAACGTATGGCCGACCGTATCCTCGGTATGGGCGATATCGTTTCACTGGTTGAAAAGGCACAGGAACAGTATGACGAGACGGAAGCCCGCCGCTTGCAGAAGAAGATTGCCAAGAACCAGTTCGACTTCAACGACTTCATTTCACAGATCCAGCAGATCAAGAAGATGGGTAATTTGAAAGATCTCGCTTCGATGATCCCGGGTGTAGGCAAGGCGTTGAAGAATGTGGATATCGATGACAATGCATTCAAGAGCATCGAAGCCATCATCTATTCCATGACGCCTGCAGAACGCAGCAATCCTGCTCTTCTCAACGGCTCACGCCGCCAGCGTATTGCCACCGGCAGCGGTACGAATATCCAGGAGGTAAACAAACTCCTCAAACAGTTCGACGAGACCCGTAAGATGATGCACATGCTGACGACTGCCCGTGCTACAGGCAAACGCATGCCGCAGATCAATCCGCAATTCAGAAAAAGATAAACGATATAGAATATGGAAGAACATCAGTATCAATTGCTCGACGGTAAAGCCGTATCTGCTCACATGAAGCAGGAGATGGCTGCCGAAGTGGAACGTATCAAGGCCAACGGAGGTAAGATCCCGCATCTCGCCGCTATTCTGGTAGGTCACGATGGTGGCAGTGAGACGTATGTAGCCAACAAGGTCAAGACCTGCAATGAAATCGGCTTCAAGTCCACGTTGATCCGCTATGAGGATGATGTCACCGAAGAGGAGCTTCTCAAGAAGGTGGACGAACTCAACCATGATGCTGATGTGGACGGATTCATTGTCCAGCTTCCCCTTCCGAAGCATATCTCCGAGCAGAAGGTTATCGAAGCCATCGACTATCGCAAGGATGTGGACGGTTTCCATCCCATCAACGTAGGACGTATGTCCATCGGCTTGCCCTGCTTTGTCTCTGCTACACCGTTCGGAATCCTGCAGCTTCTTCGTTATTATAAGATTGAGACCGAAGGCAAACATTGTGTCGTTCTTGGACGCAGCAATATTGTAGGCAAGCCGATCGCTTCGCTGATGATGCAGAAAGCCTATCCCGGCAACTGTACGGTTACTGTATGCCACAGCCGTTCGAAAAATATCAAGGAGATGTGCCAGAGTGCAGATATCCTGATTGTCGCTCTCGGTTCGCCGGAGTTTGTGAAGGCTGACATGATCAAGCCCGGTGCTGTAGTGGTTGACGTCGGCACGACCCGTCTCCCGAGCAGCACGACCAAAAGCGGTTTCAAACTGACCGGTGATGTCGATTTCGACGAAGTGGCTCCACTTTGTTCCTATATTTCTCCCGTTCCGGGCGGAGTAGGACCGATGACTATCATTTCTTTGATGCATAACACTTTGCTGGCTGGGACAAAGGCTATCTACA
The DNA here is from genome assembly GCA_964542435.1 of uncultured Parabacteroides sp. Taxonomy (GTDB): domain Bacteria; phylum Bacteroidota; class Bacteroidia; order Bacteroidales; family Tannerellaceae; genus CAZIVE01. The sequence goes on from CAZIVE010000078.1 coordinate 4,035, forward strand.
AGTAGTTTGAACAGCGAGATGAAAGAAATGATAAGAAAATTGCATTGAAAGTCTTGCGAGAAAAAAAATTATCTATAAATTTGCAGCGTCTTTGAAAGAAGACCGACATGGTGAGTGTAGCTCAGTTGGTTAGAGCATCGGATTGTGGTTCCGAGGGTCGTGGGTTCGAGTCCCATCTCTCACCCTGCAAAATAGGAGAGCATTCGAATGGATGTTCTCCTTTTTCATTTGAATACCAATCATACAATACCATCATGAAACGCACTTTCCTCTTATTGTTTGTCATTCTGTGTTCCACCATCTCTTATGCGCAGATGGAAATGAAGGATCGCCACACGTACACAACCGTCGAGAACATCCCTTATCACCAAGGTGTGAACGATTATGCCACGGAGCGTTGCAAACTCGATCTTTATTATCCAACAGATCTGAAAGATTTTCCGACTGTCGTCTGGTTTCATGGCGGCGGGTTGACCGGAGGCTCGAAGTATCTACCCGAACAGTTGAAGCAAAGCGGCATGGCCGTCATCGCCGTCAACTATCGTCTGATGCCGAAATGTCAGCTTTCCGATTGTATCGATGATGCTGCAGCCGCTGTTGCCTGGGCATTCAAGAACATATCCAAGTATGGCGGAAGTGCAAAGAAAATCTTTGTTTGCGGACATTCCGCAGGCGGTTATCTGACCGATATGGTTGGACTGGACAAGAAATGGCTGGCCAAATATGATATCGATGCGGATTCCATTGCTGCACTGATTCCGTTCAGCGGCCAGGTCATCACGCACTTCGCCTATCGCAAGAGCAAAGGCATTAAGGAGACGACACCGGTCATCGACGAGTTTGCACCGCTGTTTTATGTACGTCCCGACTGTCCTCCCGTCATCATCATTACAGCTGATCGCGAGCAGGAGATGTTAGGCCGCTATGAGGAAGATGCCTATTTCTGGAGAATGTTGAAGGTCGTTGGTCACAAAGAAACCTATCTCTATGAAATGCAGGGATACAATCATGGGAATATGCCCGAACCGGCCTTCCATATTCTGAAAACGCACATCAATAAGATCTTAAAGAGTTCCGGAGAGACTAAATGAGACGGAGTCGAGCATAAGCTGGACATCGTTCTCATGAATGCCGGCGGCTTTCAGTTCGGGAAGATCCTGAAGAAACAGTTTCTCGAATTCGGGATAGCCGTCGCCACAGTTTCTGGCTGCTTCGGCATAGTCGCTTACTGCTGCGTGGAGATTGCGTAGCGCCCATTCGGTGTGCCCCGCATTGAGATAATCCTGTGCTTCGGGTTTCTCAGCAAGGATCTTCTTGTAGTAGTTCTGTGCCTGATCATATTTGCCGGTGATGAACGAACACCAAGCAATCGGGCGCCATGCACGGTGGTTCTTGCTGTCGAGATAATCCACCTTGAAATAATACTTCAGTGCCTCAGTATATTCCTTCATGGAAAGCAGGCAGTTGCCGATGTTGATCTGAATGGAGAGATTGTCGGGAGCAAACTGTTCGCAACGCATGTAATAGTCGAGCGCCTCCTTGGGCTGCTTTAGCATGCGGTAGCAGACGGCAATGTGGCGAAGCAGCCACAGACTGTTCGTGTCGGTAAGTCCCGCTTTGAGGTAGGTCTGCAGTGCATGATCGTAGTCTTCGAGCATCTGTTCACAATAACCTTTCTTTTGCAGTAGCTGGTTGTCGTCGTAGGTGACGGAAAGTTTGTCATAGACAGTAAGCGCATCACGAAAGTAGTTTTTGCGGAGATAAAACTCGGCAATGATCGTCAGACTTTCGCGGTCGGATATATAGGGTTGCAGAATCTCTAGATTGTGGAAGTCGAGTGTCTGACTGAAAATGTCCAGAAAATCGTAACGACGCTGATAGAGTTTGTGGAAGCGATAGAGATCCTGGATGTATTGACTCGCGATGATTTCCACCGGCCCTCGTTTACTGATCAGCTCTTCATGGCTTTGTTCAACCAGTTGGGCACTGTCTCCGCTGACCTGCTGACTCATCATCTGCCGCATGTTTTCCGGAAGCATCATGATGCTGAGGAAAAGCGAATACTTGTCGGAGTTGCAGAGAAAAATGGCGTTGGAGAGAATGCTCAGAATATCTTTGTTGTCGCCCTGTGAGGCATTGTTCAGTACAGAATGATTCATGTTGAAGGGAAGAAACCAGTTCGATAGTTCCATGAAAAAGGGGAAGTTCTTGAGATGCGTGAAGGTGGAATGCATCACGTCTGCGCCCTCCTCCTGGAGTTCGCTGAGTTTTTCCATCTTCTTTCCGAGGCTGCTTCCTGCCAGCAAATCCTCCCATTCCGGATTCATCTCGCTGGTTGAATCGCCACTGGTCATGTCTTTCAGATTCATCTTCTGATTGAACTTGGTCATCTTCATCATTTCCGGAATTACCTCTTGCTGCAGTTCGCGCGTGATTTCTTCCGTCTCTCTCGACAGAATGAATCGAAGGATGATGGTGCGTACGGATACCGTGAACGATTTGAATTGTTCGGACAGCGTAGCCAGTCGGGAAGCGATATCGGGATAGAGCTTGGTGCGGTTGCGATAAAGGTAGAGCGTGATGAGGATGCCAATGAGAGCACGAATGCGTGTGTTGTCCTCTTCCGAGGCTGCCGCGTCGAACAGCAGTCCGAGTTTGGAAAGATTGAACGACTCCTCGAGGCTCAAAGTGAGAGCGGCGACGATGTGACAGTTCATGCTGGTCGGTAGTTGCACGTCGCGCAATATCCCGCGAATGCTCTCCGTCTCGTCGGCGTTGAAGTTTTCGGCAGTCCAGATTCTGTAGAACAGCTCTTTCGAGAGATTCTCCAGAGGCAGGTGATCGCCGGTCAGATTCCAGTCGTCAACCGATTTCTGCAATGCTTTGTGCAATACGTTGAAGGCACTGGCATCCGTAGGAGCATACTGCGCCCGTTTGATGTAATAGTCCGAAGACGATTGGTTTGCCAGTATTTTATGTCTCGTCTCGTCGAGCAGTCTGTAGGCATCCGTGAGCAGCCCGAGGCGTATGGTCTCCTGCATCGGATCATTGATGCCGTCCAGACGGTAACGGAGCATATAGATATAGGTGTCGTGCATGCTCGTCAGGCGGTCGTTGAGCTGATAGTCGTCGGGCCGGATGTTGATTAGACTGCGCAAATATTGTAGAGCTGCATAAATCTTCCCACTGTCGAGGGCTTTGACCGTCTTAGCATATATCTCATTGATCTCGGAAATGTTCATGGATGTATTTGTATAAATGATTCGTCAAAAGTAGGCGATTCAGTGGAAAATTCCTATCTTTGGCCCACCAAAAAATAATTCGTCAGATGGAGAATATCCGCAATTTCTGTATCATCGCACACATTGATCATGGCAAGAGCACGTTAGCCGACCGTTTGTTGGAATATACCAACACAGTGGACAAAAAGGACATGCAGGCACAAGTGCTCGACGACATGGATTTGGAACGGGAGCGAGGCATCACGATCAAGAGCCACGCTATTCAGATGAACTATATGTACAAAGGCAAGGAATATCTGCTCAACCTGATTGATACTCCGGGGCATGTGGACTTTTCCTATGAGGTCTCCCGATCCATTGCCGCCTGCGAAGGGGCTTTGCTCGTCGTTGATGCCGCTCAGGGCATTCAGGCACAGACCATCTCCAACCTGTATATGGCTGTCGAAAACAATCTGGAAATCATTCCCGTCATCAATAAGATCGATCTGCCGAGTGCACATCCCGATGAGGTGGAGGATGAGATCGTGGAACTTCTCGGTTGTCCGCGTACTGATATCCTTCGTGCCAGCGGCAAGACGGGCGAAGGCGTTGTGGATATCCTGAACAACATTGTCGAGAAGGTGCCGGCACCGAAAGGCGATCCGGATGCTCCGCTTCAGTGTCTGATCTTTGACTCCGTGTTCAATCCGTTCCGTGGCATCATCGCTTATTTCAAGGTGGAATGTGGCACGATACATCAAGGGGAACATGTGAAATTCATTAATACGGGTCGCGAATACGATGCAGATGAGGTAGGTGTGCTGAAGCTTGACTTCTCGCCGCGACCTCAAGTCAGCACGGGCGATGTGGGCTACATCATTTCAGGCATCAAAACCTCACGCGAAGTGAGAGTAGGCGATACGATCACCTCAGTGGCTTCACCTGCCACGAAAGCCATTGCAGGCTTCGAAGAGGTCAAGCCGATGGTCTTTGCCGGTGTATATCCCATCGATCCGGAAGACTTCGAGAATCTGCGTTCGTCACTCGAAAAACTGCAGCTCAACGATGCTTCGCTGACTTTCGTACCGGAGAGTTCCGCGGCATTGGGCTTCGGCTTCCGTTGTGGATTCCTCGGACTGCTCCACATGGAGATCGTGCAGGAACGTCTCGACCGTGAATTCAATATGGATGTCATCACGACCGTTCCCAACGTTTCCTATAAGGTCTATACGAAGAAAGGGGAATGCATCGAGGTGCACAATCCGAGCGGATTGCCCGACCAGACGTTGATCGACCATATCGACGAACCGTTTATCCGTGCTACGGTCATCACCAAGACGGAATTCATCGGACCGATCATGACGCTTTGTTTGGGCAAGAGAGGTGTCCTGCTGCATCAGGAATATATTTCCGGCGGACGTATGGAGATTACATACGATCTTCCTTTGGGTGAGATTGTAATTGATTTCTATGACAAACTGAAGAGCATCTCCAAAGGCTATGCTTCGTTCGATTATCATCTGCATGATTATCGTCCGAGCCGTCTTGTCAAGCTCGATATCCTGCTCAACGGTGAATCTGTTGATGCACTTTCCACGTTGACCCATGTGGACAACAGTATGCCCTTCGGTCGCAGAATGTGTGAGAAGCTGAAGGAACTGATCCCGCGTCAGCAGTTCGAGATCGCTATTCAGGCTGCCATCGGTGCGAAGATCATAGCACGCGAAACAATCAAGCCGGTACGTAAGGACGTAACGGCCAAATGTTACGGAGGTGATATCTCCCGTAAACGTAAACTCTTGGAAAAACAGAAGGAGGGAAAGAAACGTATGAAGCGGATCGGTTCGGTAGAGATTCCGCAGAAGGCGTTCCTGGCCGTGCTCAAATTGGATTGAGCGGGCATAGTCCTTCTATTGTCCTTTTTATATTCATATTCTTAAAGGTATTTATCTATGGTAAAAATTACGAAAGAGGATGCCTTGCGCTATCACGTGCAGGGCAGACCTGGAAAGATTGAGGTCATTCCGACAAAGCCTCATAGCACACAAACCGATCTCTCACTGGCCTATTCGCCCGGCGTTGCTGAGCCCTGCCTCGAAATTGAGAAGAATCCGGAAGATGCCTATCTCTATACGGATAAAGGGAATCTGGTGGCTGTCATTTCCAACGGAACGGCTGTACTCGGATTGGGCAACATCGGTCCGCTGGCAGGCAAGCCTGTCATGGAGGGAAAAGGTTTGCTGTTTAAGATATTCGCCAACATCGACGTGTTCGACATTGAGGTCGATCGTAAAGATCCGGAAGGATTCATTCAGGCGGTGAAAGCGATTGCTCCGACTTTCGGAGGCATCAATCTGGAGGATATCAAGGCTCCGGAATGTTTTGAGATCGAGCGTCGGCTGAAAGCTGAACTCGACATCCCCGTCATGCACGATGACCAGCACGGGACGGCGATCATTTCCGGTGCCGGGCTGATCAACGCTTTGGAGATTGCCGGAAAGAACATCGGCGACATCAAGCTTGTAGTCAATGGAGCAGGCGCAGCCGCTATCTCCTGTACGAAGCTCTATATCTCGCTCGGCGTGAAGAAGGAGCATGTCATCATGTGCGACAGCAAAGGTGTGATCAGTACGCGACGTACCGATCTGAACGAATCGAAGAAGGAATTTGCCACTCCGCAAGCTGTCAATACGCTGGCTGAGGCTTTGGTCGGAGCGGATGTGTTCCTCGGATTGAGCGTGGCCGACGTGATGACGCAGGACATGGTGCGCTCGATGAGTGAGAATCCCATCGTGTTCGCTTTGGCTAATCCCGATCCGGAGATTTCCTACAAAGAGGCGATAGCTTCCCGCAAGGACATTATCTTCGCCACGGGACGCAGCGACTATCCCAATCAGATCAACAACGTCCTCGGCTTTCCCTATATCTTCCGCGGGGCTTTGGATGTACATGCAAAGGCTATCAATGAGGAGATGAAGCTGGCGGCAGTCAAAGCCATCGCTGATTTGGCCAAAGAACCGGTTCCCGATGTGGTCAATGCAGCCTACAAGCTGAAGCGTACCACCTTCGGACGCGATTATATCCTTCCCAAAGCACTCGATCCGCGTCTGCTCACCCGCGTCTCCGTGGCAGTTGCCAAGGCTGCCATTACCAGTGGCGTGGCCCGCAAGGAGATCACGGACTGGGAAGATTACACCAACCATCTGCGTGAGATGATGGGTTACGATAACAAACTGCTTCGTTCGTTCACCGACATGGCGAAGGCCAATCCGAAGCGTGTCGTCTTTGCCGAAGCCAATCATGTCAATATGCTGAAGGCTGCGGTCGAGGCAAAGTCGGAAGGCATCTGCTATCCGATTCTTCTCGGCAACGAGATCCGTCTTCAGAAACTGGCCGCCGAGGAAAATATCAACCTCGAAGGCATCGAGATCGTCAACATGCGTGACGACAGAGAAAACGACCGTCGTATCCGCTATGCCAAGATGCTTACCGAACGCAAGGCACGCGAAGGCGTTACCTTTGCGGAGGCCAGTGAGGAACTGCTCGACCGCAACGCATTCGGCATGATGATGGTCGATGCAGGGGATGCCGACGCTTTCGTGAGCGGTGTCTATAGCCGTTACAGCGAGATCACCAGCATGGCAGAGCAGATCATTGGCATACGTCCTTCCTACAAGCATTTCGGAGCCATGACAATTCTGGTCAGCAAGAAGGGTACGTTCTTCTTGTCCGATACGCTTATCAACAGACATCCATCCACCGAGGTTCTCATCGACATGGCTCGCCTCACCAATCATGCCGTGAAGTTCTTTGCCACCGATCCGGTCATCGCCATGATCTCCTATTCCAACTTCGGAGCGGACAATCAGGGCAGTCCGCAGAAAGTGCATGATGCCATCGAATATCTGCATAAGAACTATCCCGATATCAAGGTGGACGGTGAGATGCAGGTCAATTTTGCTCTCGACCGCAAGATGCGCGACCGCATGTATCCGTTCAATACGTTGAAGGGAAAAGATGTGAACACGCTGATCTTCCCCAACCTGAGTTCAGCCAATAGTGCACATAAACTTCTGCTGGAAATGGGCGTAGGCGAGGTGATCGGACCGATCCAGATGGGACTGAACAAGCCGATCCATTTCACCGATGTGGAAAGTTCTACGCGCGACATCCTCAATCTGACGACCGTTGCCGTGGTTGATGCCATCGTTCAGGAACAGATCGAGAAGGGTGAGATCGATCCCGATTGATCCAAGAAATCATAAGAATCTGACGAATCCGCCTTTCCCGAAATGAGAGAGGCGGATTTTCTATTTGCCTTTCTTCTCAACATCTTCTATCTTTACCGTCGTAATGAAACAAATCCGGTACATTGTCTGTCTGTTTGCAAGCTGCCTGCTGATGGCGGCGTGCAGTTCGCACCGTGCGGAGAAGGCATGGATCGAGCAGGGCGAGAGCCTGAAGGACTCGCTGCCCGACAGTGCGCTGGTGGTGTTGCAGAAGGTGAAGCTGCCCGAATCGCTGGGCGACCGCTGGCTGGCGCGCTGGTGCATGGCTTACGGCGATGCGGCGGACAAAATCTATGCAGATCTGCCCTATTCGTCGCAATTGGAACAGGCTGTGAAATGGGCGAAACGCCATGGCAGCCGTTTGGAGAAGGCACGCCTCGGACTCTTTTACGGCCGTTCACTTGCCGCCGAGAATCAGAATGACGAAGCCACCAAAGTATATCTCTTCACGCTTGATCAGGCAATCAAGGACAAAGAATATGACCAAGCCGGATATATTGACAGCTATCTAGGAGATTTGTATAATGATAAGGAAGAGTACGAAAAAGCAAGACTTAAATACGAGGAATCATCGAAATATTTTAAACTAGCCAATAATCTTGGCAGTTATTCCAATTCTTTGAAGGACGTGGGTAAGATGTATGCGTTTAGTGATTCTTTCCAACAAGCTCTTTCGATGATTCAAAAGGCAAAGGAGGTGGCTGAAAATTTGAATGATTCTGCCAGGATTCCCTCAATGTACAATGGTTTAGCCAATATATATTCAATGATGAATGAGGATTCTGTTGCGGAACGTTATATTCGTCAATCTGTTGCCATGGAAAGAACTGATAAAGCTCCAGATTATTCAGCTTTGGCTGAAATACAGTTGAAGATGGGACGCGATGCAGAGGCCGAGAAGAGTTTGGAAGAAGCTACGAAATATGTTGGTGACAATCCCTATACGCAAATCAGCATTGCCTCAGAATATTATAATTTGGCTAAAATACGAGGAAATTACAAACAGGCTCTTGAATATAAAGAACGGCGAGATCAGATAGTCGATTCCATTCGTAGAATCCAAAACAAATCGCATATTCTTGAAGTAGAAAAACGCTACGACCACCAGCAGATATTGGCTGATGCCATGCGTCTGCAAGTGACGTCGCAGCGTTATT
>CAZIVE010000079.1:0-12542 GCA_964542435.1 uncultured Parabacteroides sp.
TGAAACGTTTGAGATTGGCTCGTTTCTTACATTTCGCTATGATTTCAAGGTCGAAATCTATATAGAAAATTATTTTTGCTATGATATTTGTAATAGATTCGTATAGAAATTTATTTTTTATAGGATTTCAATTTAGAAATCGATGCGAAAAAAATTTTTTAGTAGAATCTGATTCAGAAATATAGGCCGAGTAAATTTTCCATAGGGATTTGTTAAAAGGGATGATTATAAAAAGAATTTTCCATAAAGATTTTTTATATCAAATTATAACGAGTAAGTTCGCACATAATCAAAACGGTCCTGAAAATGGACTTGGCAGCTTGGTACAAACGCTTCTCATGGCTGCGGAAGCACTAAACACTTCTAAACACTATGGAAAGGAACCTCCATTTTCAAAATTTTAATCTGGGCAAGCTCACTAATGGGCTGTTCAACGGCTTTATGTCGAGTCTGCTTCATCGCATCGACGAGGTCGGAGCAGAACCGCTCGGACTGGAAACAAGTATGGTTGATGAACTTCGTAAAAATGTAGAGTTGCTGAATGACCTGATCTGCGTTTCCAAAAAAAACGCCGAGACGAATGCGTTGCAGAAGCTCGAAGTCGAACGCTCCAACTTCATGCGCTTTATTCATAAGACCATACAGACTCATCTGATTCTGAAGGGTACGGAAGAGCATGAAAAGGCGCAGAAACTGGCCATCGTAGCCAAAGACCTTTGCAAGGAGTCGTATCAAAACGGCAGAGTCAAAAAGATTGCGGCAATCGATGCCTATCTGCTGGACTTCGACAAAGAGGAAAATGTGCCTTTGCTGAAAGCACTTGGTCTGGATGCGGCCGTCGAATCGCTGAGGACGGCGAATGCACGATTCCTGGAGCTTTACGTTCAGCGCCTTGAGGCGAGGAAGGATATCAGCGCCCTTCCTAAAAACAAAAAGGTCCGTGAAGACACAATGATCCTTTACGAAGTGATCACTGACCACATTTTTGCCCACTCTGTGATAAACAAATCCGAGGCGTCACGGAACTTTATCGTGCAGACCAACATGGGGCTGAAAGAAATCAATAAGAGCTATAAACAGAGCATTTCGCAGAAAAAACGTTGGGAAACGCAATGATTTCGTACTTTTGCGTTCAAAACAATGCGTAATGAGTGACAATTGGAAATCCCGCACGGAGCTGCTGCTCGGAAAAGAGCGGATGGAACGCCTGCAAAACAGCCACGTGCTTGTGGCCGGACTGGGCGGCGTAGGAGCGTACGCTGCGGAGGAGATCTGTCGCGCCGGCGTCGGCGAGATGACGATCGTCGATGCTGACACCATCAACGAAAGCAACCTCAACCGCCAGCTGCCCGCGCTGCATTCCACGCTCGGACGCATGAAAGCGGACGTCATGGCGGAACGCCTCAAGGACATCAATCCCGATCTGAAGCTTACCGTCATCAAGGATTTCATCCGCGACGAGAAGACCGATCAGCTGCTCGACTCCACGCATTTCGACTTCGTTGTAGATGCCATCGACACGCTCAGTCCGAAGGTTTTCTTCATCCGGGCGTGCGTTCAGCGCGGCCTGAAGCTCGTCTCGTCGATGGGTGCCGGCGCCAAACTCGATCCCGAACAGGTGAAGATCACCGACATCTCGAAATCGTTCAACTGCCATCTGGCGCGAATGGTGCGCAAGAAACTGCATCCGCTGGGCATACGAAGCGGCTTCGCCGTGGTCTTTTCAGGCGAGCCGGCAGATGAAAACGCCATTATCGAGACGGAAGGCGAGCAGAACAAGCTGACGACCACGGGAACGGTCTCCTACATGACCGCACTGTTCGGCTGCTATCTCGCGTCATACGTCATCCGGAATATATAAGCAAACAAAGAGATCATGATAAAAACAGAAGGAATCACGAAGAGCTTCGGCTCGCTGAAGGTGCTGAAAGGCATCGACCTCACAGTGAATGACGGTGAGATCGTGGCCATCGTAGGTCCAAGCGGCGCAGGGAAAACCACGCTGCTGCAGATCATCGGCACGTTGGATCGTCCCGATTCGGGCCGCCTCTTCATCAACGACACCGAGACAGGCACACTGAAGGAGAAGGCCCTTTCCGCCTTCCGCAACAAGAACATCGGCTTCGTGTTCCAGTTTCATCAGCTTTTGCCCGAATTCACCGCATTGGAAAACGTGATGATTCCGGCTTTGATTGCCCGCGAGAAACGTTCCGAGGCAGAGAAGAAAGCCAAGGAGCTGCTCGACTTCCTCAACCTCAGCGACCGCATGGAACACAAGCCGGCGGAGCTTTCCGGCGGAGAGAAACAACGCGTGGCCGTGGCTCGGGCACTGATCAACGATCCTTCTGTCGTCCTGGCCGACGAACCTTCGGGCAGTCTCGACTCAAAGAACAAACAGGAGCTTCACGCCCTCTTCTTTCGCTTGCGCGAAGCCACACAGCGCACCTTCGTCATCGTCACGCACGATGAAAAATTTGCAGCCGACGCTGATCGCATCATTCACATCGAAGACGGCTTGATTCTTGATGAAAATAACGAACAAACTCTATAACGAATGGCAAAGACAGACAACAGAGCAACCTTCGGAAAACTCGGAGTGATTCTCGCAACAGCCGGAAGCGCCGTCGGACTGGGTAACATCTGGCGCTTTCCCTACATGCTCGGTTCGAACGGCGGAGCAGCCTTTCTGCTAGTTTATATCGGCTGCGTGCTGCTGCTCGGCATTCCGCTGATGATCGCCGAATTCTATCTCGGCCGTCATACGCGCCGCAACACGGCCGGCGCTTTCAAGGCCATCGCGCCCGGAACGAAGTGGAGCCTCATCGGATACAACAGCATCTGGGCGGCGTTTCTGATCCTCGGCTACTATTCCGTCATCGCAGGATGGACGCTCGAATATATCGTGGAATCGCTTTCGGGCGACATTGCAGGCAAAAGTGCCGAACAGTTCAGCGCCTCGTTCAATGCCTTCTCCACCGATGCCGTACGTCCGGTTATCTGGACCTTGGCATTCATCGTCATGACGCATATCTTCATCGCCAGCGGCGTCAAGAAAGGCATCGAACGCGCCTCGAAATGGATGATGCCGCTGCTGTTCATCATCCTCGTGGCGCTCTGTTTCCGTTCCATCACGCTGCCGAACGCCTCGGAAGGTCTGAAGTTCCTCTTCCAGCCCGATTTCACGAAGATCACGCCGTCGGTCGTCCTGAGTGCATTGGGACAAGCCTTCTTCTCGCTGAGTATCGCCATGGGCTGTCTGATCACCTATTCTTCGTACTTCAACAAAGAGACCAATCTGCCGAAAACAGCCGTTCAGGTTGCTACGTTGGATACAGTCGTCGCCATCCTTGCCGGCGTGATGATCTTTCCGGCCGTATTCAGCTTCGGAATCGCTCCGACAGCCGGACCGGAACTGGTGTTCATCACCTTGCCGAACGTCTTCGCACAGCTTCCCGCAGGCTGGTTCTGGAGCTTCGTCTTCTTCGTCCTGCTCGCCTTGGCTGCACTGACGTCAACCATCTCGCTGCACGAAGTGGTCACAGCCTACATCCATGAAGAGTTCAAGAACATCACCCGCAAACAGGCAGCCGTGTTCGTATCCATCGGAGTCGGCATCATCGGCATCATCAGTTCGCTGTCGTTCGGACTGCTTCACGGCATCTCGATCTTCGGACTGACCATCTTCGACGCCCTGGATTTCTTCACAGCGAAGATCATGCTGACGGTAGGCGGTTTCTTCATCTGTCTCTTCATCGCGCTGAAAGTCTCCAAGAAAGACCTCCGCGAAGAACTCACCAACGGCGGGAAGATCCGTTTCCGCCTGTTCGATACGGTTGTATTTTTCATCAAATATATCTGTCCCGTGCTGATTGCGCTCATCTTCCTCAATCAACTCGGAATCTTCTAAACACATAGCACCATGAAACGAGCCACCTTTGCATCGAATATCGGAATCATCCTCGCGACAGCAGGAAGCGCTGTCGGGCTGGGTAATATCTGGCGCTTTCCCTATATGCTCGGGTCGAATGGCGGAGCCGCCTTCCTGCTCGTTTACATCGTCTGCATTCTCATCATGGGACTTCCCGTGATGCTCTCGGAGTTTTACATCGGCCGCCGCTCGCACAGCAACGTCAAGGGCGCTTTCACAAAACTCGCTCCCGGTACGAAATGGAATCTGTTCGGCTTCATCGGCGTGAGCTGTGCCGTGATGATCCTCGGCTTCTATTCGGTGGTCGCAGGCTGGACTTTGGAATATATCATGCAGGCCTTCACCGGTTCGTTGGCAGGAAAGAGCGCCGCCGAGTTCACTTCGGAGTTCGATCTCTTCTCAACCAGCCTCGTCCGCCCGCTCATCTGGACGGTCGTATTCATTCTGCTGACGCATTTCATCACTGCTTCCGGCGTGCAGAAAGGCATCGAACGCGCCTCCAAAGTGATGATGCCGATGCTTTTCATTATCCTCATCGCACTCTGCGTCCGTTCCGTCACGTTGGAAGGCGCACGCAGCGGATTGGACTTCCTGTTCCATCCGGATTTCTCGAAGGTCACCTCGTCGTCGTTTCTCAGCGCCATGGGACAAGCCTTCTTCTCTCTCAGCATCGGAATGGGCACGATGATCACCTATTCCTCCTATTTCACCTCCAAGACGAATCTTCAGAACACAGCGCTTCAGGTGACCATCATCGATACGATCGTCGCTGTATTGGCCGGCATCATGATATTTCCCGCAGCCTTTACGTTCGGCATCCGTCCCGAAGCCGGTCCGCAGCTTGTCTTCATCACCTTGCCGAATGTCTTCGAACGTCTGCCGCTGGGCAATGTTTGGTCGTGCGTCTTCTTCATTCTTCTGGCGCTCGCCGCACTCACTTCCACCATCTCGATGCACGAAGTAGCGACGGCGTACATGGAAGAGGAACACAAAATGTCGCGCAAGAAAGGCGCCTGGATCGTTACGGGCATCTGTATCGTTCTGGGCATCCTCAGTTCGCTGTCCATGGGACTTCTCTCCGGATATACGATCGGCGGACTCAACTTCTTCAATCTGCTGGACTTCGTCACGGCCAAGATTCTGCTGCCCGCCGGCGGAATGCTCATCTGCATCTTCATCGGGCGCTTTGTCAAACGCAAGGATCTTCTGGAAGAGATGACCAATCAGGGAACTGTTCGTTTCTATCTCTTCAGCACCTTCTATTTCCTGGTCCGTTACGTCGCTCCGATCGCCATTGCGCTCATCTTCCTCAACGAACTGGGATTGCTGAAGAAGTTCATTGGATAATATTTGTTTCACCGTTTCATTCACACCTAAATATCTAAGATTATGCAAAAAGAAATCCCACAAGACAAGCATTTGGTTGCCTACTGCGGACTTTATTGCGGAGCTTGCCGCAAGTACCTCGTCGGGAAATGTCCCGGTTGTCGTGAAAACGAGGAAGCGCCTTGGTGCGAGATCCGCGTCTGCTGCAAAGAGAACCATTACAGTACCTGCGCCGATTGCCCGAAGAACGTAATGGAATGCAAGAAGTTCAATACCTTTATCAGCAAAGTCTTTGCTTTCCTTTTCAAATCCGATCGCAAAGGCTGTATCGACCGCATTCGCGAAGTCGGCGAAGATCAATTTGCCCAGGAGATGTGCGAAAAGAGATTACTCACGCTGAAAAAGGGGAAGAAATGAAAGAGAAGATTCGCGAACTCGCCCTGTCCGCCGGAGCCGACGTCTGCGGCTTTGCCCACATCGACAGATTCACGGATCTTCCGGACGAATTCAATCCAAGCAATGTTTACAAAGACTGCCGCACGGTTGTAGTCATCGGAAAAGCATTGCCCAAGGGTTTGTCACAAGTAAATCCTCAGCTCATCTACAACTATTTCAACGGCTATCTCGTGACGATGGTGGATGATATGCTGCTTCGTTTAGCCAGACAGATCGAACAGGAATCCGGCGGATTTGCTGTCCCGATTCCCTGCGATTTGGCCGGAGCATGGGACGAGAAGACGCTGACGGCTCACGGAATCGTATCGGTGAAGCATCTTGCCGTACAAGCCGGCATCGGTTTCATGGGGAAGAACACGATCCTCTGCAACGAACGTTTCGGTAATCTGATGACAGTAGGAGCGATCCTGCTAAACATCGATCTGCCTTCTGATGCTTTGTGCAAGAACTATTGTCCGCCGAAGTGCCATATCTGCATCGACAACTGCCCCGCTCATGCCATTCGCGAAGATGGCACGGTGGATCAGGCTCTTTGCCGTCCAATCGCTTATGGAAAGACTTTTCGCGGCTATGGTACCGTAGAATGCAACCGTTGCCGCATGCTCTGCCCGCTCAGATTCGGTGTGAAGAAACATTCCGAAGAATAGAATCATCCTTCATTTATCACTTCTAACAAATAAAAAACATGGAATTAGAAGAATTAAAACAAGACTGTGCGATCAAACAGAAGAAAGGATTGCATTTTATCCTGGCATCGGTTATCATTTGGACTCTATTGTCCATAACCTACAGTTTGGATTTACCCATTCTGACCAAAAACTTTATTGCCTTCTGCTGCACGGCGCCTTTGGTTCCCATCGCCTATTTCATCTCAAAGATCATCAAGGTTGACTTCCAGAACAAATCAAACCCACTAACCAACTTGGGAATATTGTTCTCAGTCAACCAGATCATCTATCTGCTCATCGCCATGTGGATATTCTCAGCCATGCCCGATAAGATGCTGATGGTGCTGGCCATCATCTTCGGTGCACATCTGATGCCCTACGGCTGGCTTTACGGTTCAAAATCCTACATGATACTGTCCGTCGTCATTCCTATTGGAGCATTGATCATAGGCCTCAACTTCGAGCCCAACATCTTAGCCTTCATAATGATCGGCGTTGAGGTTCTGTTCAGCTTGGCGCTCTTCTTTGAGAACAGAGCTTATAGAAAAGCAGAATAGATCAGAAGTCCTTTCCTTCGAAGATGGCGCCGTTCACATTGCTCTGGTCTTTGTGTCCGGCTGCATTGAAGGCATAGCTCAGCGAGAAGACGATGTTCGGATACAAAGGACGGACATGCGTGAACGATTCGAGCGTGGAAGAGATTCTGCGGTTGTCGTAACGTGCCGTATGGAAAATATCATGCGCCACGACGGATGCGGTCAGTTTCCCCTTCATCAGCTGCTGACGGAAAGCCAGATCGAAGTAGCAATAGGCATTTTCGCGGCCCTGCGTCAAGACTGTGGGACCGACAAAGTTGGAATTAAACTCCAGTTTGCTGTCTTTCGCAAGATTGAAATTATTGATCAACGCCAATGCATAGCTCGTATTGGAAGCATCCGTACAGCCTTCGTAATGGCTCGTGAAGTCATAATGGAACAGGCTGCCATTAAACGTTACATTCCACCAGGAACGGGGTTTGACACGAAGATTGAATTCAACGCCTGCCGAATAATCATTACCGGCATTGATCAACGAATCAAGCGTAACGCCGGGCTGATAAGCCACACGGATACGATCGCGAACGCCACGCCTTGAGCGGTAGAAACCGGTCACAGCAAAACTGTTCTCGCCGGCAAAAAGCTTGCGATAACCGAGCTCGAAGGAATGAATGTATTCCGGCTTGATGTCCGGA
The DNA here is from genome assembly GCA_964542435.1 of uncultured Parabacteroides sp. GTDB lineage: Bacteria > Bacteroidota > Bacteroidia > Bacteroidales > Tannerellaceae > CAZIVE01. The sequence goes on from CAZIVE010000079.1 coordinate 7,610, forward strand.
TTGCCGATCTGCTTGGTATAATAATCCTCGTAGGTGATATACGGTTCGAGCTGCCAGATTCCGGGACGGTTGGTTCGATAGGAATAGCCGAACGAAAGGGTGTTATTGTTCTTCGCATCGTAAGAGATATGAACTGACGGGAAGAACTCCACACGCTTGATGTTACGATTGGCTCCGACGACCGTAATTGCCAAACGATCGATGGTATAGTCGCCTCTGACACCGGCATCGAACGAGAAAGCCCCGATTTTATCATTGATCATTGCATACAGAGAATGGATCTGCCGACGGTAATAGAACGGCGCAAACAGATCGTATTGCCAGACGAAATCAGCCAGCTGACGATCCCAATACTTGATCTTGTAATTGCCGACCTCGCTGTAGGAGGTAAACTGATAGCCTGTCTCCAGTTTGCCTTTCGGAGCGAAATTCATCTCATAGGACATCGTTCCGTCGAAATCCCAATGATGTTCCGATTCATATCCGCGGGTTCCTTCGTATCTTACTCCTGCCGTATCAAACATATTACTCTCGGTATATTCCAGCGAATGCCAGTCGAAGCGCAATCTTCCATTAATAGAAAACTTGTCGCCTCTGTCGTTCAGACGCAAGGTGTAATCGGTCATAAGCTGCACCAGTTGTTTCTCCAAAGAATAGCGGTCGTGGCTGGTGTAACGATTGTCATTGATGACCTGATCCTGGAACGTACGATGCTCATAGTAGGACATGTCGCCGCCGCGTTCGTTCCTCGTGTCGCCACTCTGCAATTCGAGCAGCAGATGATGGCGATGACCATCTTCATATTCCCAACCCAAACGACCGATATAGGTTTTGTTGTTGCTGAAACGGCGTCCGTCAGCATCGGAAGTGGTATTGTAATCGTCCACAATCGTCGTTTTCTTCTGACGGAAATCACTCTTTCCCCTAATGTTAGATGCCGTTCCTCCAACGTACCAGCGCGTGTTCCCATGGCGATAATCCACCAGCACATCGCTGATATAGGTTCCGAGCGTACTTCCCGCAAGATTGACAGCGCCGCTGATTCCCTCTTTCGTGTGACGTTTCGTCTTGATGTTAATAATGCCGACGTCGCCTTCCGTCTTATAACGAGCCGAAGGCGTAGTGATGATCTCAATGTCCTCAATGGTTGATGCCGGAATCTGCTGCAAAGCCTGCGTACCTTCCACCGTACTGGGCTTGCCATCTACATAAACCAAGAAGCCCGTACTTCCGCGAAAAGAGACGCCGCCATCAGCATCTACACGAATCGAAGGCGTGGAGTTCAGAACATCCACAGCGGTTCCTCCCGAAGCTGCCACAGAAGCAGAGGCACTGATCTTCTGCCGATCCAGTTTATAAACGACCTTATTCTTATCAGCCGTCACCGTTACCTCTTCCAATCCCGTTTCAATCTCACTGAGAGAAATGGTACCGACATCGAGCGTCTTTCCGTGTGTAAAATGAAGAAGTTTGCTATGATAAGGCTGATATCCGATGAGCATTACAGACAGGATGTAGCTGCCTTCCTTGATCTTTCCCATGGTAAAAACGCCTTTGTTGACAAGTGAAGAGGCGACCGTGTTATTGGCCGTATCGGTCAGAATAACATCAGCAAATTCAATGGGATGCTTCGTAACAGAATCAATCACGAGACCTTTTACGGTCGCATTGTTCTGGCAAAAAGCAGAGCTTGCGAATAGAAGTAGAAAGAATACAAAACAGCAAAGACGATTCATGGTCTGAAGATATTAAACGAATTTATCGAGAATTTAAAGTTAACAAAGTGCCAAGCATTGGGCAAAACACAATTAGATTGCAATATTCGCCAAATTCATCGGGATAGACAAACTAATGGCTGCCTAATTTGATGACGTACATCAAGAAATCGTATCTTTGCCCGTGAACATTTGTGGCAGGATTTTGATTCAAAAGCTTCAGTTATGGACTTACTCAAGAAAAGAATATTGCAGGACGGGAAATGCTATCCGGGCGGAATATTGAAGGTGGACAGTTTCATCAACCATCAGATGGACCCGAATCTGATGATGGAGATCGCCAAGGAATTTACACGTCGTTTCAAAGATTGCAAGATCAACAAAATCATCACCATCGAAGCGAGTGGTATTGCACCGGCCATTCTCGTCGGTTATGTCATGCAACTTCCTGTGGTATTTATCAAAAAGAAACAGCCCAAGACCATGGAACACATGCTTTCCACTATCGTCCACTCGTTCACCAAAGACCGCGACTATACGGTTTGCATCAGCAACGACTTCCTGAATGAAAAGGATCATGTTCTGTTCATCGATGATTTCCTTGCGAATGGAAATGCCGCCATGGGCGTAATCGACTTGGTGCGTCAGGCAGGAGCGACGATTGAAGGCATGGGCTTTATCATCCAGAAAGCTTTCCAAAACGGAGGAGAAGTTTTAAAAGAACAGGGCGTCCGCTTTGAAAGTCTCGCTGTCGTCCGAAGCCTCGACAACTGCACGATTGAATTGGAATAAAGGAATTGGAAAGGTACCAATCAAAAGAATCTTTTCATTCCCATTGAGAAGTTCCGTTGTTTAATACGATATACATTTGCCTGAATCGATCTTCATTTCACCGAGATTCTGCGTAGGATTCACCGAAAAAGGCTTGCAGAAAAAGAGGTGAGGACATAATTTTGCTGCATCAATTTAAAAAGAAAAAAAATGGAAAACAAATTTTCTCCATCCATGGCAATCGGAACGTTATTTATCCTGATGGGCGTCATATATCTGCTGTGTAACTTAGGCATCATACCTGCCTTATGGGAACCGGTGTTCATCTCATGGCAGACGTTCTTCATCATCCTCGGCATCATTGGACTACTGCGCCACAAATTCATCTTGGGTACCATTCTGACGATCTTCGGTATTGTATTTATCATGCCCAAAGTAGGTGATGCAGCCGGATTCTATTATCCTTCTGACACGGTTAATAAAATCATCTGGGCCATCCTCAACATCTTGTTCGGCCTATTTCTGCTATCGCGCAGACATCGATTCCACAAATTCAGCAGCAAAAACTGTTTGCATTCGCAAAGCCAGACATCGATCAATGAAGGGGTGATCGATTACAACATCGTCATGAACGGAGAAGATGAGATCTATCTCGGACCGGAATTTCACGGAGGCAAGATCAATACAGTCATGGGCGGCATGAAACTGGATCTCCGCAAGACACATCTTCCCGAAGGAGAGACGAGACTGAAGATAAGCTCCGTCATGGGCGGTGTGACACTGCTTATTCCGGAAGACTGGTGCATCGAGATGCACAACGATTCCTTTTTGGGCGGATTCACAGACGAACGGCCTTTGAGAGGTGCGTATGTAGATAGAAAACTAATCATTGAAGCGGACTTTGTCATGGGTGGAGGAACGATTGAATGCTAAATAATCCCATCATCCAAGATCCCTATTTGAGGAGGCGGCATCTCATGCTCAGCCTTCTCATGGGCATCATCTATACCGCTGTGTTCGGATGGGCGTCACATCTATCCTTGATGTGCATCAGCGTCGATGCGCTAACAACAGCGGTTATCCTGTTCGTTGAGACCGTTTTGCTGTGGAGCATCTTCACATTCAGCCGGCTCGAAGTATTGCCTCAGCATCTGTCTGTATCGGTACAAATCATTTATATTCTCCTTGCTGCGGGATTATTAATAGGAGCAGAGGCTATCATTTTCTATCTTTTCTTCAACGGCTTCTGGTACCGCTTCGCACCGACCCTGGCCACAAGAGCCTTCTCGCTCGCTATGATGTACTGTGCCTTCCGTCTCTATTATCTTTATCACAAACAAAAAGAATCGGACGAAACGATTCCGGAAGAGACGATGCAACCGTCGGACGATATGCCTGTAGAGATGATCGAACGGATCACTGTGAAAGTGGGACAGAAGATCAAGATCATTCCTGTCGAAGAACTTCTTTATCTGAAGGGCGAAGATGATTATATCTCCATCGTCACTGCCGAAGGACATTGGCTGAAGAACGAACGGCTCAAAGATTACGAAGCATCACTTCCTTCGGATCAGTTTGCCCGCGTGCACCGTTCCTACATTGTCAACATCGCCAAGATCATCAAAATCGAGCGCTACGGACAGAAACAGCTGCTCGTACTCAGCAACGGCGAAAGCATCCACATCAGCATGACAGGATACAAAGTGCTGAAGGAAAAACTGAAGCTGTAATTCTGCAAGCCTTGCAGAATTTGAAATGGGGTATTGTTTTTTGATTACTTTTACGCCGTAACAATTTGAGAAGACGGACATGAATATCTTTTGGTACATTCTGGCGGCATTTGTCCTACTGAATCTGATTTCCTTCTGCTTCAAGGATTACAGAAGGCAAAATGACCTGAAAAAAGCCATGAAGGTCTTCGATTTTAAAGAGGATTTCAAATTGCATAAGGGGACCGGATCGAAGCGATTCGTTGAAGTTCTGAAACTGATTATGAATATCGTCCAATATCCTATTGGAATCGTAATCATGTTCTTTTTGGTCTTCCTATTTATGCCGGTCTTTTATTGGTTACAACGCTTGTACTATCTGTTCAAGCCCGATAAACACAAGAGATACAAAGCGAAAAAGCCAGAGCACAATAAATACTACGAATTCCACAGCGAGAAAGTATGGGATTTAGAGAGCAAAGAACCCGGAAGACTTTTATTTCGCTGCGATATGCCGTTTATTCCAAACGGCCGCCAGATCATCTATATCGAAAACAGCTACGATCCGTTTTACAATCAATATATCTGCGAAAACCTTTCTGAACTGAAAGAATATTTTGCCACAAGAGGATATGAATTCTGCTATCTGCCGAGCATAGGAAAGATTATTAATGCGGACGCTCACTATTACAGCCCCACGTTTGACGGAACTGTTTCGAATGATTCCAGCAATATGAA
>CAZIVE010000080.1:0-12325 GCA_964542435.1 uncultured Parabacteroides sp.
AAATGACATGATTCGTTTTTATCGGACAGCAATATTCCAGAACGAATGAACGGACAATCACGGCCTCTCGATCCTGGGGAAAAACAGGATCAAAGCTGTTTCGACTTGAATCCGGCCGATTCGACGGCAGCGATAACGGCTTCAGGTTTGACATCAGCCGTAACGGTCAATTGCTTTTCAGGTGTATTGAGATCGATATTCCATTCATCACTCTTCATGATTCCGTTCAGCTTTTCGCCGATACGAGCTACACATCCGCCACATTTGGCGTTGGTGGAAAATTTCATTGTTGCCATATTCTTCTTAATTTTCTGTAGCAAAAGTACAAAAAAGACTGTGACGATATCTCTTCATCACAGTCTTCTTATCCGAATGAACGGTATGATTATTTCATTTGCGTCGCTTTCAGGCGTTCAGGCTCTGACATAGCGGCCAGTTCTTCCACCTTCTTCATGTCGAGATGCAGACCTTCTGCAATCCGCGTTCCATATTCCTTGTCGGCAAGATAGCAATGGGCAGCATGACGGTATTTGATATTGTCCGTAACAGGCATGATATCGCCCACCGTATTGCTGATCAAGAGATCGCGCTGATGATCGTTCATCAATCTGTAAAGCGCTCCGGGCTGATAGAAGCAGTCGTCGGTACGATCATCATACACTACGTAATGATCGATCTTGCCGTCCACCTTCAGTGCCGAGTCGTTGTACTGCGACTGAGAATCCCATTCGCCAAAACTGTTCGGAGCATATCCCTTCGTTCCTCCGGCATTGCCATCCACACGCATCATGCCATCGCGATGATAGCTATGAACAGGACAATGCGCCTGATTGACCGGAATCTGATCGTTGTTCACACCCAAACGATAACGTTGAGCATCGCCATAGGCAAAGAGACGTCCCTGCAACAGTTTGTCAGGAGAAAGTCCGATACCTCTAACCAAATGCGTAGGCGCAAAAGCAGCCTGTTCCACATCTGCAAAGTAATTCTCAGGATTACGATTGAGTTCCATCTCTCCCACTTCAATCAGTGGGAAGTCTTTATGACTCCACGTCTTGGTGATGTCGAACGGATTCTCCTTGTAATGTTCTGCCTGCTCTTCAGTCATAATCTGGAAATACATCTTCCATTTCGGGAAATCGCCCCGTTCGATAGCTTCGAAAAGATCTCTCTGATGACTCTCACGATCCTTGGCAACGATTTCAGCAGCCTCTTCGTTGGTTAGGTTCTTGATGCCTTGTTCAGTCAACAGATGGAACTTCACCCAAACGCGAACGCCCTCTTTATTGATAAGGCTATATGTATGAGAACCGAATCCGTGCATGTGACGGTAAGATGCCGGAATACCGCGATCAGACATTACGATAGTAATCTGATGCAGCGCTTCGGGAAGCATGGTCCAGAAATCCCAATTGTTCTGAGCAGAACGGAGATTGGTCTTCGGATCACGTTTTACGGCATGATTCAGATCAGGAAACTGCAGCGGGTCACGGATAAAAAACACCGGAGTGTTGTTACCTACCAAATCCCAATTACCTTCGTCTGTATAAAACTTGATGGCAAAGCCGCGGATATCCCGTTCGGCATCGGCGGCACCACGCTCACCTGCTACGGTTGAGAAACGAACGAATACATCCGTCTTCTTGCCAACCTCAGAAAAGAGGCTTGCACAAGTGTATTTTGTCACGTCGTGTGTGGTAGTAAACTGCCCAAAAGCCCCACTGCCTTTGGCATGCATACGACGTTCGGGAATCACTTCGCGATCAAAGTGGGCCAGCTTCTCAAGAAGCCAGTTGTCTTGTAACATGATTGGTCCGCGCGGTCCTACCGTCTGTGAATTGGTGTTATCACCGACTGGTGCACCTACCTCATTGGTGAGGAATTTTTTCTTCTTACCTTCTTCCATTTTGAATTGTATTTGATGAAACAGTATTGATAATTGACAATGAGCAAATTTATCTAACTTCTGCAAGAATCTCATCATTTCACAACTCATATTACTTGACAATTTGGATATATTAACAGGCAATATTTCCCGTGATTTCAAAGTCTAACTACATGCACTTCGCTTTTCGACCTTGTCACACGTTCCAGACGAATCTGAGCAGGGATGCGTTCACGAAGCATTTGGACATGGCTGACAATTCCCACTTTCCTTCCCTGACGATGAAGATTCTCGAGCACATTCATCACGGTGTTTAGACATTCTTCGGACAAAGTTCCGAATCCTTCATCAATGAACAGCGTCTCGACACGGATCCGATCGTCCGAAAGCGATGAGAGACCGAGTGCCAAAGCCAGTGACACAATAAAGCTCTCGCCTCCGGAAAGTGTCGTGCCCGGCCGAGTCGTTCCCATTTCAAGATCGTCCACAAGCAAGGCGAGCGAATCGTTCGGACATTCCAGACGGTAACGTGGGTACAATTGCTCGAGATGCTCGTTAGCCTTCTCCAGCAGGAACCGGAACGTAATACATTGCGCGGCCTTCGTTAGTCGATCATTGCCGAACAGTGTATTCAAAGTGGACCATCTGTCGTAAATCTCTTTCTGTTGCTGCTGTTCCGTAAGCAAAGTTTTCCGAACGCTCTCGTGAGATTTATCCTCTTCGAGCTGCACTTTCAATCCGCCAATGGCATTTTGAAGTTCCGTATTCCGATCTTCCAAAGAAACTTTTTGGACAGACAATAACGATCCGGTTTCCTCTTCAGTCGGTTTGTCTGCTTGCTTCATCAGTTTGTCGTAAGTTTCCGTCAGATGCTTCAGCTCGCCTTGAGCAGAGGAAAGAGCGGTTGCCAATTGATCCGATTCTGTACGCAGTTGCTTGATCTGCCCGTCAGTCGTAGAAAAGAGCCAATCAAGCTGGGAAGGTTCGATGGTTGTATGCGATTCCTGATAGCTCTTCAACAAGAGATCCTGCTGTGTAACGCAATCGCTCAACTGAGCCTGATCTTTATTCAGATTTCGAACGATCTCCTCAACCGTTGCAGCAAGAGATGACCATTTGCTTGCGCTGACATCGCTGGAAGAGATTTCGGAAACAGATTCGTCCGCCTTATCCCAATCTGGAAGCAACGTGATCATCTTCGTGATCTCCTCATCAGACTGCCGGATGTCTGCAGCTTTCTGCTCGATCGATTTCTTGAGCAATGGAATCTGCAAAGTATAATCCTGATACTTTTTAGCAGCCTCTTTCAATCTCTTTTCATACAGCACCCGATCTTGATTCCATGACAACATCCAATCTTCGTCCGTCATCCAATCGTTTACAGTGTCTATTGAGGTTTGAACAGAAGTCTTATTATCGTCGATTTGACTCTGATATGTTTCGTTGTCATGCACAAGAGTCTTCTGATCGGTCAACAAATCGTCATACGTTTTCTTGGCCGTTGCCGTCAAAGACTGAGCCGTTTCATACTTCTGACGAAGAGCATCCAATTCCTTTTCCAACTGTGAGGCAGCTTTCAGGCTTTCACCCAATTCGATCAGCTTTACCCTTCGACTTTTTTCCTCATTTTCCAGCAAAATATCCGCCTCGTCGAAGGCGACATTCTTGGCAAACTTCTCTGCAAACGGTTCCCAATCCTTCATAGTCCCGTCGAGCTTATTCTGTAACTGAGGCAGAAGCTTCTCGGAAACGATCTTCAAACCATTCTCCTTTTCCTTGGTTTGTGCCTGCAACCTCATCCAAGAATTACGGGCATCATCTTTCTCCTTCTGTGCTTTGGCCAATTCCTCATTGGCCTGGTCATACAGATCCTCAAAGAATTTTTCTTCTTTGACCTCATGATGCACACTGCCACAAATCGGACAAGGTTTCCCATCTTCCAAGGATTGCCGAAGTTTCTGTGAACATTCATCGATGGTCAGCTTACGAAGATCGCAAGCTTCCTTACATTTATTATAAAGGTCATCTTTCTCGACTGAAGATTTTTCTGCAGCTTCCTGTTGCTTGGTCAGCTTCGCCAATTCATCTCGAGTGGTTGTTATCTCCTCCTGTTTCTCCGCCACCGCAACCGAAGCATTCTTGGCCAGCTGCCATTTTCCCTTTCCAGACGTAATGTCTGTCACTTCCGTCTGAAGTTGGTTATACTGCGCCTGCAACTTCTCTTTGCCGGAATCATCAAACTCCTGCTGTTTCTTGTCGCGTTCCGTTTTGCAACTTGTCTCATCGGCAAGTTTCTGTTTGTAATTCTTTTCAGCATCAGAGATCTTCAGATCAAGCTGCTTGGATTTTTCTACATTATCATTGATCTTCTGATTCAATGTTGTATTCGAAGACTCCAGATTTGAGATAGTTTTGAAGGCGGCCAAGATGGTCTGCACATTTTCATACCTGTCATGATTGAGGCTGAGCTGCTTCAAGTCGCTTTCCTTTTCCTTCAACTGCTCCTGCAACTCTTCCAGTTTTTTCTTCGACTGATCAAGTCCCATTCTATATTGAAGGAAGACGGTTCGATTTGTCTGCAGTTTCTCATTATTTTCCTTGATCGAATCCTTTAAAGAGGCGATCAAAGTCTTGCATGAACGCAAGTCGCCAGTTGAATCCCATAGCTGGAGCAAAACCATACGATTCTGATTCTCTTCGCTTTCGACCTGAAGCTTTGCCGCATCGATATGCGATTTTGCCTCTTCCGCGGCTTTTTGATTCTCTGAAACTGACTTCCTCCAATTCAACTTGCCTTCCAATATCGTACGCTGAACAGATAATTTCCCAATCTCCTCTAAATCATCGTTCATCTCCTTACTTTTGGCCTCTTTTTCTTCGTCGGTCAAGAGATGAATGTCTTCTATACGTTGTTTGATCCGATCAAATACTTCCTTTTCCTTTGCCGAGCGGTCATGAATATAGACACCTATACCTTTATATATATCGAGACTGGTGAGTGACTCAAGAATCTGAGACTTGTCGTTATCGTTAGCCGAAAGGAATTTATTAAACTGTCCCTGAGCAAGCAGGAACATCCTGGTGAAACGAGTATAATCCAAACCGATGATTTCCTCAATCTTCTCGCTCACCTCTTTAGAAGCAAGCGTCTCGCCTGTCTCTATATCTTTCAGGATTCGACTCAACGGCTGGAAACGTCCGTCCGCTTTATTACGCGCTCTGCGCTGCATCCAATCCACTTCATACGGCTTGTTATCTTCTGAGAAGAAGAGGCTGATTGAAGCTTCGCCTGTTCCCCTTCGCATCAGATTGGCAGGATTACCAACGGTTGTATCCTCAAACTTATAACTTCCCTTTTGGGAAGGCATCGAAGGAACCATATTGAACAAAGCCATGCAGATACAGTTCAAAATGGTACTCTTTCCTGTTCCCGTGTCCCCACAAATGAGGAAAAGAGGTTCTTCAGAAAGTACTCCGTGTTCAAAATCTATCGTAGCGTCAGCAATAGACGCAATATTATGGATGATCAGTTTCTGCAGTTTCATAGTGATTCCTCTCTTTTTCCTTTTTCTACCTCTTCAATCGCCTCTTTCATGCAGGCTCGTAAAGTTTCAGACAGTTCCTGTTGCGCTGCGACACGATAACAGCGCTCGATAATATCCATCGGAGACAGATGCCTCAATTCCTCTAGTGAATGAACTGCATTTTTTCCCGTCTCTTCATCATCCAAGCTTCGACTGTTTGTTCTTAGGAACGTGCACAGCTTCGCCTTCTTACCTTCGAGACACATCTGTGCCTCTTCAAACAGGGTTGACGGCACAACGTCGTCTATCAATACGTTGAAACGGATATAGGCAGCTTTATCAGAAGGGAACGCCTTCAAAGCCTCCTTCACCTCTTCAAACGGTGCAGGTTCTTCGGATACATCACAAATCTCAATAGGAGCATTGATCTTACGTTGGCGAACCTTTGACATCTGCTCACCTTCAAACTCCACAACTGTAACACTGTGCTCATACTTCTCGTCAAATGACATCGGAATAACGGAACCACTATAGCGAACAAATGGAAAACCTACATGCTGCGGACGATGGATATGTCCGAGAGCCACATAAGAGAATCCTTTCGCCCAGATATCAGCAGAGACGCAGACCATGTTTCCCTTCATTGACGAGTCATGGCCGGTCAGGTCGCTGTTAGAAAGGGCAAGATGTCCCATCGCAATGATCGGTTGTCCCGCTTCACGCTTCTGATTCACGCATTCGAGCAATCTGCCATAAAAAGCACGCACACGTTCCACATATCCATCCGGTTCGACCTGCGGAAAACTGCTTTCGTGAATGTAAGGCACAGCCAAAACCCATCCGATAATCCTCTCCTCGCGACGAATCGGAACCAGCAATTTCTCTATATTGATTCCCTCTTCATTCCGTTCCGGAGAGCCAACCACGGTGACGCGAAACTCTTTCCACAATACACCCGCCGAAGCAAGACGCGAGGGTGAATCATGATTTCCCGCCGTGATGATGACCTGCATCTCAGGATTTTCCTGCTGCAAAGCCAACATTTCACGATTGTATATGGAAACAACGGCATTAGAAGGTGCTACGGTGTCGAAGATATCGCCGCACACCAACAGAGCATCAGGCTGTTCTTCCGCAACAATCTGACGCAATTGCTTGAAGAAATCCAAAAATTCCTCTTCACGATTGAACTGATGGAAACTGTTACCCAGATGCCAATCAGATGTATGTATGATTTTCATATGATCCAAAATAACCGATATACGTTTTAAAGGTCATGCTCATACTTCTCTATTCCCTAAGAAGTAATGTACAAATATAACTCTTTTACCTGGAATCTTTCTTCTTGGCAAGTGAGGATTACAAAATTGCAGTTCAGAAGAGAAGAAATATACATTTTGGGATGATAAAAGCCGTTATTAATCCACCAATTCATATTTATTAACATCGTTAAGTTGTTTTGGTAAGATTTAAGTTCTACTTTCGTCGAACCAGTTTTTAATATGGTTTAGGTTTTTGTGGTAAAAGATTTTCCTTGACGGTCGGTTCTCTTGAACCGACCGTTCTTGGTTATTGAAGTTGCCTATCGCAGAACCATTGATTCTGCTCAACTTGCAATAGGCGTACTTTAATGCATCCACATGGATTTGTCATATCGCCAGCTGTCTTTGACGGCCTCTTTCAAGATCTTACTCGAGAAGACCAACAAGACAGAATCCGGCTCTTCTTCTTTCACATAACCGGCGTATCCTTCCGGAACCAGCAGGATGCGACTCTCCTTTTCCGTTAAATGATAGACTTCGGGAACCAGATCCGGCGACGGATTCTCCCAATTGTCAATCTTCACGAAAGCCATTGTGAAAGCTCCTTTCACAACATAATACCATTTTCTCTCATGTTGATGCGCATGCCAGGCACGAATCACCTCCATATCCGCATTACGAATCGTATAAAATCGTCTGACTTCCGTCATATCGAGGTCATTTACAAACGTAAGCTGACCTCTTTCATCTACGGCAATGCCGCCTTCCAATAATTCGATCTTCTCTTCCATCTCTTTCGTATTTCTGTTGAATAGTACAAAGATATTCTTTTCCAATAGAATCATCACATTTTGCCGTCTATTGTCTTCCTTAAAAATGACCATTGGTTTTTCATTTACTTCTATAGACTCTCTGAAGTAATCCCTTGGAGTAAAATCTCTCATTCGCCTTCTATTTCTCAGATTCAAAATTATCCTCAAATTTCTTAATTCGATAAACAAGGTTATAGGAATAATGGTTATACGATTGATAAATTATGACAGATATGAAAATCAAACAGATTATTTCAAGAGAGATATTGGACTCTCGTGGCAATCCGACTGTTGAAGTCGAAGTGATGCTTGAATCAGGTGTTGTTGGAAGAGCTTCTGTTCCTTCCGGTGCGTCCACAGGCGAGAACGAAGCTTTGGAACTGCGTGACGGAGATCCGAAACGCTTTGGCGGCAAAGGTGTATTGAAAGCCCTGGATAATATAAATCGTGTCATTGCGCCGGCACTCATCGGCTGCTCAGCTTTGGAACAAAGGGCTATTGATCATAAGATGTTGCAACTCGACGGTACTCCGACGAAATCCAAGCTGGGAGCAAATGCCATTTTGGGTGTTTCGCTCGCTGTTGCCAAAGCGGCAGCCAACTATCTAAAACTTCCACTGTATCGCTATATTGGCGGAACAAATACATATATTCTTCCGGTTCCGATGATGAACATCATCAACGGCGGCTCGCACAGTGATGCTCCCATCGCTTTCCAGGAGTTTATGATTCGTCCAGTTGGTGCACCCTCTTTCCATGAAGGTCTGCGTATGGGTGCAGAAGTTTTCCACGCATTGAAGAAAGTTCTTCATAAACGCGGACTGAGCACAGCAGTTGGTGACGAAGGTGGTTTTGCTCCTTCATTGAAAGGTACGGAAGATGCCATCGAATCGATCATTGAAGCCATCAAGACAGCTGGATATGTTCCAGGAAAAGATGTCATGATCGGAATGGACTGCGCTGCATCCGAATTCTATAAGGACGGGATCTACGACTATACGATCTTTGAAGGAGAGAAGGGGAAGAAGAGAACATCAGACGAACAGATCGATTATCTGGAAGGTCTTTTGAGCAAATATCCCATCGATTCCATCGAAGACGGGATGAGTGAAAACGACTGGAATGGTTGGAAGAAACTAACCGACCGCATCGGAAAGAAATGCCAGCTCGTAGGCGACGATCTCTTTGTTACCAACGTAAAATTTCTTGCTAAAGGCATTCAACTGGGTTGCGCCAACTCCATCCTGATCAAAGTTAATCAGATTGGTTCACTGAGTGAAACACTGGATGCAATTGAGATGGCACATCGCCATGGTTATACGACTATTGTCAGCCATCGTTCTGGTGAAACGGAAGACACGACAATCGCGGATATTGCCGTTGCCACCAACAGCGGACAGATCAAGACTGGCTCAATGAGCCGTAGCGATCGTTTGGCTAAATACAACCAGCTGCTCCGCATCGAACAGGAACTGGGAGATTTATCAGTTTACGGTGATAAATCACTTAGATAATTGGATAATTAACCCGAATGTTACTGCATGCAGAATGGAAATATGTTTCTACCTGCATGCAGTTTTACCATAATAAAGTAATCTAATCACTAAAGGATATGAAGAAAGTAGGAATCATCAGATGTCAGCAGACAGAAGATCTTTGTCCTGGAACAAGCTGCTTCAATGTTTCAAAAGGTGGGAAATTGGCTTTCGAAGCGTTAGGTGAATGCGAAGTAGTCGGATTTGTATCTTGTGGCGGCTGTCCTGGAAAACATGCTGTTCCTCGAGCCAAAATGCTGGTTGATCGCGGAGCTGAAGTCATAGCCCTCGCATCTTGCATCTGTAAAGGTACACCTATTGGCTTTCCCTGTCCAAATGCTGAAATGATGAAGCAAGCCATTCGTAAAAAACTCGGTGATGACATTGTCATTCTCGATCATACACATTAAAGATTGATCCAGGCTTGCCTATAATAAAACAGAAAGGAGATTACCTCATTGAGACAATCTCCTTATTTTTCAACCCGTGAATTCGGAGGGATTCGAACCCTCGACCCACAGCTTAGAAGGCTGTTGCTCTATCCAGCTGAGCTACGAATCCGTTACATAGGATTTTCGGCTGCAAAGGTAAATCATTTATTCCTAAATTCAAATTCAATTTTTCCTTTTTCCTCAAGGAATGATAAGCAATACCATTAGAAAGAGACTCAAAAACAATTAAAATCCTTGGGAAGGAGGAACAGCATCAGAAGTAATTGCCCATGATTTGTTAGGCCGATTCCCCATAGTCAGTTCCAGCACACCGCCTGAAAGAATATCGTTATGAGTAAACCATGTGCGATCGAGGAACTTGCCATTAAGCATAGCAGACTGAATGTATTTATTTTCCCAGGAAGCATTTTTTGCCAATACCGTGAAGCTCTTCCCATTTTCTAAATTAATAACAACCTTGGTAAACAAGGGGCTTCCTATTGCATAAACAGGAATTCCAGGAGTAACTGGATAAAAACCCATTGCGGAAAAGACATAAAAAGCAGACATGCCACCGCCATCTTCGTCTCCACAAATGCCCATCAGATCATTTCTGAACCAGCTTTCCATAAGCATTCTTACACGTTTTTGCGTCTGCCATGGCTGTCCGGCATAATTATAAAGATATGGAATATGAAAACTTGGTTCATTTCCCATAACGAATTGTCCCACCCCACCTGTCGCATCAGGATGAACTGCATAATATTGCCATTTAGACACCTTCAGGTCTTCTACAAAAAGGCTGTCGAGTTTTGAAAGGAAAGGACGATTGCCGCCAAAGAGTCTAATCAAATCAGAAACGTTATGCTGAACATCCCACAGATAAGTCCACGCATTGTTTTCATCATAAAAGGCACGCGATCCGATTCCACCGGAAGAGATATAATTGAAGGGTTGAATAAAGTTTCCTGCAGAGTCTTTAGGATGAAAAAATCCGGTTGCAGAATTGAATAAATGACGATAGTTATAAGAACGATCAAGGAAGAACTTCTCGCTTTTCGTGTCAGTCACAGCTTTTGCAAGGCGAGAAATGCACCAATCATCAAATGAAGCTGCCAGCGTGACTGCTACAGATTGACGATTCTCAAAAGAGTTAACCTGAGGCACAGTCTCTTTCTCTCCCGGATGCAATGCCGGGAACCAACCGTTCTTCTGATAAAAATCGTCCAATGATGTTTTTGGTCCACGATACCAAGGTATCATGCTCTCAGTCATCACCGTATGTTGCATAGCTTTGAATGCTTCCTGAACATCGAAACGAATGCCTTTACTCAGAGCATCAGCAAACATGGCAGCGGCGTGATTACCATTCATACAATGTGCATCACCAAAGACACATGGAAATGTCGGAACCCAACCGGATTGTTCATACATACGTAGATAAGAGGTTAGTTTCTGAGACTCTGCAGTCGGATTGAGCAGAATCTGCAGCGGATGAAGTGCTCTATAAGTATCCCAAATCCAATCGTCGGTCCAAAACGGAATACCACCGTCTTCATGTATTTTCCCATCAAAGCCGAGATATTTCCCATCTTCGGAGATATTAATCATCCGTTCATGACAACGATAAAGCGACGTATAAAACACCGTCTTTTCATTTTCAGTACCGCCTTCAATCTGAATCTTACCCAAAGCATTGTTCCAAACGATCCGTGCAGTCTCTGCAAGTATGCGATAATCAAATCCTGTCTTATCCTCTTGCATATTCTTCCGGGCTTGTTCCTCACTAATATATGAAATGCCATAACGAAGATTGACTTGATGACTAGCAGCAGCAAACCGAGCAAAAACAACGGGATTCTCGCCTGACCTAATTGATCCCGACTCAACTGGAACAGCGTCAAATTCAAGGTAGAAATAGTGTTTTACACCATTAAACAGTTCGTATCCACTCCATATTTTTCCATTATGATCAAGTCGTCCTTTGCCTACAGTACGAAGCATGACATATTGCGGACCATTGCTTTCATAATTGAAAGAGAATACAGCGGAATGCGCGGCAGGAGCGAAATGAACCGTGATGTCACAATCATCCAACCAGACTGAATATTGATAGGGTTTGGAAATCTCCTGATCATAACGATACTTAAAGTTCGGAGTGAAGTCTATCATTTCACCGGAGAAAGGCATCAACATCAAAACCTCTCCTTGACGATGAGATGGGATATTGAGAGGAAAACCATTCATCCTGTCTGTCACAAATTCCTGATGCGAAGGAATCATTCGCAGCATACTATTGGGAAGGTGTGTCGTAGGAAATGTTGGGACAAGCAGAAGACTGATATTCCCGATTCGATTATTCACATAATCCACAGGATCTTTTCCTTGCATTTGCTGTCCACAGAAAAGCATCAGAATAATAATATAAAATATATTGAAAAAGGAAAACGCACCATCATGTTGCCTTATGTTCTCCATAATATCATTGTATTTAGATTCATGGCAACAAATATAATGTTTTTTATGCTGTCCGATAAAAACATAAGTCATTAAAACAGATGAATCGAGAGCTCTTTTGTACGGTAGAAACCTCGCTAAAAGTTTAGATTATAAAGAACTACGAAAACTGCCCCTTTTTCTTTTTTCAACCATCGTAGGCGTACGAAAGCTATGCCTTATATTTTACGGAGCCTTTGTAGGCCTACGAAAGCTATGTTTTTTCCCTGTGGAGCCGTTGTAGGCCTACGATGGCTATGGAAAAGGTCAAAAAATGCCTTTGTAGGGATACAAAAGGAGCTTTTTGGGATTGATCGGTCGTTGTAGGGGTACAAAAGCTCTGTTTTTTTGCCGGACCAGCCATTGTAAGGGTACAAAAG
>CAZIVE010000081.1:0-12076 GCA_964542435.1 uncultured Parabacteroides sp.
AAGATAGCCCTTTCTTCCTGTATGTTCCAAATTTTTGAAGGGGAAGATGTGTTTGAGGAGGACGGTAGAAGATATGAAAAATAGAAATAAAGAAGATTTATTACAGAGTATTCGACTATCTTCTTGTGTATTAAAAGTTTTATGTATCTTTACAAAAGATAAAAGTAATATATTAAATATGCAAGATTCGCTAATGCTGCATTGAGAACGGTTTCACACATGCGTGGAATGCAAGATGAATCTTCCTGATTGTTTTGCACTTATCTTCAAGTCAAACTGCGAAGCCTGCATTAACAGAATTAAGAAAGTGGGAGAGGAAAGATATGCTGATGAGATGGCTGAAAAGTAAATTATGACAATCAAAAAATGATGACGATGAAGATAGAAACCGAACGACTTATGCTTCGCAGTATCGTAGAAAATGATGACTCTGACATATTTGCATATTCAAAGAGCCCCAACGTTGGACGCAATGCCGGATGGAAACCGCATGAGAACATTGAAGAAACGCGCGAAATAATGAAGCAGATATTTCTCAATCAACCATACATGTTCGGCATCGTTTTAAAAGAAAACAATAAACTGATTGGAACGATAGGTCTGATAGATGACCCGAAGCGTGCAAACCATCACGCTAAGATGTTGGGATTTGCCTTGTCAGAAGATTATTGGGGAAAAGGATTAACGACAGAAGCTTCAAAAGCAGTCCTTGATTTGGGGTTTAAAGACTCTGAAACCACGATAATCACCTGTTGCTGTTATTCGTTCAATCAACGTTCGCGCAGAGTGATTGAGAAATGTGGGTTTAGGTACGAAGGTTGTTTGCGTCAATGTGAGATGCGTTACGACGGAAAGGTATTTGATGTGGAAAGTTATTCACTATTACAAGGAGAATATAGACGAATTTTGACGGATACCTTGGCTGATACATAAATAGATGTTCGTCTCAGTGTGAGGAAGAATGTAGGGTCGAAAGATTTTTCGCCCTCTTCATTGGGGACAAGGCAAACACAAATCCCGGCCTGACGAACCCAATCCTTACGAAGAAGGTCGCATCTCCGAAGCTCCCAATGATTGTCGCATTTCCACCCCACGTTGACACGTAGGGCTACAGAAATGTCGCTGCTCCGCGTTTCGCCACGTAATTCGTCTCTTCATTCCTCACCAATACGACGCTTCTAATGGAAGAACCTCGTCGAGGTTCATTAAAGATGGATCATCGTTAGGTGTATAAAAATATTTCAACCATGGTTAAAACTTTTTTTCTTAAAGACTTTCGGGGCGTGATTCAATGTGAAAATAATTTTTAACCACGGTTAAAACTTTTCTTCTCCTTTATCCGGAAAGTGTTGGATAATCGTTCGCATCCTGTTACTACGTATGTCGGAGCATCGAGGTTATGGATAAGACAGCCGAACCGTCTATACGCTGCGATCCTTCCTGTTTCAACGCTTTGGGCTCCTTTGTTGAAGCTCCGCGATTTCCATTTATACCTTTATTATATAGAGACTGAGACGGGAACAGGAAGGAAACATCTCTCAGCCTGCTGAAAATTCTGATTTCTCGGGAGTGTTTGGAGAGTTCATAAAGAATGTTTATTTTTGGGCTTGGATACGCGGAAGCTTGAGAGCGGGCGAGGAGAGAAGCCCCGTAGTTCTCTGGGAAGGCGGAAATCCAGGAAGAGACCGGCGGACGATAACACGATTAAAAACTACAGGATATGACACCGTTTTTAGCAGAATTATTAGGAACAATGTTGCTGATCCTCATGGGAGGCGGCGTAGTGGCGAATGTTTGCCTGGACAAGACGAAAGGCAAGGGCGCAGGCTGGATGGCTATCACCACGGCTTGGGCTTTGGGTGTGTTCATAGGCGTGGTCGTTGCGGGGCCGTACAGCGGCGCGCATCTGAATCCGGCCATCTCCATCGGTTTGGCTTTGGGCGGTTCGTTCCCGTGGTGCAAAGTCTGCTCGTATATCATTGCACAGATGATCGGCGCGATGATCGGCGCCTTCCTGGTTTGGGTGGTCTATAAGGATCATTTCGATGCCTCCAGCGATCCGACGGCCAAGTTGGGTGTGTTCAGCACCATTCCGGAGATCCACCATCCGTTGATCAACTTCCTGGCAGAGATGATCGGTACGTTCGCCCTGATGTTCGTTGTGTTTTACATCACCGATGGCAAGGTGACGGTGACCTACGAGAACAACAGCACGCTGCCCATCGGTCTCGGTTCGGTAGGCGCCATTCCGGTAGCCTTCACCGTATGGGTGATCGGGTTGTCGCTGGGCGGTCCTACAGGATATGCCATCAATCCCGCGCGAGATCTCGGTCCGCGCATCATGCACCAGCTTCTTCCCATCAAGGGCAAGGGCAGCAGTCAGTGGGGTTATGCCTGGATTCCTGTGTTGGGACCGATAGCCGGAGCTGCTTTGGCTGCACTTCTGTTCCTGATTATCAAAAACTATCCAGTCTGAATCATAAACACGCATATAAAAACCAAGAAAATGAAAAAGACAGTCTTTGCATTGTTGCTGGCAGCCTGCTCGCTGCCGCTTTTTGCACAGAAGAGCGCAACGGTGCAGATCTATCCCGACAAGGGAAAACAGATTATTGATAAAAACATCTACGGACAGTTTGCCGAACATCTCGGCAGCTGCATCTACGGCGGCCTTTGGGTTGGCCCGCAGTCGTCCATTCCCAATACCAACGGCTATCGAAATGACGTGCTCGCCGCCCTGAAGAATCTCAAGGTGCCGGTACTGCGCTGGCCCGGCGGATGCTTTGCCGACGAATACCATTGGCGTGACGGCATCGGTCCGCAGAAGGATCGTCCGCGTCTGGTCAACAACAACTGGGGCGGCACCATCGAAGACAACAGCTTCGGCACGCACGAGTTTCTCAATCTCTGCGAGATGCTGGGCTGCGAGCCGTATGTCAGCATGAACATCGGCAGCGGCACGGTGGAGGAGATGGCGAAATGGGTGGAATACATGACTTCCGAAGGTGACGGACCGATGGCACGTCTGCGTCGTCAGAACGGTCGCGACCATGCCTGGAAGGTGAAGTTCATCGGTGTCGGCAACGAGAGCTGGGGCTGCGGCGGCAATATGCGTCCCGAATACTATGCGGACAAGTTCCGTCAGTATTCTACCTATTGCCGTGAGTACGACAGCAATCATCTCTTCAAGGTAGCCAGCGGCGCCAGCGATTACGATTACAACTGGACGGAGGTGATGATGAAACAGGTGGGCCAGCGCATGGACGGACTGAGCCTGCATTATTACACGGTAGCCGAATGGAACCACAAAGGATCGGCCACGATCTTCACGCCGACCAATTATTACAACACGCTCGCCAAATGCATCGACATCGAGAACGTCGTGAAACGCCATATCTCGATCATGGATCAGTACGACCCGCAGAAGAAGGTGGGCCTGATGGTGGACGAATGGGGCGCATGGTGGGACGTGGAGCCGGGCACGAATCCGGGACATCTGTTCCAGCAGAACACGATGCGCGATGCCTTCGTGGCAGCGCTCACACTGAATATTTTCCACAAATACACCGACCGTATCCGCATGACCAACATCGCACAGATCGTCAATGTGCTTCAGAGCATGATCCTCACCGACGGTCCGAAGATGCTGCTCACGCCCACGTATCATGTCTTCGAGATGTATAAGGTGCATCAGAACGCTACCTTCCTGCCGTTCGATCTGATCTCAGACCGGCTGACGGCCGACGGCGGACGCGAGATTCCGTCCATCAGCGCCACAGCTTCGCGCGACAGCAGCGGCGTGATCCATATCTCTTTGGCGAACGTGGATCTGAACAACGACTGCAATGTCAGTGTCAACCTCTCCGGTATGAATCTGAAGAGTGTTACGGGAAGAATCCTCACTTCAGACAATATTACCGATTATAATACGTTTGACAAACCTGACAAGGTCAAACCGGAGGCATTTAAAGGGGCAAAAGTGGAAAAGGGCACATTGCACGTGGCCATGCCGGCGAAGTCCATCGTCACCCTCGAGGTGAAATGAGAAGCGGTAATAAGAAGTGAAAGAATAACAATATGAACAAACAAAAGTGGAATATGATCAGAAAAATGATGATGACGTCAGCCGTTGTCTTGATTGCTGCGACACAGGCAATGGCTGCAGGATTTAAGAAGACGCCGACAGGCATTAAGGCCACGGTGGACGGAATCACGATGGAGGTACAGTTTTACAAGTCCGATGTCGTGCGAGTGTTGAAATATCCCAAGAAGGTGAAGCTGAACCGGACGAGCCTCAGCGTTATAGCGAAGCCCGAGACGACCGCATTTACGGCGGTCCCGATCGGTAAGGACACGGTAAAGCTGGAAACGGCCGATCTGCAGCTTCGGGTGAATGTGCTGAACGGCGAGATCGTCTATCTCACCAGAGACACGCAGATGCTGATGATCGAGAAGGCCAACGGAACGCGTTTCACGCCCGCGCCCCAGCACAAACCCGCTTACGATGTGAGCCAGGCGTTCATGCTGGATCCCGCCGACGTGGTGTATGGCCTCGGACAGCAGCAGGACGGACGTATGATACAGCGTAACGAAACCGTGAAGATGGAAAACTGGAACACACGCGTCTGTCTTCCCGTGATACAGAGCGCGAAGGGATTCGGCCTCTTCTGGGACAACTATTCCATGGGCGCCTATAAGGACACGACCAACGAGATGTCGATGTCGTTCACGGCGGCCGATTATATCGATTATTATTTCATGTGGGGAAAAGGCGGCGAAGGCGTGATCGCACAGCTGCGCAATCTCACCGGTCAGTCTCCGATGCTGCCGCTCTGGTCGTACGGATTCTTCCAGAGCCGCGAGCGTTATAAGACACAGCAGGAGCTGGTTGCCGTAGTGGATACGTTCCGCCAGCTGCATGTGCCGCTCGACGGCATTATCCAGGACTGGCAGTATTGGGGCAAGGACAGCCTTTGGAACGCCATGAGCTTCAATCCCGCAACCTATCCCGATCCGAAAGGCATGGTCGATCAGGTGCATGCACGCAATGCTCATCTCATGATTGTGGCATGGCCCGACTTCGGTCCGCTCACACCGCAATACAAGGAGTTCGAGAGCAAGAAGATGCTGCTCGGATTCACGTCGTATCCCTCTTTGGCACGTCCTTACGATCCCTATAATCCTGCGGCGCGCGACATCTATTGGAATTATCTGAACAAAGGAGTCTTTACCTACGGCAACGACGGTTGGTGGCTCGATTCATCGGAACCCGACCACACGAATATCAAACCGTCGGATTTCGAAGTGCCCACATTCCTCGGCACCTATCGCAGCGTGAAGAACGCCTTCCCGTTCATGCATGTCGGCGGCGTATATGACCACCAGCGTGCCGTGACTTCCGACAAGCGCGTCGTCATCCTGACCCGTTCTGCCTTCGTCGGACAACAGCGTTACGGTACGAACGTATGGAACGGAGACGTGGAATCGAGCTGGGAGAACCTGCGGAAGCAGATCACCGCCGGCATCAACTTCTCTCTTTGCGGCATGCCTTATTGGAATACCGATATTGGCGGATTCTTTGCTGACCAATTCGAGAAGAAGGGAGCGAAAGATCCCGAATTCCAGAGCCTGCAGGCCCGCTGGATCCAGTTCGGCACCTTCACACCGATGATGCGTGTACACGGAACCACCTTCCCGCGCGAGATCTACCAGTTTGGCAAACCCGGTGACGAAGCTTTCGACGTGCAGCTGAAATACATCAAGTTCAGATACCAGTTGCTTCCCTACATCTATTCCACAGCCTGGCAGGTGACCAGTCAAAGCGGTTCGTTCATGCGCCCGCTCTATTTCGATTTCCCGAAGGACCTGCGTGCGCTCGTCGTCGGAACGGAATATCTCTTCGGCAAGTCGCTGCTTGTGGCGCCTGTCACCGACACCCAGCTCCTGAAGACGATCTATCTGCCGAAAGGCATCGACTGGTATGATTACTGGACGAATACAAAGATCCCCGGAGGACGCATCCTGCAACGCGGCGTTCCCACCGATCTGATCCCGCTCTATGTGAAAGCCGGCACCATTCTTCCGATGGGACCGGAAGTGGAGTACGCCACGGAAAAGCGCTGGGACAATCTCGACTTGAAGATCTATCCCGGAGCTGATGGCGAGTTTGTGCTCTATGAGGATGAAAACGACAACTATAATTATGAGAAGGGCGCTTACACCGAAATCCGTTTCTCCTGGGATGACGCAGCCAAGACATTGACTGTGGACGATAGGAAAGGCGAGTTCAACGGCATGCTTCAGAACCGTACGTTCAACGTCACGCTGATCGGCTCGACAAAGGCTGAACCGGTCGTTGTGAAATATGAGGGAAAGAAAACAAGTGTAAATCTGTAAAGAATTTGTATTTTTGCAGTGCTTTTACTGATATATTATAAAATAAATCGAGATGAAACCAACATTATTTGTTCTTGCAGCCGGAATGGGAAGCCGATACGGCGGATTGAAACAGCTTGACGGTTTAGGACCCAATGGCGAGACGATCATGGACTTTTCCATCTATGACGCTATCCGCGCCGGTTTTGGAAAACTGGTGTTTGTCATTCGCAAAAGTTTTGAAAAGGACTTCCGTGAGAAGATCCTCTCCAAATATGAAAATCATATTCCAGTGGAACTGGTCTTCCAGGATCTCAACGATCTGCCGGAAGGTTTCACCTGTCCTGCTGACCGCACCAAACCGTGGGGTACGAATCATGCCGTATTGATGGGCAAGGATGTCATCGACAGCCCGTTCGCCGTCATCAATGCCGACGATTTCTACGGCCGCGACAGTTTCGAGGTGATTGCCAAAGAACTCTCCGGATTGCTTTATGGCGTCCATGATGATTATTGCATGGTGGGCTATAAAGTGGGCAATACGCTGAGCGAGAGCGGATCCGTGGCACGCGGCGTCTGCGAGACGAATGCCGAAGGCTATCTGACCGGCGTCGTTGAACGTACCTCCATCGAACGGATCGACGGAAAGATCCAGTTCACTGACGAGAACGGCCAGCAGGTCGTATTGGACGATGATGTCCCCGTCAGCATGAACATGTGGGGCTTCACTCCGGATTATTTCCAGCATAGCGAGGAATACTTCAAGGAGTTCCTGAAGGAAAACATCAACACACCGAAGGCGGAATTCTTCATCCCGCTCATGGTGAACAAACTGATTACCGAAGGGACTTCGCGCGTCAAGGTGCTGCATACTTCCGCCCGCTGGTTCGGCGTTACCTACGCTGCCGACAGACAAGGCGTTGTGGACAAATTCAAGGCATTGATGGACGCCGGAGAGTATCCTTCTAAACTTTTCCAATAAAACAAACAATCAAACTACTACTAATAGATAAAAGAAGATGATTTGGAACGAAACGATGGAATGCATGGACCGCGAAGAGATGCGGAAACTGCAAAGTATCCGCTTGAAACGCGTTGTTGAACATGTATATCATAATTCTCCCTTCTATCGCAAGAAGATGCAGGAGATGGGTTTGGAGCCGGGAGATATCAATTCGATCGACGATATCACAAAGCTCCCGTTTACAACGAAGCAGGATATGCGTGATAATTATCCGTACGGCCTGCTTGCCGTCCCGCATTCCGAAATCGTTCGTCTGCATGCCTCTTCCGGTACGACGGGAAAGCCTGTCGTAGCCTGCTACACCCGCAAGGATCTTTCCATCTGGGCCGAAGTGACGGCTCGCTGCCTGACTGCCTTTGGCGTCACCAAGAACGACCGCGTGCAGGTGTCCTACGGTTACGGACTGTTTACCGGCGGACTGGGCGCACACAATGGCGTCGAGAACATCGGCGGTATGGTGATTCCGATGAGCAGCGGCAACACGGCCAAGCAGATTCAGCTGATGCACGACTTCGGTGCCACGGCACTCTGCTGCACGCCTTCGTACGCCTTGTTCCTCGCTGAGACGATTCATAACAGCAATATCCCGATCGACGAGTTTAAGCTTCGTGTGGGCGTCTTCGGTGCAGAACCCTGGACGGAGAACATGCGCAAGGAACTGGAGAACAAACTGCACATCAAAGCCTATGATATCTACGGACTGACAGAAGTCTGCGGACCAGGCGTAGGCGGCGAATGTGAATGTCAAAACGGAACGCATCTCTGGGAGGATCATTTCTTCCCCGAAATCATCGATCCGCATACCTTGAAGCCTGTGGAACCCGGACAGAAGGGCGAACTGGTCTTCACTACGCTTACGAAGGAGGGAATGCCGCTGCTGCGTTATCGTACGCGCGATCTTACCCATCTGATCTATGACAAATGTGAATGCGGTCGTACAGCCGTTCGCATGGGACGAATCCTCGGACGTAGTGACGACATGCTCATCATCCGTGGTGTCAACGTCTTCCCATCCACAGTGGAATCTGTCATTCTCGAGATGCCTGAGTTCGAAGCCCAGTATCTGATTCTGGTGGACCGTGTCAACAATACGGATACCTTCCAGATCCAGGTGGAGGTTCGTCCGGAATATTATTCCGATGAGATGAACAAGATGATTGCCTTGAAGAACAAGATTGCCGCCCGCATGCAGAGTGTCATCGGATTGAAACCGGACATCAAGATTGTGGAACCGCGCAGCATCGAACGCAGCACGGGCAAGGCAAAGCATGTGATAGACAATCGTAAATTCGAATAACTTTCAAAATTGAGAATATTATGTTGATCAAACAGCTATCCATTTTTCTGGAGAACAAAAAAGGCCGTTTCACCGAAGTGGCTAAGATTCTGGGCGATGCGGGAATCAATATGACCGCCTTCACCGTTTCTGAAAATTCTGATTTCGGTATTCTCCGTCTGATTGTGTCCGACACGGACAAGGCAATCAAGGTTTTGAGAGACAAACTGTATGCCGTCAGTGTCGCTGATGTGGTGTGCCTTCATTGTCCCAACCAGCCCGGAGCTCTGGGCGCGGCGATGGACATCATCACGAAGGCCGGCATTTTCATTGAATATATGTATGCATTCTCTATGGGTGATGCGGCTAATGTCATCCTTCGTCCCGACAACGTCGAGAAGTGCGCGGAGGTGCTTACGGCTAACAAATTGCAGCTCTTGGCCGAGAGCGATCTGTACAAGTTGTAATAATTAACGTTTCGATTGTCAAATTTAGACGAGAAGCTTGTATCTTTGCTGCCTAAAAGCAGTGAAGGTGGAAAATGCCTATATCTGAAGTCATTTAGATCAGGATATCGGTCGTTCTATCTGCATTCAAGCTAAAAGTATTCGAATGAGGAAGGTTGCATTTTTATTGATGATGACAGTTATCTTGTGTTCGTGCGGCGAATATAGCAAGGTGCTGAAGAGTACGGATTATGAGTTGAAATATTCTTATGCAAAGAAGTATTTCAATGAAAAGCAATACAGTAAATCCGCTACTTTGTTGGAGGAGTTGGTTACGATCTTCAAAGGAACGTCAAATGCGGAGGAGTCGCTCTATCTGTTGGCACAGAGCTATTATGGCCAGCAGGATTATGAGACGGCCGCTCAGTATTTTGAAAATTATTACACGACATATCCCAAAGGTGAATATGCCGAGTTGTCGCGTTACTATTCCGGCTACGGACTTTATCTCTCTTCGCCCGACGCAAGGTTGGACCAGTCGAAGACCTATAAAGCCATCGAGCAGCTGCAGCTTTATATGGAGTATTATCCGCAGAGCGAACATGCTGCCGATGCTCAGAAGATCCTGTTCGAGCTTCAGGAGAAACTGGCCTATAAGGAATATCTGGCTGCGCATCTCTATTTCAACTTGGGTACATACATGGGTAACAACTACCTGTCGAGTATCATCACTTCGCAGAATGCGCTGAAGAATTATCCTTACACGAAATACCGCGAAGAGTTTATGTTCCTGATGCTCCGTTCGAAATACGAACTGTCGAAGGTCAGCGTCGAGGAGAAGCTCCAAGGCCGCTATCGCGATGTAGTGGATGAATATTATAACTACATGAATGAATATCCTACGGGGAAATATGCCAAACAAGCCAAGCGCTTCTTTGACGACGCCTCTAAGCATATAAAGGAAGTTTATTGATGTTTTTCAGGAATTAAAGCAAATCAAATAGATAAATATGGATTACAGAAAAACGAACGCGCCCACCAATACGATTACTCGTGATATGAACGAGATGATGGACAAGACGGGAAATGTGTATGAAACGGTTGCTATCATTTCAAAGCGTGCCAATCAGATCGCCGCTGATATGAAGCAGGAACTCGACAAAAAACTGAAGGAGTTTGCCTCTTACAACGATAACCTTGAAGAGGTGTTCGAGAACAGAGAACAGATCGAGATCTCCCGTTACTACGAGAAGCTTCCTAAACCCGGTTTGATCGCAACCCAGGAATATCTGGAAGACAAGATCTATTTCCGGAATCCTGCCAAAGAGAAAAACAATCCTTGATATGATTCAACGCATTCAAAGCTTGTATCTGCTGATCATCACGGCGCTTATGGTCACCATGATGTTTCTGCCCCTTGCAACGCTGCAGCAGGGAACGATGCTGTTCAACTTCGACGTCACAGGCCTTTCGACCGTGGAGACACAGTCACAGCTGCTCTATCCGACGTGGGGTTTGTTCATCCTTACAGCCGTCATTTCCCTGATCTCCCTGATTACGATTTTTCTTTTTCGTAAACGTATCCTGCAGATCCGTCTGAGCGTGTTCAACGCTTTGCTCATGATCGGTTTCTATGCGTTGTTTATCTTTTCCATCGTTACGGTTAAGAATCACATTCCGGGATGCAGCATGAGCATTAAGCTGGCGCTGTCGTTCCCTGTCATCTGCCTGATTCTTGATTATCTGGCTATTCGCAATATCGGAGCCGACGAGACGCTGGTCCGCTCGCTCGAACGTTTGCGCTGATGAAATGAAATTTTTGAAAGATTGGACACTTGTCTGGGCAATGCTCATCGGATCATTGACCTATCAATGGATTGGCTGTCTCTCTTTCTTGATTCCCTATCTGATCTTCTCGATGCTGCTGCTTACCTTTTGTAAGCTGTCGCCTCGAGATCTTCATTTTCATAAGGCCCAGCTTTGGCTGGTACTGATCGAACTGTTGGGCTGCATTCCCGTCTATTTCCTCGTCCGGCTTTACAATCCGCTGGTGGCGCAAGGCGCTTTGATCTGCGTACTGGCTCCTACAGCTGCCGCGGCGGCCGTCATAACGGGAATGTTGGGAGGAAGTATCTCTTTCATCGCCACCTATCTTTTTATCTGCAATATCGGTGTCGCTGCACTCGCTCCTTTGCTGTTCACGATGTTGGGCACGCACAGCGAGATGACCTTCATGCAGTCGTTCCTCCATATCTGCTGGCAGGTGGCTACGATCCTCGTTCTTCCACTTGCCATCGCCTGGTTCCTCCAATATTTCATGCCCAAGGTTCATGACAAACTGGCCAGCATTCATAAAGCCTCCTTCTATCTGTGGGCTACTTCGCTGACCGTTCTGACCGGCACAACCGTGAAATTCGTGGTCGATCAGCCCAATCCCGATGTCGCCAGTGAAATCGGTTTGGCTGTCGTGGCGCTGATCATCTGCATACTGCAGTTCCTGATCGGTCGGCGCATCGGACGCCATTACAATGATCCCGTCTCTTCCGGTCAAGGACTTGGACAGAAAAACACCGCCATGGCCATCTGGATGGCGCAGGTATATCTTAATCCGGTTTCCTCCATTGCGCCCGCATCTTACGTTCTTTGGCAGAATATCATCAACAGCTATCAGCTTTGGAGAAAGAACCGCAAGGATCGGATGTCGCAGTCGTGATCGTTTCGGAGTCTTCGCTTTAGCAGAGATAATGCAAAAAACCTCGTATCTTCTTGCCGAAGCATCGTTCCCACAATGTTATTTGTTATATTTGCCGTTGAAGAAAGAGCCATTTCAAATATGCATCAAGGAGAAGAGAGCCAATCATTCAAACTCGAGGGATTTCTGATGGCGTTTGTAGCGCTGATGATCGTGCTGCAGATTCTATTGGGAAATTTTCCGTTGTCGTTTGTCGCCTTTCC
>CAZIVE010000082.1:0-7228 GCA_964542435.1 uncultured Parabacteroides sp.
AGGTATAAAAAAAAGGAAACGGCGGAGCTCTCGCTGGGCCGTTTCTGCATTTAACCGTTTTAAACAAAAAGAAAAAAGTTAGTTAAGGCAAAGTCTGATTCGATTTTCTAATTCTAAATCTAAACACGTTCTTCTTTCAGAACGCAAACAAATATAGGTATTTATAAACTCACATTATTCACGAGATGCTCTTTTTTTGGTATTTTTCACAAAAGAGATAACGTTTTGCATTATCTTTGCACGAATAGTAAGGAAAAAATGTTGCTCAACATAGTTTTTTATTCATTCAAACTTACTTGAGCCAATCATACGCTTTGCTATCAATCAAGAACGAAAAAACGATGGCTGAATTTGACATAAACATTTTAGGGTGCGGATCAGCTTTGCCCACAACAAGACATCTCTCCACTTCTCAAATCATAGACCTGCGCGATAAGCTCTACATGATTGACTGTGGCGAAGGAACGCAGCTCCAGATGCGAAAGATGCACTCCAAATTCAGCAGGCTCAACCATATTTTCATTTCCCATCTGCACGGCGATCACTGTTTCGGCCTTCCCGGATTGATTTCCACGCTTGGAATGTTGGGAAGAACGGGCGATCTTTTCAT
Source organism: uncultured Parabacteroides sp. (assembly GCA_964542435.1). Taxonomy (GTDB): domain Bacteria; phylum Bacteroidota; class Bacteroidia; order Bacteroidales; family Tannerellaceae; genus CAZIVE01. Next base: position 611 of record CAZIVE010000082.1, read on the forward strand.
CTACGGACCGAAAGATCTGGAGACGTGGCTTCGTCCGGTACTCAATCTCTTCTGCAAGAATCTGCCTTTCGAAGTCCGATTTCACACCGTTGACACCGAAAAGCATGAGATTGTCATGGAAGATCGTTCCGTCACGGTGTGGTCGATTCCGCTGAATCATCGCATTCCCTGCTGTGGTTATCTCTTTGTCGAAAAGCAGAAGTACAATCACATCATCCGCGAGATGACCGATTTCTATCACGTTCCGGTCAAAGAGATGCAAAAGATCAAAGAGGGAGCGGATTTCGTCACGGAAGATGGAGAAGTCATCGCCAACAGCCGATTGACTCGTCCCGCAGAGCCGGCACGGCGCTACGCCTTCTGTTCCGATACGGCATTCTGTCCGTCCATCATTCCCATCATCGAAGGCGTCGATCTGCTTTATCATGAATCCACCTTTCAGGAAAGCGACCTCATCAGAGCCAAAGAGACCTTTCATTCCACCGCTTCGCAAGCTGCCACCATTGCCAAAGAGGCCAAAGTCAAACAACTGCTGCTCGGTCATTATTCTGCACGTTACGAAACGCTTGACGACATTCTGAAAGAAGCTACAGATATTTTCCCCAATTCGACATTAGCCAACGAAGGAATGGTCATTTCCATGCTGCATTCTTGACAAAAAGAGAAAAAAAGTATATAGTTTAGAAAATAGTTGCGTAACTTTGCGCAAAATAAGGAGTAATGAGAAGAAAAGGATTTATCATAACTTTCATCCTATTCCTCGGAATCGTGACGACTTTCCCTGTTGATGCTCGAGAGATCAATATGGAAAAGCCCTCTTATTCTTATGCTGCGAACGATCCCACTCCAATTGAAATCACCGCTTACCGGAATCGCATCAAAGTCGAGAATGCTCCTATTGGAAGCGTTCTAGAGATTTACAGCGTCGTCGGAATCAAAGTGAAAGAGATTCAGATGAAACAATCTTCCGGCGAATATGTAGTGAACATTGCCAAAGGTTACTACATCATCCGCATTGCCGATACGGTGCGTAAAGTCGCCATCCGCTAATTCCCTTCCTAAAATTCGTAGCCAATATTCAGTTGCAATACCGTATTGTATCTTGAATAGCTGTCGCCGTAGTAATCGTCATAACCTTGAACATAGAAAGTCTTGAAGACTTTCGTCAAACCTGTGTTTGCAACAGCCGTAAAGAACAAGCCGGAAGGAAACTGATATCCGATTCCGGAACTCAGCGAGAAATCAAAACTCTTTACCTGCGAAGAAATGTCTGTATCGTTGTCTTTCGCTTTCACCTTAAAGCCGAACTGCGGACCGGCAATGCCAAATAGACCTTGGTAAAAGTAATATTTCGCCAGAATCGGGACGTTGATATAATCAATCTTGCACGTCGAATTGAAATTGGAATTATCCCAATCGTCAGAACCATCTGAACCTTGCATCGAATAAAAGACACCGGGAACGATGGAAAAACTATTCGAAACAGGCAATTCCATTCCAACGCCCACATTGACGCCGGCGCGATAATCCTGACCGCCCCAATTATCATAATCGTTTAATGCAGCGAGATTCAATCCGAACTGAGTAATGAAATGAGGCTCCTGCGCTTTAATGCCCAAAGTGAGAGTTAAGAAAACCAACAGAACAACATACCTTTTCATGATTATTATACATTAATATATATATAACTCGAACAACGCTGTTTTGTTGTATAGACTTTTCAAAAGAAAAGGGACGAACTTTGAAAATCCATCCCTTATTCTCTGATTACTTATTCTTCTCAATCCACTTTCGTGCATTGACGAAAGCTTCAATCCAAGGCGTTACCTCATCTTCATGCAGTCGGTCGGTTGGATAATAACCGCACTGCCACGGGAAAATGGCACGTTCCGGATGCGGCATCATCGCCAGATGACGACCATCCTTCGAGCAAACGCCGGCAACCGACCAAGGCGAACCGTTTGGATTGGCGGGATAACCTTCGTAGTTATACTTGGCGATGATATTATATTCCTTCTCTTCATACGGGAATGAGAACTTGCCTTCTCCGTGAGCAACCCAAGCGCCCATCTTCACGCCGCTGAGCGAACCGAGCATGACGGAATCGTTCTTCGGGATCTCCAGCGTGACAAAGCCAGACTCGAACTTATGAGAGTCGTTATGGATCATCTTATGCTTCTTCTCATGTTCCGGATAAAGCAGCTCCAATTCTGCCATCAGCTGACAGCCGTTGCAGATTCCCATACTGAGCGTGTTCTTACGCGCATAATATCTGTCGATGGCCTCTTTTGCCTTGGCATTGAAGAGGAAACCTCCTGCCCAACCTTTAGCGGAACCCAAGACATCGGAATTACTGAAACCGCCGCAGAAGACGATGAAATTGACGTCATCAAGCGTCTCACGACCGGAAGCCAAGTCTGTCATGTGAACATCCTTGACATCAAATCCGGCAAGATAAAGAGCGTAAGCCGTCTCGCGTTCGCACTGAGAACCCTTTTCGCGAATGACAGCAGCCTTGATTCCGGTCGGTTTGTGTTCGCCATTCTTCAATCCGTAAGCGGAAAGTTTTCCGGTGAACTCTTTCGGGAAACGGAATTCGAGCGGTTGCATCTTATAGTTCTCGAAGCGGTTGCCGGCACAAACCGTACCGCTCTGCTTTACATCCAGCTTATAAGAAGACTCGTACCAGACGTCGCGCATGTAATCGATACCGAAATGATACTGAATACCCTCTTTGGAAACGAGGATATGACGTTCGGAAGTAGGACGAGCAACAACAGCAAAACCGACACCTGCGTCAAGCATCAGCTTTTCGAAAGCCTTATGATCTTTCACCTGAACCAGGATTCCCGGATTCTCAGCGAACAAAATCTTCACGATATCCTTCTCGGCAAGCTTATCCAAATTGACTTCCAAACCGCCTTCGACATTGGCAAAGCACATCTCCAGCAAGGTTGTAATCATACCACCGGCAGAAATATCGTGACCTGCGAGGATCAGATGTTTGGCAATGGCATCCTGAACGGCATTGAAAGCATCGGCGAAATACTCAGAATCAACAACTGTAGGTACTTCATCGCCCAGTTTGTTGAGCTGCTGAGCAAATGCCGATCCGCCCAACTTGAACGAATCGAAAGAGAAGTCTATATAATAGATGTAAGAATTGCGTTCATGCACAAGCACCGGAGAAACGATATCCTTCACATCGCTCACCTCGCCTGCGGCTGTAATAATGACGGTTCCCGGAGCCAGCACCTTTTCATCACCATACTTCTGCGTCATCGAAAGGGAATCTTTTCCCGTAGGAATGTTGATGCCGAGGCTGATGGCAAAGTCGGAAGCAGCCTTGACAGCTGTGTAAAGACGAGCATCTTCACCTTCGTTGCGGCATGGCCACATCCAGTTGGCACTCAGAGAAACACCTGCAAGCTTATCCGTCAGAGGAGCGAAGACGATATTGGTCAGTGATTCGGCGATGGACATGACAGAACCGGCTGCCGGATCGATCAATCCTACCTGCGGAGCGTGACCTAATGAAGTGGCAATACCTTTCTCTCCACGATAATCCAAAGCCACTGCACCTAAATCGCTCAACGGAAGCTGAAGTTCACCCTGACATTGCTGACGAGCTACTTTTCCCGTGACGGAACGATCCACCTTATTGGTCAACCAATCCTTGCAGGCAACAGCTTCGAGCTGCAGCACGTTCTCGAGATAATGATGCAGTTCGGACTCTTTGTAAACGACCGGAGCATACGTCTTACTGACCGTCTTGTCGTTCATCACCGTACGTGGCGGTTTTCCAAACATATATTCAAGCTTGATATCAATCGGTTTGACACCGTCGGCCTGTTCGAAGACAAACTTCATGTCGTCGGTCGTCTCGCCCACTACATACATAGGAGCGCGTTCGCGGTCGGCAATGCGTTTGAGATGAGCCACATCTTTTTCCTCCACGAGCAAGCCCATACGTTCCTGACTCTCATTGCCCACGATCTCCTTTGCAGAAAGCGTCTTGTCGCCGATCGGCAATTTGCTCATATCGATATGACCGCCTGTGGATTCAACCAACTCAGAGAGACAGTTGAGATGACCGCCGGCACCATGATCGTGAATAGAGACAATCGGATTGACATCGGCTTCGGCAATGGCACGAATCACATTGGCTGCACGTTTCTGCATTTCCGGATTGGCACGCTGAACCGCATTCAGTTCGATGCCGTTCGAATACTGTCCCGTATTGACAGAAGAGACAGCGCCGCCGCCCATTCCGATGCGATAGTTATCACCGCCGATTACGACAACCTTTTCACCCGGTTTCGGATCACCCTTCAAAGCGTCGCGTTTGTTGGCAAAACCAACACCGCCGGCGAGCATGATCACCTTGTCGTATGCATATTTCTCTTTGTTCTCCGCATGTTCGAAAGTCAGAAGCGAACCGCAGATCAGCGGTTGTCCGAACTTATTGCCGAAATCGGAAGCACCATTGGAAGCCTTGATCAGAATCTGTTCAGGAGTCTGATACAACCATGGACGCGGATCCAATATCTTTTCCCATTCGCGTGCACCTTCTGTTCTCGGATAAGAAGTCATATAGACAGCTGTTCCTGCAATCGGAAGAGAGGCTTTTCCACCGCCCAGACGATCGCGGATCTCACCGCCCGTTCCTGTAGCAGCGCCGTTGAATGGTTCGACAGTTGTCGGGAAGTTATGAGTTTCGGCCTTCATAGAGATGACGGTCGGTATCTTTTTCACTGCATAATAATCGGGTTTGTCGGCACTCTTTGGAGCGAACTGTTCGATGTTCGGGCCTTTCTTGAACGCCACATTATCCGTATAAGCTGAAACAAGATCGTTGGGATTCTCTTTCGAGGTCTTCTTGATCATGGCGAAGAGTGAACTTTCCATTTCCTTGCCATCGATGATGAAGACGCCGCCGAAGATCTTATGACGGCAATGTTCGGAGTTTACCTGCGAAAATCCAAACACTTCACTGTCCGTCAACCGGCGTCCCAGCTTCGTGCTGACCTCATTGAGGTAATCGATCTCCTCTTTGCTCAGCGCCAAACCCTCTTTCAGATTGTAAGCAGCCATATCGTCAATATAAACGATAGGATCCGGTTTTTTGTTGGTAGTGAATATCTCCTGGTTCAAGCCGTTATAGATGCGTTGAAGCATCGGGTCATGATCAGCCTCGCCGGATGAAACGGGGAAATATTCCTCTATACGACTGATGCCGCTCATACCCATATTCTGAGTAATCTCCACAGCATTGGTGCTCCAAGGCGTAATCATCTCACGGCGTGGTCCGACGAACCAGCCTTCGATTGTTTCAGACTTCACAGGCTCGGCTTCACTGAAAAGCCATACCAGTTTCCGGACATCTTCCGGCGTAAGTGCCTGCTGAACTTCTACAGCCAACACTGTCTTAGTTGAAGATTTGAAGAATTCAATCATATATCAACGAATATTTAATGATTCAAGAACAGATTACAGATATAAGATGTAACGAAAGAGGCTGCGAAAGCGCCGCTTCTACTGCCTTATTCCGCTTTAGAATGCAAAGATAGGTAAAATCCCCGTTTTTGTCATTCATTTCATCTATCTTTGTCCTCCGACTGAACTGAGGTGATGTTCTAAAAGCCATGATAGGTATGTTATTCAAAGGCATATTGATTGGGATACTGGTTTCAGCTCCAATGGGTCCGATTGGAATGTTATGTATCCAACGAACGCTCAACAAAGGGCGCTGGCATGGTTTCGTGACAGGTCTCGGCGCCGCGCTTTCGGATCTTATCTATGCCGTACTTACAGCGCTCGGAATGGGATTTGCCATCAACTTCATCGAAGCCAACGAAGCTCCGTTGCAGCTTTTCGGAAGTCTCGTGCTGCTGCTCTTCGGTTTCTATATCTTCAAGAGCAATCCGGTCAAGAGCCTTCAGAAGAACAAGGAGAAGAAGCTGTCGCTTCGTCAGGACTTTATCACCTCATTCTTTCTCACTTTCAGCAATGCGCTGATCATCTTCCTCTTCATCGGTCTGTATGCACGCCTTGGATTTGTGCTCAAAGACCAATCGTGGTGGATCACGTTGGGAGGAATCGGGAGCATTGCTGTTGGAGCTCTGCTTTGGTGGTTTGGGATAACGTATCTCGTCTCTCGCCTTAGCAAGTGGATCAACATGAGAGGACTCTGGATCATGAACAAGATCGTGGGAAGCATCATCATCATCCTTTCCATCGTCGGCGTCTTGTCCGTCTTTCTCACCTCCTATTTTCAGTTGCCTTTACTCTAATTATTTTAACCTATTAAGAAATAAAAATGAAAAAACTAACTGTACCTGTATTCCCAACATTGGATGTCCTCGAGCTGTCCTCTTTGGACTTCGTATTCGAGAACAAAGCTTGCCGCGAATCCATTGACGTCATCAACTGGAGTGAATTTCCTTATAAGCCCATCACTGTTTTTGATATCATCCGAAGTGAAAAGAGTCTTTACCTTCGTTATTTTGTTCGGGGGAATTCAATCAAAGCCCTTTATTCCGAAGACAACTCGCCGGTTCATCTGGACAGCTGCGTTGAATTCTTTATGAAAAGAGATGAAGATCCGTTTTATATCAA
>CAZIVE010000082.1:7328-12046 GCA_964542435.1 uncultured Parabacteroides sp.
GAAACGGTTTCACCGCATTATGTCAGCTGGAGTCCGATCGATCTGAAAGAACCGGATTTCCATTGTCCGCCCTTCTTCGGTGAGATCTTCTTCAAATAACCGAACAGGAGGAAAACGAAACCGCTTTCCTCCTGCTTGTTTTATCCGCATCCACGCAAGATACGGATCTCCGAGAAGTTTATCAGGCTATCTCACACAATGACTATTCTTCCGAATGATCCTCCTCTTTCTTCTTTTTCGTGAAATTCATCTCGACAACGAAGGCGATGATCAAACCGATTCCTCCGAAAAGCAAAACGGAAGCTCCGTAAGAGACGCCGGCGATGTTGTTGCGATACCATTCATCGGCATAAAGCGTGTTGCCTGCGGCAAGAGATGCATTGATGATGAATCCGACCAACAATCCCAAACCGATTCCGGCAATCAGGCAACCGGCTTTCAATGCGCCGTAGGAAACGCGGGGAAGATTGGAATAGCTAGGCAAAGCCATTCTGCCTCTCAACATGGACGGATCCAATTTGTCTCCGATCTTTTCAATGATGGTGAGACGTTCTTTGCGACGTATAATCAGTTCAAACAGACCGTAAATACCTGCGGTGATGATGGCCACCACGATCGGCACATAAATAAATTCCATTTCCATAACCTTGTGTATTTAATTGTTTTCTTTTTCGTTTGCCTTTTTGACGCAGCACATCCCATCAGGTTACAGCTTGGATGAAAAAAATTTACCACATTCCTTTCCAACGCGTTCAACGCTACGGATGGAAGCCGTCTAAGGAAAAGAAATGTTTTAACCATGGTTGAAAATTATTTTCACTATTGATCCAGAAATTTTTAACCACGGTTAAAAAAAGTTTCAACCATGGTTAAAAATTATTTCCACAAAGGAACGGTTCGCGTCGTATAATGTAATAGATAAATGAGTCAAAGAACGAGGAGAGAAATGAGAAAAGAAGGCAGAGAGGATTTCAAGAAAAAGTGATTATTTTTGTCTGCGAAAACTGTAACCGCACGCCGCGGATTGCGTCAATCCCATGAAGATGGAGCTTTATTCGGATGCATATTATATCAGTAGGATCAAAGAGGGCGATGCGGAATGCTTCGGTTGCCTTCTCGATCGGTACAGTCGGCGGATATTTGCTCTGATCGTCCGGATCGTGGAGAACCGTGAAGATGCGGAGGAGATCACTCAGGATGTTTTTTTGAAGGTGTTCAAAACCCTTGCATCTTTCAAAGCCGAATGCAGCTTCTCAACGTGGATTTACCGTATCGCATGGAATACGGCGGTTTCGGAAACCCGACGGAAGAAAGACAATTTTCTGCCTTTGGAGGAGAATCTCACAAGTGATGACGCTCCGGAATCTTCTCTCTTTTCAGACGATGACGACGCAGAGAAACATCACCGGCAATTGGAACTGCTCGACAAGGCACTGACACAGCTTCCGGCAGACGAACGCGCGATGATTCTACTGTTTTACAAAGACGAAAAGACGATAGAAGAGCTTGCCATCATCACAGGTTTGACAGAAGCGAACGTCAAGGTTAAGCTTTTCCGTATCCGAAAGCGCCTTTCGGTATTAATCAGGAACATGGAGGAAAAAGACAATGAATAACAATGAGATAAACAACGAGAGATGGAAAGATCTGTTCAGTCAACTGCCGGAAGAAAAACCGTCAGAACTTTTCCGCAGTCACATGATGGAAAAGATCCGTCGGGAAGCAGCCTGTGCTCATAGGCGCAACGAACGGATGGCTTGGGCTGCAGTCAGTTTCGCATCTGTAGTCTTGATCGTCATAGCCGTTGCTACGTTCATCTTCATGAAGACACCCAAAATCACCATCGACTTTCCCTCCTTCGCACTATTAAGATTCAGCACGCTCCCTCTTTATCTCTTCATCGGCGCCATTGCTTTGTTCCTGCTTATCCTCGACAATCAGATACGCAAAAACTACCGCAAACGTCACAGCTCTTGATTGTATAACGTCAATTGGGCATCGATTCCCTGATCTACCGTCGCCTAAAGAAAAATTTATTTGCAATAAAGGTTTGGCTCTCAAAAAAATGACTTATATTTGCGGCACTTTTTTGAGAATAGGCAACATAATGTCTAATTTACTAATTAAAAAAACAGTTTTAAATTAAAGAATGGACACAAAGGAAATTAAACCCATTGAGGATTTCAATTGGGACGCCCTGGAAGAGGGCGAGAATTACGGTTCAGTAAGCAAGGAAGACCTTGAGAAAACGTATGACAACACTTTGAACACCGTAAAGGACAAAGAAGTTGTTATGGGAAAGGTAACCTCTATCAACAAACGCGAAGTCGTTGTCAACATCGGCTTTAAGTCTGATGGAGTCGTACCTATGTCAGAATTCCGTTACAATCCGGACCTGAAAGTCGGTGACGAAGTAGAAGTTTACATCGAGAATCAGGAAGACAAAAAAGGACAACTTGTCCTGTCACACAAGATGGCTCGCGCAACCCGCGCTTGGGATCGCGTCAACGAGGCTCTTGAGAAGGATGAGGTTATTAAAGGTTTCATCAAATGCCGTACGAAGGGTGGCATGATCGTCGATGTATTCGGTGTTGAAGCATTCCTTCCGGGTTCACAGATTGATGTCAAACCGATTCGCGACTACGATGTATTCGTTGGCAAGACGATGGAATTCAAGATCGTCAAGATCAACCAGGAATACAAGAATGTCGTTGTATCTCACAAGGCTCTTATCGAAGCTGAACTCGAACAGCAGAAAAAAGAGATTATCTCCAAGCTGGAGAAAGGTCAGGTACTCGAAGGTACTGTCAAGAACATCACAACCTACGGCGTATTCGTCGATCTGGGCGGTGTGGACGGACTTATCCATATCACAGACCTCAGCTGGGGCCGCGTTTCACATCCCGAAGAGATTGTACATCTCGACGAGAAGATCAACGTCGTTATCCTCGATTTCGACGACGAGAAGAAGCGTATCGCTCTCGGTCTGAAGCAGCTTACTCCTCATCCTTGGGATGCATTGGATCCGAACCTCAAAGTCGGTGACCATGTTAAAGGTAAGGTTGTCGTTATGGCTGACTACGGTGCATTCATCGAAATCGCTCCGGGTGTAGAAGGTCTGATCCACGTTTCAGAAATGAGCTGGACACAGCATCTCCGCAGCGCACAGGATTTCATGAAGGTTGGCGACGAGGTTGAAGCTGTCATCCTGACTCTCGACCGCGAAGAACGTAAGATGTCTCTTGGCATCAAACAGCTCAAAGCTGATCCTTGGGAGAATATTGAAGAGAAATATCCTGTTGGTTCACATCATACAGCAAAAGTCCGCAACTTCACCAACTTCGGTGTATTCGTTGAGATCGAAGAGGGCGTTGATGGTCTGATTCATATCAGTGACCTCAGTTGGACAAAGAAGATCAAACATCCGTCAGAGTTTACTCAGATTGGTGCAGACATCGAAGTAGTCGTTCTGGAAATCGACAAAGAAAACCGTCGTCTGAGCCTCGGTCACAAACAGCTTGAGGAGAATCCTTGGGATGTATTTGAGACCATCTTCACCGTTGGTTCTATCCACGAAGGTACAATCATCGAGATGCTCGATAAGGGTGCTGTTGTTTCTCTGCCTTACGGCGTTGAAGGTTTCGCAACTCCGAAACACCTCGTTAAGGAAGACGGTTCACAAGCTGTCGTTGACGAGAAACTGCCGTTCAAGGTTATTGAATTCAACAAGGAAGCAAAGCGTATCATCCTTTCACATAGCCGCGTATTCGAAGATGAACAGAGAGCTGCCGCTCACAAAGACGGTGCCGCTCCTGAGAAGAAATCAAAGCGTGGTGCAAAGAAGGAAGAGGCTCCAATGACAACCGGTCCTGTTGAAAAGACAACGCTCGGCGACATCGAAGAACTCGCTGCTCTGAAAGAGAAGATGGAAGGCAACGCTGCTAAGGCTGCTGCTAAAGAGACTTCAAAAGAGGCTTCAAAAGAAGAACCGAAAGAGGAAACGAAGTAATTCAATCCTATAAATAAGATAAAGGAGACTTTCGCAAGAGAGTCTCCTTTTTTTATTGCATACTACACGAGTTCCCGTTGAGAGGCTGCATATCCATTGGACTTCAATCTTAGGAATTTTGACAACGGAACATCCGTTGTCAAAATCTGGAAAAAGGCATCAAAAAGGGGCAAATTCGAGCATAAAGAACCTCGATTCTCCCAATTTTGACAACGGAGTTCCCGTTGTCAAAATTCCCCATCTTACACATAAAAAGGGCAGGTACGAATACCTGCCCCTTCTCTTAAAAACGAGTGTGTTTATGATACAATATGGAACATTGGTTACCTTACTATTACCTTTTCGGTCCTATTTCCGATCTTCACAATGTAAATGCCTTCCGACAATCCATTGAATGTGGTCTTACCGCTCGAAATAGTTGTGGATTCGATCACCCTGCCGAACAAATTGATTACGAGAGCTTTTGTATTGTTCGGACTCTCGATCGTAATGCTGCCCTGGCCGCCATAGACGATCAATGCGTTGATGTTGTCCACGCCTGTCGGGTGAAGCTTCTTTACATTTATATATACGGTCGTCTCGTGATCGACAGCGGCGATCTTGTAGCTATTGCCGTTCGGATAAAGTGTCTCGCCTTTGTCGGTACGGACTTCAATGGTGTAGTCTGTTCCCTCTTTGCCGAGAACCGAATCGGGTGTGACAGTAAATT